>NZ_CACVBO010000001.1:306500-613000 GCF_902728235.1 Lentimonas sp. CC4
CGGCATCGATTATTACTGCTGGCACGACCGCGACATCGCACCTGAGCTCAACGATCTTGCAGCCTCCAACGCAGCGCTCGACGCAGTCGTCGCAAAGCTCAAGCAAAAGCAAAAAGAAACCGGAGTTCAGCTACTCTGGGGCACTGCTTGCCTATTCTCGCACCCTCGCTACTCGCAAGGCGGCGCGACTTCGCCAAACGCACAGGTCTATGCGTATGCTGCCGCACAAGTTAAGAAAGCGCTGGAGTGCACCAAGGAACTCGACGGCCTCGGCTACACATTCTGGGGCGGACGCGAAGGCTACTCAACACTACTCAACACCAACATGAAGCGCGAACTCGATCACCTCGGCGCGTTCTTGCACATGGCAGTCGACCACGCGAAGAAGATCGGCTTCGACGGCCCATTCTACATCGAGCCAAAGCCACGCGAGCCATCGACGCACCAGTATGACTCCGACTCCGCTGCCTGCCTGAACTTCCTCCGCGAATACGGCCTCATGGATCACTTCAAGCTCAACATCGAGACCAACCACGCGACACTCGCGGGTCACACGATGGAGCACGAGCTCACGGTCTGCATGAATGCCGGCATGCTCGGCAGTATCGACGCCAACCGTGGCGACGAGCTCATTGGCTGGGACACCGACCAATTCCCAACAGACGTGTATCTGACCACGCAGGTCATGCTGTGCGTATTGGAAATGGGCGGCTTCACCACAGGTGGTCTCAACTTCGACGCAAAACGTCGTCGCGAGTCCCACGAGCCAATCGACCTCATGCACGCCCACATCGGCGGCATGGATGCCTTTGCACGTGGCCTCAAGGTCGCTTCAGCAATCCGTAAGGACGGCCGCATGGCTGAGTTTGTGCAAACACGCTACAGCACTTTCGACAAAGACATCGGCGCGAAAATCGAAGCCGGCGAAGTCAGCTTCGAAGACCTTGAGAAATACGCACTCGACAACCCAGAGCCTATCGTAGGCAGCGGTCGCCAAGAGCGCATGGAAAATCTGCTCAACGAATTCATCTAAGACTCCCCACTTCGTAGCGCGAAGCTTTAGCGAACGAACGTGTCCAAAGCTTAGGCTCGGGACGCTCGCTGAAGCTTCACGCTACGATTTTACTTTCACTCTTCACTTCTCACTTCTCACTTCTCACTCCGTGCGCAGCACGGCTCCACCATGTCCTACGCACTCGGCCTCGATTCCTCCACGCAAAGTTGCTCCGCACTCATCATCGATGTGGCCCTCGGCACCGTCGTCGCAGAAGCATCTGTCAATTTCGGCGCACAACTCCCGCAGTATAACGCCCCTTCTGGATTCATCCCCGACGGCGAGAATGGTGAAGTGCACTCCGATCCACTCATGTGGCTCGATGCCCTCGAAATGCTGCTCAAGGAGCTCGCAGCGCAATGCGACCTTTCCAAAGTCACCGCCATTTCCGGCGCAGGTCAGCAACACGGCTCGGTCTACCTAAACGACCAGTGGTTCTACGAAATCGACTCGCTCACCACCGACCAAGCACTGTCCCAACAACTCGCGAAGACACTTGCCCGCAAGACCTCTCCGATCTGGATGGATGGCTCAACCGGTGAGGAATGCCGCGAAATTGCCAACGCTGTCGGCGGCGATACCGTCGTCTGCGCAAAGTCAGGCTCCATCGCTATCGAGCGCTTCACCGGCCCACAAATCCGACGCTTTTATAAAAACGACGCGGCTGCTTACGAGCAGACAGACCGCATTCACCTCGTTAGCTCATTCCTCTGCAGTGTCTTAATCGGCGGCGACGCTCCCATCGACACAGGCGATGGCGCAGGTATGAACCTCGTCAACATTGACGCCTGGGATTGGGATACCGACTTGCTCGAAGCCACCGCGCCTGAACTGCTCAAAAAGCTACCTCCGGTCGCTCAAGGCAACACGGTCGCTGGCACACTCAGCAGCTACTTTACGAAGAAATACGGCTTTGCCACCGGCGTGCCTGTCACGATTTTCACAGGCGACAACCCAAGCAGCCTTGTCGGCATGGGCGCCAGCCAACCTGGTAAAGTCGTGATATCACTCGGCACCTCCGACACATTCTTTGCAGCGATGCCAAACGTCGTCGCCGACCCCACAGGCAGTGGTCACGTCTTCGGCAACCCAAGTGCCGGTTCGATGTCACTGCAATGCTTCATCAATGGCTCCCTTGCTCGTGAAGCCGTGAAGGATAAATTCAACTACGATTGGGATCAATTCTCGCAAGCCTTTGCCAATACACCGCTCGGCAACGACGGCAATCTCATGGTGCCCTTCTTTCGCCCGGAAATCAGTCCACGCATCGAGCTTGAAGCACCGATCCTCAAAGGCAGCTCTTCATTTGAAAATTGGGTAGATGCCGACGCCGCGATCCGCGCCTGCGTCGAAGGTCAATTCCTCAACATGAAGCTGCGCACCGATTGGATGCAACTACAGCCCGAAGTGATCTACCTCACCGGCGGCGCATCGAAGAACAACGCGATCGCTCAAGTCATCGCCGACATCTTCGATGCCAAGGTGCAACGCCTCGCCGTAAGCGGCTCTGTCGCCCTAGGAGCCGCCATGCGCGCCGCCTCCAACAGTCTTGGTAAAAGCATTTCGGAGCTGGAAAACACTTTCTGCCAACCCGAAGCGGACAGCACCATCGAACCACAAGCCGATGGCACTATCTACGCAAACGCCACGACTGCATTCGATGCATTGATTTAAGAAACCGTAGGGGCTTTGCTCGCGAAGACCGCACAAAGGCCACAAGCACACAGTGTTCCGTAGCTCAGCAAAGCCTGAAGCGGTTCCGATCTATGCAGTGACGGAGGTTCATGTGATCGAAATGGCTTCAGTCTTCGCTAAAGCTACGCCATGACAAGACGCCAGTCCGCTACGAATCAACGAGCATGTGACGCTTCCTTTAAATTAAATAAGGCAGGCAAAGCGTGGCTAATCCTAGAATGAGGAGAAAGCCACACATGTCTGTGATCGTCGTCAAAATAGGACCAGAGGCGAGTGCAGGGTCTTGTTTCATGGCTTTGAGCAATAGCGGAACGAGTCCGCCGACGCAGACGGCGATGATCGTATTGAGCGCGAGTGCAGCAGCGATCACGAAGCTGAGAACGAGATTGCCCTTCCACAACCACGCCAAAAAACCAATCAACAGTCCGAGGCTCGCACCGTTGATGAGCCCGAGGCTCGACTCTTTGATGAAAACACGGCCGAACTCCTTCGGGCTGATGAGGTCGAGCGAGAGTTCGCGCATGGACACAGCGACTGCTTGATTGCCAGAGCAGCCCGACATGTCGGAAATGATCGGGATGAAGACAGCAAGCGCGATGACGGCTTCGAGTGTATCCTGATAATAAGCGATCACACTGGCGGAAATGAGATTGAGCACAATATTGATACTCAACCAGGAGAGACGTCGCCGGCTTCGGACGCCTAAAGGCATGGAGCGCAGCTCCTCCTTGCCCATCAGACCTTGCAGTTTGAGCAGGTCCTCTGTCGCGGTTTCTTGCAGTGATTCGGTGGATGCATCCCGGTCGACGATGCCGAGCAGGTGATTCTGGCCATCGACGACAGGAAGCCCGAGGAAGTTGTATTGCTCGAATAAACGCTCCAACTCCGGCACGGGTGTGTTCACATCGACCGTGATCGGCTTGGGAATCATGATGTCGCCGGCCGTTTGGTCGGGCTTGGCAAATAAGAGATTACGAACCGGCAGAACGCCGAGCAGCGCATCGCCCACGCCGAGCACGTAGGCATATTGCACACCATACTCGATGTATTTCTCCCGCTTGGACTGAATATCCTGAAGAATTGACGCAACCGTCATGCTGGCCTTGAAGGACACGAACTCGCTATACATGAGCGCGCCCGCGGTGCCATCTTCATAAGCCATGAATTGCCGCGTTTCGGCAGCAACGCCATGCTCCAGCTCATCCAAAATCGCCTCTGAATCGTCATCATCAAGTTCGTTGAGCAGATCGGCGCGGTCGTCACTATCAAGATTAGTGATGATTTGCGCGGCCGCATCGGGCTCCATTTCTTCAATGATGTCAGCACCTTGGAAGTAATAGACATTTTCGAGCACGTCGGCTGCTTGCTCGGGGCTGAGCAGGTTGAAGAGTGCTTTACGCAGATCAGCATCCAGTCGGTCAACAAGCTTGGCGGTATCGTCGACTTCGGCTTGCTTCAGCGTCTCCACCACTGCAGTGGCATCAGACTGCTCGATTGCTTGCGCAAGACGGTCGAGCAGGTCGTCAAAGTTTACGTTAAGGGTCGAGTTGTCCATTGTCGGTGGGTGTGTGTCTTACGCGTAATGCCGAATCGTTTGGCTGGTAAGGTTGCCAGACAGAAATAAACAAAATGCCCGATGGTCAAGTTAAGGTATGTTTGTTGGCTTCAGCACAACACTCCCGTTGAGATCTTCAATGACGTAATAGCCTGCCGTGACAGTCGCTTCGATTTTTATTTCTTTGGCGTTCAAGTCGAGCAGTCCGGGAGTCGTTTGCTTCGAGTAAAGTATGCTAAACTCATGAGTCCCGGGACTGACGATGACATTGGGAATCACCGTATGGAGGTGATGCGTCATCCTTTCAGGTGCTTCTCCATCAACGGCCGTGATCGTATGAATGGACTTGTAGTCTAGAATGATGGCATTCGGTTCAACATCCAGGTTCCGACAAGCGGTGAACACCGTGCAATAGGTAAGGAGGATGAATGCTGTGATCTTAGAGCTCATATTATGACGTCACAGTGAACTGCGGTGTTGATCGCTGCCACGACTGGCATGTTAGATTCAGCTTAGCTTTTTCTCGTAAAACATCGCTCGCCCCATCCTTGGATCTAGTTCGTAGCCATCAAACCCGAATTTTTGATAGACGCTTTTCGCACGTTTGTTCCCTTCCAGCACTTCTAGAGTCAGCTTGCAACATTCAAGCTTTCTGGCGAGTTCTTCAACCTTGGCTAGCAAGGCTTTTGCCAGTCCTATCCCCCTAAACTCCGGTGCTACAAAAAAGTCGTGAACATTGAGTATTGGGCGGCATGCAAAGGTCGAAAAACTTTCAAAATTAATAGCTAGACCAGCAGGCCTTCTATTCGAATAGGCCAACACGACATAACAATTGGGACGCTTTCGGAGTGCCTCAATTAAATGGGTCTTCGTGAACTCAGTGAGTTCAGACCCGCCGCCCATTTCATCCTTCGCATACTCGCTTAGCAGCAGCACGATATCCTTAGAATGCTCTGGTGATGATAAATCAGCTAAAACAATTTCAATGTCGTTCATATTTTTGTTTAACGCCAGAGGATGGAAGAATGAGGATTCGTTCAATTCAATTATTCCCAGAGGCCAGCAGAGCTGGACGGAGCGCGAAAGCGCGTAGATGGCGAACCGCCCCGAAGGGGTGATGAACTGGGTGCCCGCTGGGCAAGAGAAGAACAAACCGCTTATTTCCACTTATGGACGCTTATTTTTTAAGACTTAAATTCTGTGACACGTCGTGCTGGATAAGCGTAAATTAGCGATAATAAGCGGTTAAAAAATCTGGGTTCTTTCTTCTGTATATCGTCAACGTGTAGCACGTATTGAGGCACGAACGGAGTTGGCCACTACTGCCTGGTTCGTCGTCTTTCATGGCTTCCACCAAAAGGTTGATCGATATATAGAAACTTTTTCAGCCAAAAATGTCCAAGATCTATTTTCCCACATATCTTGCTTCGGATCGCCCCCAAGTCTCGCACTTTCGTGAAGCATATTATAAACAGAAGCGGTAATGTATGTCCGGTATTCTCCTGATTCACGAATGTCGCTCAGCTTTGCTGCTAAGTTAGGACCTCGACCTATTGACACTAAATCATTCGTTCCTCTAGCACCTGCTCGAACAATCAGAACCGTTCCTGTGTCTATACCTGTTCCATGTGATATTCTGAAATCAGCATTTTTGACACTATCATATTTAGCCTCGAATTTTGGACGTATGATATACGTGACGACGTAGTTGATTTTTAATGCTGCTTTAGCAGCATTTGTATTCTTCGAGTTACCATGAAACACTGCCATGATTCGGTCACCGTCAAAACTCAGGACTGTTCCATTATGAGCTCTGATTATACGGCAACATGTAGTATGGAAAGATTTGAATATTTTCGCTGCAATCCTTCGATCAAAGGTCTTCGCAATTTGAGATGACTTAGCCAAGTCTGTGTATAAATACGTTGCATCTAATTCTACCGCACCACCAGACAACGCGATATCTTCTGTCGAAGGGACTTTATTGCCCTTTCTCTGGTTCCACTGAGTTGAGATGGTGTTGGAAACGTCAGAAGTGATGTCGTCAAGCAAAGCCATTTAGTTAGCGTATAGTGAATAGACCGAAAAGACCCAAGGGATTATAGACGCAAAGAGGGCTATCATCCCTCTTTTTACCCATGAAAATTTATGCCCTGCAATTTGAGCGTTCCGATGGCATTGATTTGCGAGGTCTTCTTGTAGTGCTTCATCTGAAAGGTCATTTATTGCCTGCGAATACTCTTTGTTATCTCGTGTAACGATGCCTCCAAAGTAAACTACGGATCCCTTTGGTCCAGAAGTGCGAGGAAAGCTTCCTATTGCTGCACAAATTATAGAGGCGAAAAGTAATATAGCAGATATAGCAGATGTTATAGCAGAGAGCATCGTCCAGCTGTCAGCATCAGGTGATAGTGCTGCTAAAACCGAAAGCATGACAGTGCTAAGAGGTAAAATGAGGCCGATTCTGGAGTCGGCCGCTGCTATCCAATTTAGCTGACGGTTTAGTATTTCTTGGAGTAGTTCAGTTTTATTCATTTTCCTGACTAACGTAGACGAGAGCGATAGATGAGCGCCAGCGAAATCTATTGTCCATCCTCGAGGGTTGGACCTGTTATTTTGGTGGTTCGATCTTCTTGGTTAGCTCTTCATCTGAGATGTCAGAAGGAGTATCAATTAGCACTTTCTCTGCGCGCTTCATTCCTTTGTTCTTCGCGAGAGTAAGCTGTGCTTCCTCGTGGCATGTCATCATGCGAACTTTAGCTTCCTTACCGATCTTGATTGCTTCGTAGATAGGTGTCGCGACTGGAACTCCAGTCGCCCCATCGACGACACTCAAACAAAGCCTAATGCTCCAATCTACCCAAACATTGATTTCGTTGATTGAGGATTTTTTTCTCTGTTTTAGGCCGTGGATTATCTTCTGTAGATCCCGATGGGTGCTAGGTGTAAGATAGTCGTCACCTTCATTCAGAATCTGCTCTAGTAGTTCGATCAGTTCCTGAACTAACTCATTCAAGCGCTTATCTTCCTTATACTTTTCGAAGATCTCATCGAATGAGATTTCTTTCTCTGCTTCGACTAGAATCTGGGGTAAGGCTTCTAGTGCTTTAAAGTAACCCGAAAGACGAACGGGATCGATGAGATTACCTTTGAAGTGCTTAAATTTATGGCGTGCCTCCACTAGGTTCGGTGGCTGCATATTCGGCCCATACATCGAAGAAAGTCCTTCGAATTTCAATTCGATTTTCTCCTGTAGTGATTCGAATTGTTGCTTCTGTGACTCGCTGCCTAGGCGATTCTCTTTCGACGTGATAAATGAAACGCCTAGTTTCTGAATCTCGTTGACTTTGCTCTTCAGGTTAGAGTGCCAGGCTTGGTGTTGTGTTTGCATTGTTTCTTTGTCCAACAAGTTATTAGAGCATTTTACGCTATGATTCCGAGGCGCCCCCAGTCAAACGGATTAAAGATAGGATAATTCCATTTCCTAATGCGCTATCATTCTATTTAGGGTAATAGCGCATTTTGCGCTATCATAATTCCCTGACGCCACGATGTGTTCATACAGTGCGTTGCTGCTCCTGTCATGAAAAGTGCGTCCAAGCTGTTTCCCTATTTTGTCGTAGGGGCTTTGCTCGTCTCGTGACCATGAGCTTGTCAAATGGCGAAGACCCGCGCAAAGGCCGTAAGCACACGAAGTTATGTGGTGTCTCCTACGCTCGCGGGTGCCGCAAGCAGCACCCCTACGAAGACTTCTGAACCATCAAGCATCACAATTCTTGATGCGCGGCAGTAGAACTCCCTCCGCTAGCCAAATCAGCCTACGCCAACTTACCCAAGGCATTGCCTTCAAGCAAAGTGTTCATCTTTGCGGTAAGCGCATTTTCAATAGCTGCCGCGTCGCCTAGATTTTCGGCGATGCAATTCACAATCGCGCTGCCGACGACGACGCCGTCTGCGGCTTGAGCGACGGTGCTGACGTGATCGGCATTTGAAATACCAAAGCCTACCACAACGGGTAGATCGGTGTATTGTTTGATCACGTCAACGCGGGCCTTAATACCTTCAGACATCGACGCCTGCTCACCGGTCACACCTTCGCGTGAGACATAATAAACAAAGCCAGTCGTCGCTTTGCAGATAATCTCCAGGCGTGAGTCTGGTGTGGTTGGTGCGACGATAAAGACTGTGCCAAGTCCGTGCTTCTCACACGCAGCGAGGTGATCGGCAGCTTCTTCGGGCGGCAGATCCAAAGTCAAAATTCCATCCGCTCCCGCCGCTTTGGCTTCGGCGGCATAGGCCTCACTCCCCTTTGCGAACACGAGGTTGTAATAGGTATAAAAGACGATCGGCACTTCGCTGAATTCGCGCACGGCTTTGACGAGCTCCAGCACGCGCGCACTGGTGCTACCACTCTCCAGCGCACGTTGCGCTGCCAATTGATTCGTCAGGCCATCTGCGAGCGGGTCGGAAAACGGCACGCCGAGCTCCAACACATCGACGCCCGCATCAATCACTGCGCGGCAGGCCTTCACAGACGTTTCAAGATCGGGATCACCGGCGCAAAGGTAGCCGACAAAGGCGGCGCGATTTTCGGCACGGGCAGTAGCAAAGGCTTGTTGGATACGGGACATGGGAACGTGTTGTTTGTTGAAAGTTGTTCGTTAAAGCACTGAAAAATAGTTTCTCAGACAAGACATCTCAGGAAACTCGGTGGCAACCATCAACGATCAAGCAGCAACGATCAACGTTAACTATTCCGCACCAGTGCTTTTTCGATCAGAGGCAGCATCTCGCCGCGCCGGAAGAGTGTGACCTGCCCTGTGCTCCCGGAAACCACAACGCAGAGGCAATCTTCTACCTGTGTGATCGAAGCGGCCGCGGCATGGCGACTGCCGAGTCCGCTCGGCAAGTTGTGTGTATAGTCGGGCGCATGGATCAGTGATCCTGCCGAAATTAACACGCCATCGCCACGAATGATAAAGGCTCCATCAATCGAGGAGAGCTCTTTGACGGTTTCATCCATGAATGGATTCAAAATATTACGATCCTCATCCTTGTATCCGTAAAAAGGATTCAAAATGAGTGGCTTGGTGTATTCAGAAATTTTCTCGGCATTTCCAAGCACGAACAAACAACCGACAGGGTGCCCTTCGCGCCCTTCGACAGCGAGCTCCGTGGCAATTGCCAAGACACGCTCGACCACTTCTGGCTTCACACCAGTGGGTAGCATATTGGATTTCTGGATCAACATGGTTTCGAATTCACGCTCCACATCGACCACCGTGATACTATCAAATTGATTGCTTTTCGGCAGTCCACCGACACAGCAAAGGCGCTCATTACTCGCAAAAATCCCACGCGTGAGACCGATCAATACCGCACTGCGCAATTGGGAAAAGCGGTGATTACTAAACGAACGAATCGGCAGCACCTCATCGATGCCGTTGTGCTCGTTCACTAAGTCTGAAGTGCCATGCGCGATCAGCACGGTCTTGAAATCCTTAAACACTGCACCCACCTCGGCACCGCCACCAAAGGTATCGCCAAACACAAGCACGGACGTGCAATTCGCACCTTTCGCAATTTTCGCGGCTTCCTTCAGGATTAGGTTGTTAAATCGATCATGGCTACGCTTTGGCTTGGCACCATCGCCCCCGAAGACCGTTTTCAACTCGCGGCGAAAGTCCGGTAACGATTCCGCGGAAGCAAGTCGCTCCATGTGGGTTTTGTCCTGAAAGACACGCGCCAGCGATGCTAGGCCATAGAGATAATTGCGGGCTTTTTCGGATGCCAGTAACAAAAATACGTAGCGAATCTCTTGATACTCTGACTGCCCATCATAGACCAGACCCGCCGGGCAACGCCCCACTGCGATCATGTAATTGCGCTTCATCGGCACACGTGCGTGCGGCAGGCAAACACCACTGCCGAGGTAGGTCGTCATTTGCTTCTCCCGATCTAACAGGTCACTCAGCAAGCGTTTCTTCGTCAGGCCTTTTTCTTTTGAGATATCGCAAACATCTAATAGCTCCGACAGAGCACCCTTGAAGTCGGTGCTCTCGAGATCGATCACACGGGTTTGAGCGATGTAGCGGTCAATGCGCATAGCTTATAAGGGAAACCTCAGCGTCGAATGTCAAAAGATTTTAAAAATACCACGAAAAATAAATACAGCACACAGCACCCGCAAGTTCCATGTAATCAACCGACTTGAAAAATAAAGAGATCAGGCACTGCCTGACATTTTACTGTTCCCACTCAATCGCGCCCTTCTTCAACTCGTAGAATAGTCCAAGGACTAGAACAAAGAGGAAGAAGAAAATCGGCAATAGAATCGGCAGGTTCGCAGCAAGAAACTCGCGAAAGACCAGCACCCAAGGCACCAGGAAGATCACCTCGATATCAAATAGGATGAACAGCATCGCAGTGACATAGAACTTCACGGCGAAACGCGCGTGGCTAGAACCTTGAGCCAACATGCCACACTCATACGGAGTATCTTTAAGTCCAACCGAAGTGCCGCGCTGTCCGAAGATGTGCGACGCCACAAGAACAACCGCACCGATACTGGCTGCGATGGTAAATTGAATAAGAATCGGATAATAGTCCGCGATCTGCATAGGAAGCAAAGAATGAGGCTTTTCGCCCTAGTTCAAGGCGTTTCTTCAAGCTTCGGCAATTATTCTGCTTATAGTAGCTGATTTCAGGAAAAAGCACGACTCTCGTAGTCGAGTTCCTTGCCTGACATGAGCTTGTCGAATGTAGCTGCTCGACCGACAAGGCCATCGAGACGATACTCACGCGCATCAAGTATTGTGATTTGTGAAATCGAAGCATCTGGCGTAGGGGTGCTGCTTGCGGCACCCGCGAAGGCAGCTAAAGTTTTACAACTTCCTATGCGTGTCGCCTTTGCGCGGGCTTCGCAAGCAAAGCCCCTACAGCAAGATAGCGAAATAGCATGAATGCACTTTTCACAAATCATGATGCCATCGAGACTATCTCCTCCTGGCGGGTGTCCTCCTACTTAAAACCGACTTGCCTTATTCGGAGCCAGCATCCTCGGAGCCAGCATCCGCACTTTCAGGCGCCACAAACGACAAATGCTGCAGACGGATCTGCGACTTATCATAGACTCCCAAGCCAAGGCTTGCCGCAAAGGGCAACTGACGCGGCAGCGGTGATATCTCCGGAAAACCATCCAGCAGCCGATACTTATTCATCCGATCATACAGCATGCGGTCAATCGCCACTGGATCTGAGCTCATCCATAGCAACGGCTCCGAGCGTGTGTAGCGCGATTTAAACCGAGGCCCGCCGATATACTGGTAGCGCTCCAAAGAGACGAAGTGCAACACCATGCGCTCATGTAACTCGGGGATCGCAGCGATTTCAGCCACTGCAGCCGAGGCGGTCGCCTCATTACCGAGAAAGCGCTGACTATTACTCACATTCCACAAGGTCGCATTGGCTAGCGCACCATCCACGCCCAAAGCCTTATCATCCACACCAACCGCCAAGTTCACCCAAAAATCCACATCAAATAATAGCGGTGCGGCCAAAAAGCTCTTACGCTCGATCGCGCCCTCTTCCAATGCACTACTCCCTCGCCCGAGGCCGCCCAACAACTGCGGCTCCTGATTCATACTTGGTGGCAACGGGCTGTCATAAAACCAATCCGGATCATAATAGCGCTCACTGTCCAACGCATACACTGGGCACCCCTCGAAATGGGCCAGATCCGAACTCAAAGAAGGCATAATGCCCGCCTGCCTCAACTGATGCTCGGAATAATCCACGATCACAATTGATTCCCGCTCAAAACCACGCGCCTCCAGCACCTCGATCATCGCTCGAAGTAGCTGTAACGGGGTGCTCAACCCACGGCCACTGCGCGAATTGACCTTGATACCAACCTTGCCGCGCTCCCCCGGGGCCAAGCGAGCGCCCACCTGTGCTTCATACGCCTCGACCAAAGCCGCCACCTCGGTGTAATAAAGTTTTCCTTCCGCAAGAGGCGCCTCCCAAACTAAACCCAACGGCGCACGCGGCGCCAACCCTTCCTGCGCACGCACCATCGATGGCATCAGCAAACCACCAATCAGGAGCAATACGCTACAAATGCAGCGACATAGCCTCAAATCAAGGCGCAACGCCCGCCTATCCACTTGACACCCAAACAAGGGAAACGAAAGTGACGACAACGCTGTGGTCTTATCTCCAGAAATACACACCCTACGCAACAAATTGCTGCTTATGCTAAAAGCAAACACCAAAAACCTAATCTCCATTCTTATTCCTCTGACAGCCCTGATTTTATCAGGTTGCAGCGGCCCTGAAGAAAAAAGAGCCAACAGCCTCAACGCAGTCGCAGAACTACGTGCAATTGGAGACGACACCGCCGCACTCGCCACACTCGACGCCCTTTCAAACGAGTTCCCCAACGACACCGAAATTTTACGTCAGATCGGCAGCATCCACGAAGCACTCGGCAACACCGCCGAAGCCGCCTTCTACCTCAGCGCCGCTTACAATCAAGCGCCGGACGACGTCGAACTACTCTACCAAACTTACCGCGCACAGGAAAACGCCAACCAAACACAAGCCGCACACGAGCTACTCGAAGCACTCGCCCAAACCGAGCCCGACGCCATCACTGACGAGCTCTGGCTACGTCTGGGCAAATATCGCGCCGACGCTCAACAAACACAATCAGCCCTCGATGCCTATCTAAAAGGGGTCGATCCGGAAAACAGCACCCCCACACCGGAAACCGCAGTCGCCATCGGAACACTCTTTAAGCAACTCGACAACCTGCCACAAGCCGAACGCTGGTTTAACATCGCAGCCAACAGCGACGATCCCAACGCACTTCCCGCACTCTTCGGCCTACTCGACATCAACCTTCGCAATAAGAACTGGACCGAGGCCGAAGCAGTGATCGCCCAGCTCGACAAACAATTCCCGGGCGCAGTCGATGCCAGCGAATGGGCAACCTACCGCAGCGAACTCGAAGGCTGGCGCACCGCCCAGACGAAACTAAAAGCCGACCTAGCCAAAAAGCTGGCTGCCAAAGAAGCGGCCGCAAAAGCAGCCGCTGAGGCACAAGCAAAAGCAAAAGCCGCCGAGCAAGTCGCCACCATCACACCAGTTGAATCCATCGATGACGCCGACGTAACCAGCGCAGACACGGAAACCGTTGGCGGCAAAGCACAAATCATCGCAGACCTCGAGCACGCCGAGGCCATGGCCGACACGCCCGCAGTCGAATCCGAAGAGCTACCAGCGATCGCCTTCAACCCAGCCATCGCAATTGAGCCCGCAGAGCCAGAGTTCGCACTGGGCGTGACTTACGACCAACAAGCTGAAGGCGCAGCCATTGATTACTCGATCGGCACCTCCGATCTCAACGACTCCTTCGCAACCGACGTGACCATCGAAGCCGACGCCCCAGCCACCGAGCCATCCTCCGCAATTAGCGCCACGCTGCCTCCACGTAGTCTCGACCACATTCTCGCTGATGCCGAAACCGCCACCTTTGAGCATGACTATAAGCAAGCCATCCAACTTTACTGGCAAGCACTCGGCCGCGCGAACAATCGCGCCGACATTTGGAACATGCTCTCACGCGCCTACCGATTCGACGGGCAGACCAAGAACGCCGAAACCACTGCGCTCGAAGCGACCCGTCTCGCCCCCGCGGAAATCGACTATACACTCGACTATTTGCGTGTCATCCAACGCACGAAGAAGCCCGAAGACTTCCTAGCCGAGCTACAAACCGCTTACGACCGCTTCCCGCGCAGCCCAGAAATCACACTGTCACTCGCTCGTGGTTATGAGCGAATTGATGGGAACAATTCTACCGCGATCATACTCTACGAACGCTTCATCCAACTCGCACCGAATCATTCACTCCGTCCAGAAGCCGAAGCAGCCCTCTCCCGACTCCGCTAAGCCCCTTCAAGTCTCAGCTCTCAAGTCTCAAGTCTCTGCCCTCAGGTCTCCCTCCTCAGCTCTCTCAAAAAAAATACGTGGCCCGCATTGCGCAAAAATCAGTCGAAGCGATCAAGCATCAGGTAAATCTGGTGGATATCGTGTCTCCCTATGTAGAGCTCAAACGAGCTGGCAGCTCATGGAAAGGGCTCAGCCCGTTCACCCAAGAGAAAACGCCCTCGTTTTACGTCCATCCCGACCGCGGCTTCTATAAATGCTTTAGCACCGGCGAAGGCGGCGACTGCTTCACCTTCATTATGAAGGTCGAGAACCTCGAATTCCCCGAAGCAATCGAGTATATCGCCAAGAAATTCAATATCACCCTCGAATACGAAGCAGGCGGCCCGTCCCGCGAGGAAGTCTCACTGCGCAAGCAGATCTTCGAGATTCACGAACTCGCCACCACCTGGTTTCACCAACAATTAGTCGAGTCCGAAGAAGCCGCGCCCGTCCGCACCTACTGGCAGGAGCAACGCGGCTTCACCATGGAGACCGCCGACGAGGTAAAAATCGGCTACGCGCCCGCCGCTCGCAATGCACTCGCCCTCTACTTCAAAGAGCGCGGCATTCCGACCGCGGCCATGCGTCAATGCGGTCTCTTCTTCGCGCGCGACAACGAGAACTATCACGAAAATTTCAAATCGCGCTTCCGCGGCCGCCTCATGGTGCCAATTCGTGATGTGCAGGGGCGCGTCGTCGCCTTCACCGCACGGCAACTCGAACAGACGCCCGCAGACGACCCCGCCCGCGAAGCCAAATACGTCAATTCCCCAGAGACACAAATTTTCCACAAAGGGCGCATTCTTTTCGGCATGGATCATGCCCGCACCCACCTCAAAGAAGGCGGCAGCTTCCTACTAGTCGAAGGCCAACTCGACGCCATCCGCTGTTGGTCTGTCGGCCTGCACACTGCAGTCGCCCCACAAGGCACCGCGATTACCGACGATCAACTACACTTGATGCGCCGCTACCAGCCAAATTGCGTAGAATGCTTACTCGATGGAGACAAGGCCGGCCGCAAAGCCGCGCTGCGCGCACTCCCACTCGCCTTCAAAGCCGGGCTCGAATTCCGCTACTTACTCCTACCAGAAAAAGCTGACCCCGACGATTTGCTGCGCCAACACGGAGCCGAAGCCCTGGAGCCACTACGCAAAGCCTCAAAAAGCGCGATCCAGCTGGCCATTTCAGAAAGCCTCCCCGATGACCGTCCGCCCAGCACCAACGAAAAAACCACTGCCCTACGCAGCGTCTTCGACCTACTACAACACGTGCCCTCGGAGGTCGCCCGCGAAGACTACATTCAGACCGCCTCAAAGCTACTGAATGTCGACGCACATGCCGCACTGGTTGATTTCAAAAAAGCGCCCAAGCCTCAGACTTACAATAAGGGACAGGAAAATCCAAAACCTACCAATAAAGTCAGTAAAGACGCACTATTGACAGATGGAACATGGGAGCTACTTTGGCTCGTTTTACACTTTCCCGAACATAGCGCAGCAATCTCAGAAATAATTGATTACGATTGGATTAATAACACATCACCAGCCGGCCGTTTTCTAAAGCGCATCCTCGCCGAATTACGCGAAGGCCTGATTGAAGACGCCTCAAATATTGAAAATCTCATCGAAACGATTGAAGACCGTCAACTTATGGCCGACCTTCACTCTAGAGATTTAGAAATGGATGCTGACCTTGCCCACATGGAAATCAACAATCAGCTTAACTACATCTACAACAACTACTTAAAAATCCGACTACAAACACTCAAGCAACGAGTCGCCAATGCCACACCAGAGGAACAGCAAGACCTCATGCGCAAAGTTATAAAAGCCCGCAACGAACTCGCCGCACCACACAAACTCGAAATTTAAATAAGTAGTCCTTCCAGACAGCACCACCACACACATTATGCCCGCAGCGAAAAAGACCACCGCAAAGAAAACAGTGACCAAGAAAGCCCCGGCAAAAAAAGTCGCAAAGAAGACCGCCGCCAAAAAAGCAGTCTCCGAAGAAGAAATTGAAAAGGAGCTCGAAAAGGTCGCACCTAAAAAACGCAAATTGACTGCGAAAGCACAGGAAAAGCTCAACGAGCGCATCCGCAGCCTCATCCGACTTTCTAAAGAGCAAAGCTTCCTTACTTATAAGGACATCAACAAAGCCCTGCCCGAGAGCGTCAGCAATCCGGACGAAATCGAGAACATCATCTCTATCCTTCAAAATCTCGAAGTTGAGATTCTAGACGACACCGAAGTCGAAGCCTACAAGGCGCGTCAGGAAGAGACCGAAGAGAAAGAAGTCCGCACCTCTCAAAACGACATCCTCGACGATCCTGTTCGGATGTATCTCAAGCAAATGGGTCAAGTGCCCTTGCTGACACGCGAAGAAGAAGTCGCCATTTCCAAACGTATCGAGAAGGCCGAGTTGCGCGCACAAGACGCGCTTTTCTCCACTGCGCTGACACTCGAATTCCAAAACAACATCGTCCAGAAGCTGCTGAACCGCGAAGAACGCTTCGACCGTGTCGTGCTCGATAAAAAAATCGAGAGCCGCGAAATCTATTTCAACAGCCTACCAAAACTACTCGAGCAAGCACACAAACTCGGCGAGCGCATCTACGCCGCTTGGGACAGCCAACTCAAAGCAGCTGAAGAAGGTAACGGCCCCAATGAGAAACGCTCTCGCACTCGTATGAAAAAATACGAAGGTGAGCTACGCCTGACCCTTCGTAAATATTGTCTCAAGCTGAAGGTATTCGAAGATTTCCTCAACAACCTGACTCCCGTCTATCGCGAGCTCAACGATCACTACGACGATCTCGACTCTGCGGATAAGGTATCCACACGCCGTAAGACAAAGGTGGATGTGAAAGCCATTGAGGCACGCCTCAACGAACTCACCCTTGAGTTCAAAATGGATTCGCGTGAGTTCATGGAAATCATCCGCGAAGTTCGCACAGGCATGCGCCAAGCGCACAAAGCCAAGACTGAGATGGTCGAAGCCAACCTTCGCCTCGTGATCTCGATCGCTAAGAAATACACCAACCGTGGCCTCTCCTTCCTCGACTTGATTCAAGAAGGCAACATGGGCCTAATGAAAGCGGTTGAGAAATTCGAATACCGTCGCGGTTACAAATTCTCCACTTACGCAACATGGTGGATTCGCCAAGCGATCACCCGCTCGATTGCCGATCAGGCCCGCACCATTCGTATTCCGGTGCACATGATCGAGACCCTCAACAAGGTCATGCAAGTGCAGAAGCAACTCCTCCAGGAACTCGGCCATGAGCCGACCGCTGAGGAAGTCGCAGACGAAATGAACCTTCCGATCGAGCGTGTGCAGTCCATCATGAAGATGGCACAGCAACCGATCTCTCTGCAAAGCCCCGTGGGCGACTCGGACGACACCAACTTCGGTGATTTCATTGAAGATAAGGGAGCCGAAAATCCTTACGACATGACAGCCTACAGCCTGTTGCGCGAAAAGATTACCGACGTCCTGGACAGTTTGACCGAGCGTGAGCGCAAAGTGCTCTCACTCCGCTTCGGCCTCGCAGACGGTTACTCCCGCACACTCGAAGAAGTCGGCCGCCAGTTCAAGGTGACCCGTGAGCGTATTCGTCAAATCGAAGCGAAAGCACTTCGTAAGATGCGCCACCCAACTCGTATCCGCCAGCTCCACGGTTTCTTCGAAGGCGATATCAACTTAGAGAAGCCAGGCATGGACAGCCTCAAACGCGAAAACGCAAAAGACTAAGCGGAACACTCCTCCAGCGAAACAGTCAAAAGCAATACTATGCGTTTACATCCCCTAACTCTCATCACCTGCGCTAGCTTGCTCGCCCTAACCTTCACTGGTTGTGGCGGAAAAGGCGTGCGCGTAACCGAAGGCAACCAAAACTTCACCGCCCCCCCGGTGGTCAATCGCAATGCGCCGATGATTGTGCACCTCGATCTATTCGAGCGCTTGGTCACCATTCGCAATGGCGCAGCGCTCGGCGATCAATTCCTGATCGCCACCAACTATGCTGGTGCTGAAACAGGCGTGCTTAAAGCACGCCCACTGCGTATTGGTAGCCCTCTACTGACTGCAGACATCCTCGAAGGTGCCCCACAGATCAACGACACGATCAGCACAGCGGACGCAGCTCGCAGCGTCGAGCTGAGTAAAGTCTATCGCGATCTCGGCGAAGACAACTAATACACATTCAACCAAATTCGCTCATGAATATCCAACACTTAGCATTCCTACAAAACCTCAGCGCACCTGAGCTCATCATCATCTTTTTGATCGTGCTGCTTCTATTTGGTGCAAAACGTCTCCCGGGTCTCTTCAAGTCCCTTGGACAATCGGTCAAGGAATTCAAGAAAGCCACGTCGGGCATCGAAGAGGACATTCGCACCGCAATGGACACCGAAGACGAGCCAACACCGAAAGCACCACGTGCCGAAAGCAAAAAAGCCAGCCCCACCACTCCGGTCGCCGAAGCTCCTAAGAGCGAGGTAACCGAGAGCAAAAAGGAAGACGCTTAACCGCAATCACAGTTTATAAAAACCAAGCGGGCGTATCAGAACTGATGCGCCCGCTTTTTTGTGGCTGAAGTCAGCCGAGCCCCAGCACAGAACCAAAGCACAAAAGTGTAGTCGGCTCATGCGATGGTTGCTTGGGGAGGGATTCCGCTGCCTGCTGCGTTCTACGCTGCCGTCAGCAGAGCCACAGCACTCAACCACAGCACCAGCACACCGCAAGACGAGGCGGAACTCGTCCCTCCCTAATCTGTTGAGCGAAAAAAAATAGCAATACTTGATGCGCGGCAGTATCAAGAGCGCATTAATAACACAACCTGGACGATACAAAGAGATGTATAAGGATATGCTTCACAAGGAAGGAGCAATTTCTAACGCGAGCTTAACGCCCCGCCCACCTACTTGTAGTTCGCGACGTAAAGTAAATAGGCCGCACGCTTCGCTCCAGCATGCACTTTCGCAGGCACCTTCGACACGCGAAACCCTGCACGTTTAAGGCGATCCTCAAACCTAAGATCAGGCCCTGCGGACCAAAATACAGCACGCCCCTCAGGCGTCAATGAACCACGCAACCAGCGCAGCCCGCTATTAGAATAGAGCGAGGCATTGGTTTCCGACACCATGGCAACAGGGCCATTGTCGACATCTAGTAGAATAACATCATAGCGCTCACGCTCGGCCTTACGCACATACCCGACCACATCCGTGACGTGGATTTCGACACGCGGGTCGTCTAGTAGCGCACCGTTCAGATCCTTTAAATACTCACGGTTCCATTCAACGATGCCTGGCAAGAGCTCAACGAGTTCCACCGTGACAGCAGGCCCCACGTTCTCAAGCACACTACGTAAGGTAAAACCAAGCCCCAGCCCACCGATCAACACGCGCGCCTCCGCATCAGGTTCCAACAGCTCAACGCCGATCTCCCCCAACAAGACCTCCGAGGCGCTCGCCCCGGAATGCATTAGCTCCTGCCCACTATAACTGATGCAATACGCCCCATCATGCTCGTAGAGCGTCATCGCTCCCCCATCAGTCGTCGTCGATTCAGCTAGTTTAACGCGTGGTTTCATAAATTTTAAAAGAGTCGTTAGACGGAGGTCTGCCGTAGATGGCGAAGCAAGTCAGACTTACTGCCCCTTAGACTTCGCTTTCAGCATTTGCTCCAGGTCCGCTAGATCGCGCGTAAACTTACAAGTAAACCGGCGTAGCTTACCAGTCTCTGGATGCAAAAGTCCCAAGCTCGACGCATGCAGCGCTTGGCGTTGCACATCATAAGGCATGCCAGCGTTGTTTTCCAAAGCAGACCGATAATCAGGGTGATAATGCCGATCCCCAAGCAAGGGCACGCCAGCATTTGCCGAATGAATTCTCAATTGATGCTTCAACCCAGTCTCCAAGCGAAGCCGCAGCTTACTCACCACATGTCGCTGCCCTTTCACCGCAGTCGGCCACGAATATTCTTCCAACACCTCATACTGACTGATCGCTTCCGTCGTGCCCTCTTCTTCAGTATCAAACACAGTTTGATACATCCCTTCTTCATCTAAGCGAAACCAAGAGCGCCACTCGCCACGCTTCTTCTCCAACTGGCCATCACCGATCGCAAGATACTCGCGCAAGAAGGTGTGGTCTCGCACTTGGCGCACTAGCGATTCACGTGCTTTCGGGTTCATCGCAAAACAAATCACCCCACTAGTAAACTGGTCTAATCGGTGCACCGGCAACGGAGTCAAACGCTTGCGCTGCACCCCCTTTTGACGATCCAGCTCGGAAGCGCCCTTCCCTTGCAGAAACTTCTCTAGCACGCTCAACACTGACACCTGATTACTGCCAGGCACAGGAACCGACAATAACCCAGCCCCCTTGTTCACGATTGCGAATGAGCTATCAATATAGAGCAAGTTCGCCTGCGCATGGATACGCGTCGGCATATTACGGAAAAAGACCGGTGCCACTGCCTCGCCCATATTCAGACGCTCGCCAGGATCCGTCATCTGCTCATGCGGCTTCTTCAGGACTGCGCCATCGAGCTGGATTCGACCTTTAGCAAACCACTCCTTTAAGCGCTTACGTGGGCTATCTGGGTATCGCTCGCTAAGCCACTCCAACGCTGGTTTTACCTCTGATTGATCTTCACTATCTGACATAGCGCACACTCTCTGCGCGCAAAGGGCGAAGATCAATCCCCAAGCGACTCCCAGAACAAGGAATTAAGCCCGAATATTCAAATACAGCAAATTGACGCTCTCCCCGAATCCCATACACTAAAGAAAAGCGCAAAAGCACAGCTACATCCACCCCAACCACCATACGATCATGTTTAACCACAAAAGAACCGACATCGTAGTCCTAGGCGCTGGCCCCGTCGGACTCACCGCAGCACATGCCCTAGCAAACAAAAAACTAGACTACGTCCTGCTCGATCGCGAACAGCGCACCAATACACATAGCTACGCGCTCGCGCTACACCCAGAAACACTCGAGATACTCGACTCACTCGGCCTCGCCGATCCAGTCCTCGAGCGCTCCCTCCATCTCCCTAAGATTCGTATTTATGAAGACGACAAAGAGAAAGCCGTGCTCGACTACAGCATGCTCCCTCTCAAATACCCCTTCTTGACCGTCATCAGCCAGGGCGAACTCGAACACATCCTTGTCGATAGCCTGCGAAAGAAACCACTTTGGAACCATCGCGTGCGCTTCATTGAGAACAGCGACAACGCACTCAACGTCTCAGTCGATCGACTCATGGAAGGCATGACTGGCTACGCCGTCGCCCACATCGATATGCAAATCGACAAGATTCTCGACTACGAAGCCAACTACCTCATCGGAGCCGATGGTCATGAGTCGGCCGCGCGCCGCATCGCAGGCATCGACTTCCCTGAAGTCACTCCGAGCGCAGACTATGCCGTCTTCGAATTCAAAACCGATGCGGAGCTACCCAACGAAATGCGCATCATCATTCAGGATAAGATGACACACGTCTTCTGGCCGCTACCGAATGGCCACTGTCGCTGGAGTTTTCAAGTAAACTCAGGCGAAGCCCCCGACCACTCGCTCAACAAAGACCACAACCTGCTGCAATTCGGCGACCACGGCCACGCACAACTCGACCGCGAGCACCTCGATCAATTCCTAGCAGACAACGCACCGTGGTTCAAAGGCTCCATTGAAGAGCTCAACTGGCGCATGCTCGTCAAATTCGAACATCGCCTCGCCAACGCCTTCGGTAAAGACCGCATCTGGCTCGCAGGTGACTCAGCTCACATGACGCCGCAGGCCGGCATCCTCAGTATGAACGTCGGCATGCGCGAAGCCATTGACCTAGCAGAAATACTCGGCGACCACCACAACGACGCTCAACGCCAAGCTGCCCTCGCCCAATACAATCAAAACCGCCTCGCCGAGTGGGAACACCTCCTCGACCTCGACCACCACATCAGCGCCGTTGATAAAACCGCCCGCTGGGCGCTTGGGCACCGAAGCAGCCTCATAGGCAACATCCCTGCCAGCGGTGAAACACTCACCGAATTACTCGCCCAGCTGCATCTCATTGATGCCGCATAAAGCGGCGATTCAACTTGAGCAGATCCGATGAGACGACAGCATACATCGGCATGAGCAAAACACAGCGCCTATGTGGGAATATTGTAAACGTCATCCAAGGCACGATCACTGCAGGCACCGTCACCATCAGTGATGGCATCATCCATGCGATTGAAGAGACCCCCGACGCGACCTACGACACCTACCTGTGCCCGGGGCTTGTCGACGCGCATGTCCATGTTGAGAGCTCCCTGCTCTCTCCGTCTGAGTTTGGCCGTGCAGCCCTCATCCACGGCACAATTGCATCTATCAGCGATCCACACGAGATTGCCAACGTCCTCGGCATCCCAGGTGTTGAATGGATGCTCGAAGACGCCAAGCGCACCCCGTTCCACATCCACTTTGGAGCCCCTTCCTGCGTGCCAGCCACTCCCTTCGAAACCGCAGGCGCTCGCTTCGGACCAGACGAAATCGACCGCTTACTCTCCAAGCCCGAAATCGGTTACCTCGCCGAGGTAATGAACTTCCCAGCAGTCATCACCCGCGACCCCGAAATGATGGCGATCATTGAAACTGCCAAACGCCACGGCAAACGGATCGACGGCCACGCCCCCGCACTCATCGGCAAAGCACTCCGCGACTACGCAGCCGCCGGCATAGAAACCGACCACGAAAGCATCACACTTGAAGAAGCCCGCCAAAAATGTCAGCTCGGCATGAAAATCGCGATCCGCGAAGGCTCCGCTGCTCGCAACTTCGAAGCACTCTGGCCCCTCCTCAACGAATTCCCCGAGCAATGCTTCCTATGCAGCGACGACAAACATCCTGACGACCTCGTCATCTCCCATATAAATGCACTCGTCGCACGCGCCATCCGCCTCGGGGTCGACCCACTCAACGCACTTCGAGCCGCAACACTTAACCCCATCCGCCACTACGGCCTACAAGTGGGCTGCCTTCAAGTCGGTGACTCCGCCGATTTTGCCGAGTTCGACTCACTCACTGACATGCGTTGCTTACGCAGCTGGAAATCTGGTCAACTCGTGGCAGCGAACGGCACCTCGACACTCAGCCATAAAGCCGTCACACCAATCAACCGATTCGACGCACACGCCAAACAACCTACAGACTTCCAACTTCCACCCACAGAAGGAACACGGCGGATCATCGTCGCACTCGACGGCCAAATCATCACCGAAGAAACAGAGGCGGACGCACAAACCGCCTGCCCCGAGCAAGACCTCTGCTACATCGCTGTCGTCAACCGCTATGCTGACACCCCACCAGCCGTCGCCCTCATCAAAGGTTTCGGCCTACGCAATGCCGCCATCGCCTCTAGTGTCGCTCACGACAGCCATAATATCGTAGTCGTCGGCTCCAGCCCCGAACTACTCTGTAAGGCGACCAACCTCATCATCCACAACAAGGGCGGGCTCAGCTTCGCATCCGAAGCCATCGAAGAAACGCTACCTCTACCAATTGCCGGCCTCATGAGCGGCGGTTCCTACAAAGAAGTCGCCCAAGCATTTACCACACTCTCACGCACCGCCAAACAACATGGCAGCTCCCTCGAATCCCCCTACATGGCCCTCTCCTTTATGGCTCTACTCGTTATCCCAAAACTCAAGATTTCAGACAAAGGTCTATTCGACGTCAGCACGTTCTCCCTCATTTAATTAAACAGATACCCAAATGAAACACTTTTCCCCGCGCTGCCTACTCCTCGGATTCCTCATCGCCTGCCTGCCACTCAGCGGCACCACACTGACCAACCAAGCAGGCAACTCCATCGAAGTTGAAATCCTCAACATCGAGCCAGAGCGCATTCAAATCCGCCTAGAAAATGGCAACGCTATCTGGTATGGCCGCGAGCAGCTCTCAACAGAGAGCCAACAACTCATCTCCCAAATCCAAAGCGAGGAGCAGTCCAAATTCGCCATCATCAACGAACTCCTAGGCGTCCCACTCTTGCAGGACAACCTCCTATGGGATGACGCACCGGACACAGTCGCACAACGTCTTAAATGGCGCCTAGAATCACAGACTGCCACCCAGTCCAGCTATCGCTACTACCCGCCTGCTGACTTTCGTATTCTCAACTCACGCCCCTATGCCTGTGTTCTCTACGGTGCGGACGATCACGCCGAACGAATCAGCATCGTCTTTGCCAATAAGGGCGACTTCAAATTCAGCGATCCTCCTACCGAAGACGAAATCGAGGCCATGCAAGAAGCGATCGAGGACGATGAAGAGACCCTAGTGCAGCGCCTAAGTGACACCTTAGGCGAACCCGAAAAACAATCCTTCGGCACAGGGCGCGGCATCAAAGAACGCCTCCAACGCTGGGATTGGAAAGGCCACGCCTTCCTGCTCGCCTCACAAGAAGACGAATACGTCAGCCTACGCATCATGAGCACCGAAGCAGCTGACAACAAAGGCCGCAGTGAAAAACTCTCCGACGCCAAGCTCCGCAAACTCACCACTGAAAATATCATCACACGCCCCAACGGCGATGTCCTCATTGGCAATATCCCTATGGTCAATCAGGGGCCAAAAGGCTATTGCGTGCCAGCCACCTTCGAGCGCTATCTGCGCTACATGCAAATTCCCGCCGACATGTATCTGCTCGCCATGGCAGGTCAGACCGAGATCGGCGGTGGCACCTCGCTCAGCAGCATTATCAACTCAGTCGACAGCTACATCTCCTCGCAAAGCCGCTCAATGAAGCAGCTGAACGAACCGATCAAAGTCCGCACCATTCAGAAATACATCGACAAAGGCCTCCCCATTATTTGGGTCATGTTCTCCTCCAAGGAATACAACCAATACGCCAACCAACGCAGCAAAGAGCGACAAGCCGTCACCGATTGGACCGCATGGGCGAAGGCCAGCAAATCAAATGCGCGCAGCACCGAATTGAGAAAAGACATCATGAGCGCACACGCCTGCCTCATCACCGGCTACAACAAAGACACCGGCGAAATCGCCGTAAGCGACTCATGGGGGCCTTCTTTCAACGAACGCTGGATCTCCGCCGAACAAGCCGAACAAGTCTCCCAAGGCTCTATTTATCTCATCAGTTTTTAGCGAATTGAGTTTGCAGGCATACGACACTCGGTTGATCGTGCTCCCGCATATGACAGACACGCACTACAATTTCGACACCTGCCCAGATCGCACCGGCTACGGCTCCCTCAAATGGGACAAATATAAAGGCCGCGACATCCTACCGCTGTGGGTGGCCGACATGGATTTCACCACCGCGCCCGAGATCACCGCCGCCCTACAGCAACGCCTCGACCACGGTATTTTCGGCTACACCATCCCCTACGAAGCCCCCGTCAACGCCGTCCTCAACTACTTGGATCGCCAACACGGCTATAGCGCCAAAGCACACTGGCTCAACTTCCTTCCCGGCCTCGTGCCAGCGATCAACCTGTGCTGCCATGCCTTCGTCGCATCCGACGAATCCGTCATGACCGCCACGCCGGTTTACCCGCCCTTCCTTGGCGCGCCCGACTACGCGAACCGCGAACTCATCAAAGTCCCGCTCTGCCTCGATGCCTCCGACCAATGGACGCTCGACTTCGACGCAATGGAAGCCGCGGTCAAGCCGAACACCAAGCTCTTCATCCTCTGCAGCCCGCACAATCCCGTCGGCCGTGTTTACACAGAAGCAGAGCTCACTCGCCTCGGCGACTTCTGCGAAAAGCACGACCTCATTCTGATCTCCGACGAAATCCACTGCGACTTGGTCTTTGATGCCAACGCACAGCACATCGTCACCGCCAAGCTCAGCGAAACCCTCGCCGCACGCACCGTCACCCTCATGGCACCCAGCAAGACCTACAACTTGCCTGGCCTCGCATGCGCGTTCTCGGTCATCGAAGATTCGAAGCTACGCCTGCAATTCCAGAAAACCATCCGCGGCATCATCACCGAAGTGAACTGCTTCGGCTATGCCGGTTGCGAAGCCGCCTACAACCACGGCGAAGCATGGCGCCAGGAACTGATCACTTATCTGCGCGGCAACTACGAGCTCATCTCTAAATTCCTCAAAGAGCAAATCCCAGGCATCACCTTCCGCCCAATGGAATCGACCTACCTGGCGTGGTTCGACGTCACAAAGCTCGAGCTAGAAAACCCAGTCAAATTCTTCGAGGACAACGGCGTCGGCCTATCCGACGGCACACCGTTCGACGGCATTCAACACGTGCGCCTCAACTTCGGTTGTCCACGCAGCCGACTCCAAGAAGGACTCGAGAAGATGGCAGCCGCGCTAAGCGGACGCTAACTATACGCAAATGGATTCCGTTCGCTTAGACAAATGGCTCTGGGGCACACGCGTGTATAAAACACGCGGTGATGCTGCCGAAGCCTGCCGCGGTTCCGCGATCCGCCACAACGGCAAGATCGCCAAGGCCTCGGCAAAGATACGCATTGGCGACATCATCGTCGCACGCACCAAAGCACTCACCCGCACCTTGCATGTCGTCGGCCTCACCGAGAAACGCGTCGGCGCGGCACTGCTCCCCGAGTATTTCGAAGACCACACACCCGAATCCGAATATGAAGCCGCCCGCGAAAAACGCGAAAACGCCAAAGTCTTCAGCCACAAAGGAGCCGGTCGCCCGACCAAGAAAAACCGCCGCGACATCGAACGTCTCTTAGGCGAGTAGAAGCGACACTCTTGTCGCTTTCCTGACCTAAAGAATGATTAGGATTAAGAGTAAGATTACGATTAAGACTTCTCGAGCTTTCCACTCCTAACTCTAACTCTCACTCCTCACTTTCACTCTCACTCTCACTCCGTGCGCAGCACGTCACTACCCGTGTCCTACGAAGAAATCCCATACACCGTCGAAACATACGACCTGCCGCCCGACGTAAAAGCCTTCATCGACGAGGCTGACCGCCGCTGCGACGCGTTCTACGACCAGAAGCTCAACAAGCGCTTCCCACGCTACGTGCCCAGCGAGCCCGCTCAGGTTTACGCCGCCTTGCGCCACGTCACCGAACAAGGGCTCCCGCTCGGCGAAACTTTTATTGAATGGGGCAGCGGCTTCGGAGTCGGCACCGGTTTTGCATCCATCCTCGGGTATGATGCATATGGCATCGAGATTGAAGAAACACTCGTCGATAAAGCCGAGTCGCTGCTCGACGACCATGCGCTCGACGCCGAATTCCTCCCGATCAGTTATATCCCCGACGGCTTCATCAGCTACGACGCGCTCAGTGGACACGACATCGTGCGCGATGACAGTTTCGGTAATCAGCTCGATCACCCGCCCCGCTACGAAGGCATGGATCTAGATATCGAAGAAGTGGATCTTTTCTTCGTTTACCCCTGGCCTGGCGAGCAAGAGATGATGCTCAAACTCTTCGATGCCGTCGCCGGCGAAGGCGCCATCCTAGTCGCCTACTTCGGCGACCGCGACATCTGCCTCTACCGTAAACTCGACGACGACGAGTATTAAGAAAGTGAAACAGGCATTTGCTGCGCCATCTTCGGCAGACCTACGTCTGCCTGTCTCTGGAAGCCCTCCGTCCTGCCTGTTCAGAAAGCCAGCGGAGACAGCAACGTGCTGATTGAGCACTCTATAGAGAACAAGTTAGCTCATAAAAATATCGAGTTCGCTAAATTTATAAGTGGCCAAATCTCTCTTTTTAGAGCACATTTGGCCACTTATAGATTATGTCATTGATCGGACGCCACGCAGAAATCAAAGAACTCAACCGCTTACTCAGCAGTCAAGAAGCGGAGTTCCTCGCACTTTACGGACGGCGACGCGTAGGAAAAACCTTTCTCATTCGAGAGCACTTCAAGAAGCAGATGTGCTTTGAACTCACGGGGCTCAAAGACGGACTACTCAAAGAGCAGCTGACAAACTTCCATCACGAACTCGGGCAACGCAGCCGCAAACAACGCAATTGCCCCGACTCATGGCAGGCCGCATTTCAACAACTCGGCTCTCATCTCCAGACACTACGCGGATCTGGTAAACGGGTCATCTTCCTCGACGAACTTCCATGGCTCGCCAGCGCACGCTCACGCTTCCTCCCCGCGCTTGATTATTTCTGGAATACAGTGCTCTCCCGAGACCCACGGTTCATTCTAGTCATCTGTGGCTCAGCGGCATCGTGGATGATTGCCAAAATAATCGACCACAAAGGAGGGCTACACAACCGCGTGACAGCCCGTATGAAGCTCGAACCGTTCAGCCTGGCCGAGAGTGAACAATTCCTGAAATCGCGAGGCGTGAAGCTAACTCGATACGACCAGCTCACCCTCGCCATGGCAACGGGAGGCGTGCCCCACTACTTGAAAGAGGCTCAACCAGGCAAATCCGCGGCTCAGACCATCGACCGCAGCTGCTTCGAAAAGACCGGCTTACTACGACAAGAGTTCGACCGACTTTACGCATCGCTCTTCGACCATTCAGATCGGCATGTCGAGATTGTCCGCGAGCTGGCGAAACACCCGCAAGGTCTCACACGCTCAAGACTCACCAAAGCCTATACCACTGGCGGCCGTCTCACTCAAACCCTTCGGGAACTCGAAGAAGCAGGATTCATTAGCACCCACGGCCAATTCGGAAAGAAGAGCAAAGACACCATCTACCGGGTCGCCGACGAATACTCGCTCTTCTATATGAAATGGATCGAGCGCAAACAAAGCACCGGAGCTGGCAGCTTCCTAAAAAAGTTCAACACTCCGGCATGGCGTGCGTGGAGCGGCTACGCACTCGAAGCACTCGCACACAAACATATCCCTCAAATCAAGGCAGCACTCGGCATCGCACAAGTCGACACGGAGCATTGCAGTTGGGTGCATCGCCCCAATAAGACATGGCCCACAGGCGCTCAAGTAGACCTACTACTGGACAGAGCAGATCACAGCATCAATCTCATCGAAATCAAATTTTCACAAGGCCCCTTCACCATCACCAAAAGCTACGCAGCAGAACTGCGCCGAAAAGTAGAAGTCTTCCAACAAGTGACAAAAACAAAGAAGAATGTCTTTCTCACCTTTATCACCAGCCAAGGACTCACGGAAAACGCCTACGCCACAGAGCTCGTCAATGAGTCCATCACCACTGAAGTTCTCTTTTCTGAAATCCTATAAGTGGCCAAAAGTGCCCAAAAAACAGAGATTTGGCCACTTATAGAAAAAAACTAAAGAAACCATGAGCACCCCACAAAAAACAAAAATCGACGAATTGGAATGGGCTTTCGATTTGCAACCAGATCCCGATTTCTGCGATGACACCCATTGCTACATCTCGAAAGTGACCGGCGAGCTTGTCTACAGTGCCGAGGCAGCCACAGGCCAACCCTGCCCCGTCGAAGACATCGAGGAGCACCCCGACTACATTCACTTGCCCGACAAGCATGACCTCGATCTGGGACAACGCTTGGTATGGCGCTTTGTCGGCATAGAGATCCCCGGCCTCGAACAAAAGGTGCGTAAAATCTTCAGCCGCCGCGGCGCCTATCGCAGATGGAAAGATTTCCTAGACCGGAATTACTTGCTCGATAAATGGCATACCTTCGAGAACGAATCCAAGCGTGAAGCACTCGTTGATTGGTGCAAGGCGCATGGGGTGCCGATTGAAGATTCAACGGCAGACTAAGCTTGTCACAACAGCGATTGTGTAGGTCGTCTCAAAAGACTGAAAAAGGGGTCGTTCCGTAGGTCTCAAAAGACTGAAAAAGGGGTCGTTCCGTAGGTTTCAAGGTCTTTCTTTTAGCCGCCTTACGATCAACTCGACAACGAAGACTACTAAGCCAAGGAGGTTTCGACCGTCTTGGGTGCTCAGCGCCTATCTCGTTTAGGACAGCTCGAGGTGTGGAGGCTGCGCGAACTCGTAATTTGTTTCGAGGTGCTCAACTACCAGAAAATGTCAAACATTGGCATGACGCCGGCGTCGACTCATAACTAACATCAAAGTGCTGCCTCCGATAAGCAGCGCATAGCTGGTTGGTTCAGGAACCGCGGTAAAAACAAAGTCACCTACGATCGTCGAAGAATCCGTGTAGACATTCGTAAAAGAGTAATTAATGGCACGACCACCGGTTAGAGCTGCAGTGATAGTGCCGACTTCATTACCATCAAATACGGTGGGGGGGTCTTGGTTCGCCTGTTGAACATATTCAACGAGTGTCGAACTGACCGACGGACTAAACTCCACAAATAGATCCATGAATGCTGAACTGCTGCCGTCCAAGCCAAAAGAATTAAGCTCTGCCATGGCAATACCGAGCTGACTCTCCCCACTACCCAGGTCCACTTGAAAATCGCCAGACAATTGATCAGAATTGTTTATTGTCAGATTTATTGCAGCATTCGAAGTCGCAGTAGCAGCTCCTAAGAGCACCATCACCATAATTAAATTCTTCATAACAACATAGACAGCTTCAAATCAGACAAAGTCAAATAAGTGCGGCACAATTATTTTCATTAGCTGGTCGTTGATAGTAACAACGACACTATAGCCACGAACGATCACCCGCATCGTATTCCATGCACCAATAGGTTTCTCAGCGTCTAAAAATGTGACGCGCAATAAATAGCTTCTCTGTCGTTCGTTCTGGATCCACTTCAATCCTCTCCCCATTCTTTCGGAAGTTCCCTGCTTTGCCGTGCATCAGCTGCACCTCCAAACATTGGGGCCATGCCGCGCGAGTAATTTCAGGATCACAGTGCAGCAAAAGGCCACCATTCCCAGGCTCACTCGGCCAGCGCCACTGCAGGCTCAATTCATAATTCGAATAAGTAGATTGGGTGCGAAGGACTGAAACAGGGGTCGTTCCGTAGGTTTTAAGGTATTTCTTTTAGCCGCCTCTCGTATCCGCTGATCAACTGCGCAACCCCGGCTTCGCAGGGCATGGCAGGCACCCCGCAAGTCGTGGTTCCAATCGACCGCCCCGCCCGAAGCACTGCGCCGAGGAAGCCCCCCTGGCTATAGACGTCTCGCCGTCCTCCTCGCCCAGCAAGTCAGCAGGGGCACGATCATTCTACGCCGTCGCCTCTATCGACTGGCCGATCACGCCACACGGACCAGCGACTGGTCTGTGTGATAAAGCGGCAGGAGTGCCGCTTCTACGTCAACGCCGTTCTACTTGATTTGCACTCCCCCTCGCCTGTTGAGTTCCACTCACGGAGGAAATAGCCTGAGACTAGATATTGCCCGACGACGACGACGACGAGTATTAAGAAAGTGAAATAGGCATTTGCTGCGCCATCTTCGGCAGACCTACGTCTGCCTGTCTCCGCAGAAGCTCCGTCCTGCCTGATCAAAAAGGCAGCGAAACAATAAAACCCAGAGGCCAGCAAAGCTGGATCCGCTTAACTTCGCTTAATTTTCGCTTAAAATCAGATCTCTGACTTCGTGCTGGTTAAGCGGGAATCATGACCATCTGTTGATCCAGACTCCTGATGCGAATCTTGTGGATGCGATGGCTACAAAGCACACTCCCGAAATCGTTTCAATCGATTTCGGGAGTGTTCATAGTCATGTGCTTCAAGGGCGTTACAAGGCGATAGTATTAGACGACGATGCCATTGACCCTGTGGCCCCCTCCCACGCAGGTTTACACCGAAGTGAGCATTAAGCAGCTCAGGAAGTCCACGCGCGGACACATCCGGTGGTGCCGAAAGGTGCTTGATGTAACTACAAATGATCGTATCTCACAGATGAAATCCGCATTAAAGCAGTCGCGGATCTTCGCCGTAAGCCTTACTTCTGCTTCGCTCGCTGAGTTTGCTGTTTTCCTTTCTTTAGCTGCCTTGCGTGTCTATCGACTGACCGATCTAGCCACGTAAATCGGACACTGATCCATGCAGTAAAGCGGCAGGAGTGCCGCTTCTACGTGAACGCCGTTTTGCTTTTTTTTTGCACGCCCCCTCGCCTGTTGAGTTCAACTCTCGGAGGAGTCCTACTGATAGCCTGACACTAGATGTTGTCCTGACACTAGATGTTGTCCCCTTCCTCAATCAGACAAAGGCTTCAACGTAAGCCCTCGAAACTGGATATCGGCTAACTCGAGCTGCAGAGCAATAAACCCACTGCTGGCACTGGCATGGTCTCCCTGATTCACCAATTGGTCGTTGAGATAAACAACGACACTATCGCCACGAACGATCACCCGCATCGTATTCCATGCACCAGCTGGTTTTTCAGCATCTAAAATGAGGCGCTCAATAAATGGCTTCGTCGTCGTTCTATCAGGCTCCACTTCGATCGTTTCACCATTCTTTCGAAAGTTCCCGGCTCTGCCGTGCTTCAGTTGCACCTCTAGGCATTTAGGCCAAGCAGCTCTAGTAACCGCAGGGTCACAGTGTAGCATGACCCCACCATTCCCAGGCTCATTCGGCCAGCGCCACTGCAGACTCAATTCATAATTCGAATAAGCAGATTGGGTGCGGTAAATGCCCTTTGGATGGGCATTCCCATACAGACTCAGGACCCCATCCTCAAATCTCACAAGCTGATCGGCCGGAACGCTATCGTCAGCCATAACAAGCGCCCAATCACTCGAGTTAAAGCCCTCTAGCGCCGCGCCGACTTCAGGCTCTGCCCGAATCGAGTGAAGGAGGCTAAAAACCAAAAATAGAGGTAGAAAACGAATCATACGAGAGACTACGGAGCACTCTACCTGCGCTTGCAATAGGTATTTAACATGCCGCAGCATTCTCTAAATTGTATGCTTGTTCCAACACACGTTATTCATAGGGTAATCAGACACTATGGGATATCACATACAGGCTCAACCTTTCGGAAAAAAAGCCCCAACGACTTATGCCTACGACGCCCCTCAAATCGTAGACATAGATCGACGAATACGGGCAAAAAACCAACCAACATCAACCTACGACACCCCCAGCATCGTAGACACAAACCACCTCCCGACCACAGTAAAAACGGGAGCTCCAGCGCAACAACAGAATCCAACCTCCATCCGCTCCCAGCACTACGACAGCAACAGCAAACAATCCCCCGCATACGTATACGGCCCGTTCGGTGAACTCATCAGAGCGACTGACAGTAAGAAGGACGACTTTAACTTCAGGTTCTCTACGAAATACGAAGACGCTGAAACGGGGCTGCTATATTACGGCTTTAGATATTATGATCCAGTAACGGGCAGGTGGCCATCAAGAGATCCCATTCAGGAGTTTGGAGGATACAATATATACGGGATGGTTGGCAATAATCATCTATGCCATACGGATTATCTCGGACAAGGCCCTTGGGAGTCATTCGCTCAAGGAGTTGTGCAGGCAGCAGTTGCAGTCGGAACTGCCGTAGCAGTCTCTGCAGCAGTTGTAGCACTTGTTGGCACTGCCCCAATAACCGTGACTGGACTAGTTGCTATAGGTGTTGTAGCTGGAGTGACAGGCATGATACAAGGCGCTCAGACTGATAGTGTTGTAGATGCACTGGGACATGGTGTTACTAATGGGCTGATCCAGGGGACCGTTGGTGGTGCTGGGGCAGCGTTTTCAGCAGCAAAAGTTACAGTCAACTCAACAGTGAGTGTTACGCGACTCGCTACTGCAAACGGAGTGGTTAACGTTACAGCGGCTAACATTTCTGTTGCAATGAGTGATTCAAGAGATCGGCCGGGCGTATATGTATTCGCGTCAGTGACTGCACTTGCTTTTAGTTCGGTTTCGTTCTGGGGAGGCGACTCCATAAATAGTGTCGCCCATGTTATGCTAAATTTGGATGCGGAAATAATTGTTACCGCAGGGTGCGTAGGTGGGGATGAGTGGCGCAATGAATGATGACTAAACTTACTCCCGATTTCAAAAGTCTGTGGCAGTGTTATGTATTATTGAATGCCATCTTTATACCTATTTTAGGGGGCTTACTTTATATACTCGGCAGATTGGAGTATGAGGCATTTACATTCATACAAACATACGTTTTGTTTAATATTCCACTGTTTGCTTTACTTTTTATTGGGGCTACGCAGCGTTTGTATCGATTTGATGGATACATTGTTTATAGCGTCCTAGGTGCAAGGAATAAAATAAAGGATGAAGAATTGAAGTCTGTTGCGTTGAGAAGTTATCGAGGGCTCTATAGTTGGGTTGAGCTAGAATATATTACTCGGAATAAGTGTATTGGCAGTATTCAGCTCATATTTTTTGGGAGGAGTTCTAGTTATAATTTTTTGAAAGATATTAAGAAGGCCCGGATTCAACTTTGAAGGGACTGAAACAGGTCGGAGTGAAAAAGGGGACATTCCGTTATTGTTATAATCGCTAATTTACCATCGTTTGTTGTTCTTCCTTTTTAGCCGCTTCTCCGATCAACTCGACAACATGGCAACGGGCAATCCGCCAGTCCAACTTCCAATCGACCGCCCCGCCCGAATCGCTCCACCGAGGAAGCCCCCTAGCTATAGACGTCTCGCCGTTCTCCTCGCCCAACTGACGTTATGTCCAATTGCTGCGCCATCTCCGGCAGACCTACGTCCTGCTTCACGGTCGACTCGTTCGCACACTCACTCAAACACTCTCCCTACAGGAACTGGACATAACGTCCTGTTGGGCGATCGTCCAGCAAGTCAGCAGGGGGCACGATCATTCTACGCCGAAATTCGGCTCTATCGACTGGCCGATCTAGCCACGTAGATCGGTCACTGATCCATGCAGCAAAGCGGCAGGAGTGCCGCTTTGCTGCTAACGCCGTTTTTCCTTACGTGGCTTTTTGCTGTATTTCTCGCCCTTTGAGCTTAGTTCGCGGCTCAAAGAGCCTCCTTCAACCTAAATAAATGAGTTGAACCACGAATGGACACGACGGAGGTCTGCCGGAGACCTACGTCGTGGTTTCTAAAACTGAACCAAAGCCTACTGCCGTATTTAGGTTCAATTGCAGGTGATATTTCAAGCGGCGGCTAGCAGAGGAAGTCCATGAAGTTTTTTGGGTGAACGAATTGGACGGGAGTTTCTGGATAGGCTTTTTTCCATGCACCAGGAGTGCGATGCTTCTTGTCCTGCCATTTACATTCGAAGGCTTCTAGGCTGCCGGCTGAGCCGACTTCGATGAGATCGATTTCTTGCTGATCGTAGGTGCGCCAAAAATAGTCCTGCGTGCCCGTATTTTGATAGGCATGGCGTCGCCGCCTCTCGTTAACGAAGAAATTCTCCCATAGTGCACCTCGATCAGATCGTTGCTCGATTGGCTGGAAATTGTTGATGACGGCATTTCGAATACCATTGTCCACAAAGTAATAACGCATGGTCTTACTGACTTCTTTACGCAAATTCCTAGAAAACCCTCCGATACGAAAGAGCACAAAGCTCTTTTCTAGTAAGTCGAGGTAACGCTCGACCGTAGCTTTGTTGATCTGCAAAGAATTGGCGAGTTCGTTGAGCGATAGTTCGCTGCCCACTTGATGAGCCACGAGCGTGGTAAGGTCACGTAGCTTGCGTGCGTTACGGAGTTGCTCAAAGGCGAGGATGTCTTGAAACAGATAATCCTCGACCAGCTGACGCAGGTAAGATTGACGCTCGTTGGGCTGCCCGATTTGCAACACCTCGGGATAGCTTCCGTAAGTTAACAGATCGGGCAGGAGTCCCACTGGGGCTAAGGGATCTTTCCATGCTGCGATTTCAGCGACTGTAACCGGGTGTAGGTAATGGACGGAGCGACGCCCAGTGAGGGGCTGCCCGAGCATCTGGTCGAGGCGAAAAGCCGAAGATCCTGTAACGATGACTTTTAATTTTGGGAAAAGATCGACGATCAGCTTAAGTGTAGCTCCTACGTTGGTCACTGATTGCGCTTCATCGAGAAAGAATCCGTCGCAACCATCGAGTAGCTGTCGCAGGCGAGAGACCGAGCGAGCCTCTAATAGTTCGGCCAAATCACGATCCTCTCCATGGCCTTTATACCATTTCTGTTCTAAGTGAGTGGACAAGTAGTCATCGACCAGCCGAGTTTTACCTACGCGACGTGCCCCAAACAGCATCCAGACACGCCCTGGCTTGAGTGTCGTTTCGAGTGATTCGTTGAGGGATCTGGGAATCATGCCTCCAATTAAATGTAAATTTGGACAGTTGTCTATCTGAATTAATGCAAATTCAGACAGTTAAACGGCTAAATTAATGTAAATACAGGTAGTCAATGGAAACGACGGAGGGATCACACCTAAACCTAAGCGAAGCTGCTATCCTCAAATCAAAACCTAGGTTAACCAACGACGACCGCTAACGTCGTTTTTCCTTACGTGGCTTCTTGCTATATTTCTCACCCTTTGAGTTGAGCTCGCGGCGGGTGCGGCGACTGATGGTGAGTTCGCGAGTCTTTTTACGCTGACTCAGTTTTTCCAATTCAAAGTCGAGCTTGAGGTAATTGATAAATCGCTCACGGCTCAGGATACCATCTTCGATCGCGGCGTGAATGGCACAGCCCTTATCCGAGCGGTGCTTACAGTCGTGGAATTTACAATACTTGGCCACCTCATCGAAATCTCGGAAACTCTCCTTCAGCGTTTTCGCATCCGTCCACACTTGAATTTCGCGAATGCCGGGGTTGTCGATTAACATTCCGCCTGCCTTGAGTGGCAACAACTCGCGCGCCGTCGTGGTATGCGTGCCCTTGCCGGTCACGCCGTTCACCTCGCCCGTCCAGAGCCAGTCTTGGCCAATCAGTTGATTAATCAGAGAGGACTTCCCCACTCCACTGGAGCCGATCAACGCGATCGTCACACCAGGCTCCAGGTAGCTCCGCACTGCGTCGACACCAGAACTCTCAATTGCGGAAGTCAGCACCACCTCCACGTCTGGGTTCAATTGCTCCAATGCCTCTTGAGCCATCTCGTTGATCTCATCCGAATACAGGTCGCTCTTATTTAATAAGACGACAGGCCGCGCACCGCTACGTAGCATTACAGTGAAATAACGCTCCATGCGGCGCAGATTAAAATCCTGTCCGGCCTCGGTCACCACAAAGACCACGTCTACATTCGCAGCCATGACTTGCTCTTCGGTGCCTTTACCCGGCGCCTTACGAGAGAGGCAGGTCTGACGTTCTAAGCGCGCGCGAATTACGGCCTCATATTCATTGCCATCCGCGCCCATTTCCAACGCGACCCAATCACCGACTGCGGGCAAGTCCGCATCTGTTTGAGCCTCATGATAGACTGCACCACCGAGGGCGACTTCCATCTCTTCGCGATCTTCCAAGACTGCACCATAGGAGATTTTGTTATCGCGAATCAGGCGCGCGGGCACCCAGCCTTTTTCGCGGTATTCTGCAAATTCGGCCTCAAAGCGCTCGTTCCATCCTAAGTCGTTCAATGTCATGTGCGGAGCATGCTAGTGCGTTCAGTCCATGGCACAAGCCTCTGCGCGAAAGAAAATGCACCCGGATGTAACAATTAGGAAAACACCACGACCCACACTTGATTCATTGCCAAGCTCAACTACAAGCAAGCCATCAAATCAGAAGTTAGAAGTTAGAAGTTAGAAGTTAGAAACAAAAGAACAGTAGCCAGTCACTGATACCAATACTTAAACCATGTCAGCTAATCTATTTCTGATTGATGCCATTGGCCCTTTTTTTCGCGGCATCCAAAGCAGCCGTATTAATTGGTCAAAAATCCACTTTAATACATTGAGCGTCGAAGGCGAAGCGCGCACTCAGCAGTGGCAGCAAATCCGCGCCGATCTCGCCCACTTCGCCCACGAAGTCACGACACTCGGGTATAATGCGGTCACACTCGACGACCTAGCGCACTTGACGACGCACCCTGCGCATGAACCAGAGATCGCAGCGCGCAATGCCGTTTTCCGTCAGGAATTCACCGTGCTGTTCGACCAACTACAGCAATCCAAGCTGCGCATCTTCCTCACTTCCGATGTGCTGCCACTCACACCCGCTGTGGAGGAAGCGATCGGACACAAACGTAAAGATTTAGCCAATTATTACTGTGCGCTCGTCGAACAGGCACTCGATGACTTCCCGCAACTTGAAGGCATTATCATTCGGATTGGCGAGAGCGACGGTATCGATGTCAAAGACCAACCGCGCACCCATCTCTACCTGCGCTCGGCCCCAGAGACCAATGCACTGCTCAAGCAACTGCTCCCCATTTTTGAGGCCAGAAATAAAAAGCTGATCCTGCGCACCTGGACAGTCGGCGCGCACCACATCGGCGACTTAATCTGGCACCGCGAGACGCTGGCTCGCACCGTGCGCGGCATCGACTCAGACGCCTTCATCCTCTCAATGAAGCATGGTGAAAGTGACTTCTTTCGCCACCTACCGCTCAACAAATCCCTGCTCCACTACCCGCATAAAAAGATCATCGAGCTCCAAGCACGCCGCGAATATGAAGGCGCAGGAGAGATCCCCAGCTATATCGGGCAGCAGTGCGAGGACTTTGCCAAGGCGCTCAACGGAGATCCCAACCTGATTGGTGTCTCAGTATGGTGCCAAACTGGCGGCTGGCATCGGTTCCGCCGCTTAACCTTCCTGCCTGATGCAGGCGACGACACATGGATTCGCCTCAATTGCGCGGCAGCCATTGCGACCTTCCGCGACCAGCAACCAGCAAGCGCAGCCATCCAAAGGGTCTTCCCCGATGCCAATGAAGCCGACGTCACCGAGTTCCTGCAACGCGCCGATAGCGTGCTCAACGAGTTACTCTATATACAGCCCTTTGCCTCGCAGAAGCTATTTTTCCGCCGAGTGCGCATTCCCCCGCTGCTCCACTTATATTGGGATAGCCTGTTTATTAACCACGCGGTGCGCAAAGTCCTGCGCCACTTTGTGCCAGACCCTGAACTCGCACTGCAACAAGGCGAACAAGCTTTTCAGAACCTTCAGCCAATGATCGAGCTGGCGGAGCGCAACCACCTACCAGTCGACGACGTGCGCCATCTGCGCGACTTCTGCGAGCTAGTGCGCCTCGCCCGGCGCTACTACTTCGAGCCTTTCGATGAAGCGATCATCACTGAGATTCGCACGGCTAAGAAAACCTATAAACGCAATTGGCCGAGCAGTCGCCGACAGCGCTATCGGATCAAAGTATCCTTCGAACCATTCAAAGTGAAACGCCACACCCTGCGCTGGCTCTCCCACATTCTACTGCGGAAGCGGCGCGGCTACCGTCTCATTGATCAAATTTTCACGCTGCACCTCTTAAGCTTCCTCTTCTGGTTATTCAAACCACGTAAGAAAGAAAAGATGCCCAAGTTCTTAAGAGAGTCCGCAATGGGCGTGGATGTGCTGTTTAAATAGACCTTAAAAGAGAAGTTAGAAGCTAGAAGACAGTAGTTAGAAGCTGATTATCAATGCGTTCTGTCGCATGTATGGCTCGCCAAGTTGGCGGTAACTGGCTGCTGGACTATCAAAGACGAACTCCTTACTTGCTTCGCCATCTACGGCAGACCTCCGTATAAGTCCTAAATGTAGGATAGAGCAGACTTATCAGTAATCCACATCATCCTATAATTAGGATTGTTTGATCCGAAGATATTGAAGCGGAACACGTAGCTGGCTTCCTGGCCTGACATAAGCCTGCCGAATATAGGTGCCCACCCGCTTGGAGAAAGTGGAACCTCTGGCCGTGTCGGTCGAGCACCTAAAGGAACTCGACTACGATCCTACGCCTTACCAACTGTCTCGATACGGAAATCTTCCAAGCGTCGAACCACTGCTACGGGATCGTTGATCTGCAGCACTTCTTCAACCAATGCCCGTGCATCCGCCATCTTCATCTTACGTATAAAATACTTCACCTCAGGCAGCATCGAAGACGTCAGGCTCAACGAAGTCGCGCCCATGCCTAGCAGCAAGCTGGCATAAATCGGATCACCAGCGATTTCACCACACACACTCACGGGTTTCCCCAAGCGATTGGCCTCATCAATAATATGCTTCAGCGTGCGCAGCACTGCTGGGTGCGCAGGCTCATAGAGATGTGCGACACGATCATTCAAACGATCCACTGCCATCAAATATTGTATCAAATCATTCGTGCCGATACTGAAAAAGTCTGCCTCTTCCGCCAAAATATCAACAATCGCAGCCGCACTCGGGATCTCCACCATCGCTCCGACTTCGATCGCTTCATTGAAGGCGATGTTCTCTGCACGCAGGTCGATCTTCACTTCCTCTAAGATCGCATTCGCGCGCTTCAACTCTCCCATACCACTGATCATAGGATACATGATCTTGATATTGCCCTGCGCACTGGCGCGAAGAATCGCTCGCAGTTGCGTCTTAAAAATATCCTGATTTTCGAGGCAAAAGCGAATCGCCCGAAAGCCCATGAAAGAATTATCCTCCTGCACGCTACCATCGCCCAATGTCTTATCACCACCGATATCCAGCGTGCGAATAATCACCGGCTCATCACCCGCAGCGAGGGCCACCGCAGCATATTCCTCATACTGCACAGATTCTGACGGATATCCATGATGCCGTAAAAAGATGCCCTCAGTGCGGAAAAGTCCGACACCATTCGAGCACATCGCCACAACCTGATCCATCTCCTGAGCACCTTCGATGTTAGACATCAAACCGATCGGCGAACCATCCTGAGTCTCACTCGGCTCACATATGACCGAATTATAAATTTTATCCAGCTTACGGCGCTCACTTGCGAGCTTCCCATACTTAAACAGTCGCTCCTCCGATGGATTGATCACCACAATCCCATCATAGCCGTCGACCAGAATCTGATCGCCGCTCTCAATCTTCTTCGTCGCATCATGCAACCCGACCACTGCCGGAATCCGCATCGAACGCGCCATAATCACAGAGTGACTCGTCTGACCGCCGGCATTGGTGATGAACCCAAGCAACTTACTACGATCCATGTCCGCAGTGTCAGACGGCGTAATATCTTCAGAAACGATAATGCTATGTGCCGCCAACTCGCCTAGATTGGACTTCTTCATGCCAATCAAATTCTGCAACAGACGGCGTGATACGTCCCGAATATCAGTCACGCGCTCTTTCAAATATTCATCCTCCATCGAGCTGAAAAATGAGATATAGCGCTGCGCGATTTTATTATAACAACTCTCAACGTTCTTATTCGTTGAACGCAGCTCCGAGTTCACCTCGTCCAACAGCGCATTATCCTCCAGCACCATCAAGTGTGCATCAAATATCCGAGCTTCCGCTTCGCCTAAAGAAGCTGCTACCTTATGACGAACACCAGTGATCTCCTCTCGTGTCCGCAAAATCGCCTGATCAAAACGCTCAATTTCAGCATCGATCGCCTCCGGTTTGAGGTCGTAACTCGGCACATCTAGCTCCTTTTGGAGATATAGCAATGCAGTGCCGTGTGCGACTCCAGGTGACGCAGCAATTCCTTCTAGGATAATTTCTTCTTTGGATGTTTGTTCAGGCACTCGTTTGGGTCGTTAAATAGGGAGGGGGGAGAATAAAGGGGCTAACGTTGTGATTTTCAACTCAGCAGATAGAAGTTTCAACCCAAAAGACGCCCTCACCCCATGCATCGCGCACAAATCGTCCGATTTCCTCAGCACTTACCCCCTCTTTCTCCAACAAAGCAAAGCAGCAACTACCGCTACCGCTCATCAAGCACGCAACTCCCTGCTCCCTTAAGTTCGCCAACAAAGTCGAAATGGCTAGATATTTACTCCCCACGGGAGCTTCGAACGAGTTATACAACACATCTCCCAAGTCCCCATTTTCAACAAACCGCTCCAGACGTGCCACACCCGCGGCCTCAGTTTCATATGTTTGTGGAGCACCTGCCACAAGACGCCCATACGCCCACGCCGTCTCCACACCGAAGTCCGGACGAAACAGCACCAAGCGCGTGCCACGCAAGCGCTCGGCCAGCCCCGCCGCCAGTGGCTCAATCACCTCGCCACGCCCACGCATCCATGCAGGCACTCCTTCGATAAAGAACGGACAATCCGAACCAAGCTCGGCCGCGATCTCACAGAGTATCTCGTTCGTAAACGGCTCGCCGAGAAGTTCATTCATCCCCCGCAGTGCCACTGCGGCATTACCACTCCCGCCGCCAAGACCAGCTCCCATCGGGATGCGCTTGTCCAAATCAAATTCAAAAAACACCTCGCGCTCCAGCCGAGCCCTAAACGCCGCGGCCGCCTTCAGCACCAAATTTTCCGGCCCAAGCGGCACCGCCGCATCCGAACAACGCAACACATCCGCCGAATCACTCGGCCGAATCGTCAGCGTATCGCCAAACTCCAACGCCACCACCAGCGATGTCAGCGCATGAAAACCATCTCCTCGCTTACCATGCACAGACAGCATTAGATTTACCTTGGCTGGCGAAGGCAGTGTTAACTGACCGGAAGAACTATTCGATTTGGTAGGCACGCCTCATTAATGGAGCGACTTTTCTGCTGCGCCGAGAAAAATTCGTGGTTTTACAAATTGCCTCCGCCAAATCCGTTTCACAGGCTTTTCGCATGTCCAACCAGAATTCCTGCAAACTCATCCTCGCCCTCGACCTTGAAACCCGCGAAGAAGCCTTCGCCATGCTCGACCGCCTCGGCGATTCCTTAGAGTGGGTCAAAGTCGGCCTGCAACTTTTCACTGCGTATGGCCCCGACTTCGTGCGCGAAATCGCAGACCGCGGCTACAAGGTGTTTCTCGATCTCAAGCTACACGACATTCCCAACACCGTCGCGAAAGCAGTGAAAAGTATCTCCACTCTTCCAGTTGAGTTGCTCACACTTCACGGCTCTGGCGGCGGAGAAATGCTGGAATGGGCAAACAAAGCGCGTAACGACTACGCTCCCAACCTGAATTTACTGGCAGTCACCGTCCTGACATCGATGGACGAAGCACAGCTCCGCGGTCTCAACGTGCACGCCACCGCCGAAGCGCAGGTCAAGCACTTGGCCGACATCAGCCTCAACGCTGGCATCCAAGGTCTCGTCTGCTCCTCACTTGAGCTTTCACCACTACGCGCACGCTTCGGCAACGATCCGATCATCGTCACTCCCGGCATCCGCCCGAAAGGCAGCTCCGCCGATGAGCAAAAACGCATCATGACGCCACACGCCGCAGCCGCAGCCGGCTCCAGCTACATCGTCGTCGGTCGCCCGATCCTCAACGCCGAAGATCCCGCCGCAGCCGCAGCCGCCATCCGCGCCGAACTCGCACTCTAAGGGAGGGACGAGCTCCGCCTCGTCCGCCGATCCTAAGCCACCGAGACTACGGGAAGCTGAACAGTTTAAGGAGTGTGGGCGACTCGCCCACGTCAACTCAACACGAGGCCGAATCGCCCTCACTCCATTACAAAACACATGCATCGCAACGCTCCAGCCTCAAGCCTCAGCTCTCAGACCACCGCCATCCTCCTCGCAGCTGGCAGCGGTTCACGCATGCAAGGCGCCGTCGCAGATAAAACACTCGCACTGCTCAACGGCCTGCCTGTGCTTTGCCACAGCGTGCGCGCCTTTCTAGAAAGTGGCTGCATTGCGCGCCTCACCATCGTCCATCGCGACGAGACGCAAAAAGCAGAGCTCACCGACGCGCTCAGTCAAATCGACCTAGGCAGCACGCCCGTCGACTGGGCACTCGGCGGCAGCGAACGCCAAGACTCTGTTTACAATGCACTCCTCGTTCAGCCAGAGAGCTGCACCCATGTGCTAATTCACGACAGCGCGCGGCCACTAGTCTCCATCGAGTCAATACAAGCGCTTCACACCGCCGCAATTCGAGACCGCGCCGCAGTGCTCGCCCACCCCGTTGCCGACACCATCAAACGCATTCCCGACGCAGAGCAACTAACACAAACGGAGCTCGAAGACCTCGACCGCTCACGCCTGTGGGCGATGGAAACACCACAAGCCTTTGCGCACTCCGACATCCTCCGCGCCTATCAACACGTGCGCGACTCCGGCCTACGCATCACCGACGACACCGCAGCCGCAGCCACCATCGGGCTGCACACCACGATCGTGCCCAACCACACGCCGAACCTTAAGATCACCACCCCGCACGACCTGAATTACGCCGCTTGGCTGCTGCAGCAGTAGTAATTCCTAGCCAATAAGTGCCGCTCCGTCTCCGCTAACACGACTTCAAGAAGAAGGAAGCATCTTACTCGTAATCATACTCTTATCCTAATCCCGTTTTGAGTAAGCCATTTTCTAATGCTCTGCTGTTTAGATTAGGATTACGATTAGGGCTTAAGCTTCGGGCTTCGAAACGACTAAAGGCAGTGCAGCGCGAAACGCCCCAAGTGCACTTTCACATCGAAGCGCCCGATTTAAACAGCGCTTTAATCGCTCGACCCGTTGAAAAACCGAACTTGAATGAACATATTCAACAGTTCCGAACAATTATAACTTAGAAAGCGCATTTATTATGAAAAAAGATTTTATTTGGGGAGTCGCCACCGCAGCACATCAAGTCGAAGGCGCATGGCTTGAAGACGGCAAGGGTCTGAACATCTGGGATGCCTATAGCCACACACCCGGCAAGATCACCAACGGCGACCATTCCGAAGTCGCTTGCGACCACTACCACCGCTACGAAGAAGACATCGACCTGATCGCCAACCTCGGCACCAATGGTTACCGCTTCTCCATTAGCTGGTCGCGCATCATTCCCGATGGCAAAGGTGCCGTGAACCAAGCAGGCATCGACTTCTACAACCGTCTCATCGACGGGCTGATTGCCAAAGGTATCACTCCCTTTATTACTCTGTATCACTGGGATCTCCCACTCACGCTACAACTGGAAAACGACGGCTGGCTCAGCTACGAAACCGCTGAAGCCTTTGAGCGCTATGCCGAGACCTGCTACAAAGCCTTTGGTGACCGCGTCACCAACTGGATGACTTTTAACGAGAACTGGTGCACCGCTGTGCTCGGCTATGGCGACGGTCTGTTCGCGCCTGGCCGCGTCTCCAACACGGAGCCTTACATCGTCGGTCACAATCTCCTGCTCGCCCATGGCCTTGCCGTTAAAAAGTTCCGCGATGGCGGCTACCCAGGTCAAATCGGCATCGCCAACAATTGCGACTTCCGTGAACCACTCACCGACAAGCCCGAAGATATCGCCGCCGCGCAAGAGAGCCTCGAATTCTTCTATGGCTGGCTCACTGATCCCGTTGTCTTTGGCGAATATCCGCAAATCATGCGTGACCGACTCGGCGACCGTTTGCCAACATTCACACCCGAGCAATCCCAGCTCCTCAAAGGATCTGCGGATTTCCTCGGACTCAATCACTACACTACGCACTACGCCTCCCGCGAGCCCGCAGCAGACAACCCGGTTGAATCCGAAGACGGCAACGGCGGTATGAGCGGCGATCAGCAAGTCTGCCTCAGCTCGGACTCCAGCTGGCACGTCAACAGCATGGGTTGGTTCGTCGTGCCGTGGGGCTTCCGAAAAATGCTCAACTGGGTGCACGATCGCTACAACGGCCTGCCGATTTACGTCACCGAGAATGGCAGCGCCGTCGCAGCTGATACCGTCGAAGAAGCCGTCGACGACCAGGAGCGCGCCGATTTCATTAAAGGCTACACCGATGCAATGAAACTAGCGGTCGAAGAAGACGGCGTTGATGTGCGTGGATACTTTTGTTGGACACTCATGGACAACTTCGAATGGTGCCGCGGCTACGACATGCGCTTCGGTCTCATCTACTGCGACTTCGAAACACTCGAACGCACACCGAAGACCTCGTATTACGCCTACCGCGATATCATCAAGGCCAGCCAATAGAAAGTGAAACAGACATTCCTGTCTGTCCCACAGAATCAGCTCTCTCACAGTGATGCAGACTATTGCCGCACCCGTGAGGTAGGAGGCGCTACATTACTTCGGGGCTTGTGGCCTTTGCGCGGGCTTCGCAAGCAAAGCCCCTACGTTAGAGTCGAGAAAGAGCCTGATAACTTACGCCTTCACGCCAGTCCGCGAAACAATTGACACGCCGAAGATCAACCCAGCGAGCAGTAGAACTACTATCAAATTACCACCACCCCGACGACTCGCTGTGCGTTCGCCGCGAAGTTCGATAATCAAATCGGCTTGATCGTTAATCTGCAATGAGCGCGTGAAGGTCGCTACGTTACCTTGTTGCGGCAAAACGGTCTGAATCGAGAGCGGACTCACCGGAACGGCTTGCTGTTGATCGATCAAACGCGCAGCTAGAAGCCGCAGTGTGTTGTTCTCTTCTTCTGAATTTCCGCGCAAGACATCCTTCACCATTTTGTCGGTGTAGTTCATCAACTGCGACTCATCGATCGCGATTTGCTCGTTGGCCTGCACCACCCCACGATTGTCGTTCATAAAGACATTACGTCGATTCGCCAAAGCGACCAACGCCTGCTCTTCGCGCACATTTTTCAACTGCACGCGGGCATCCTCATTCAACGCATCATCAAACTGAGAGAGATTGTAGGCACTGGAAAATGCCTGACGCGCTTCCTGCTGCTTGCCCAGTTCTCGCAAATTATTCGCCGTCGTCAAATAGCCCTCCGCCTTCCGCTTCTGCACCATACGATTCTGCTGCTCGGATTGCATATAGCTAGAGAGATCCGTCACACCTGCACGGCGCACGTCCACTTGATCCTGTGTCATATTGCCATCCCACTCCTCGGCAGTCCATGTATCCAGATTGAAGGCGATCATGGTAATTGACAGATGGAAACACTCAATAATTTGATTTGGCGAGTAATATCACCCACGGACTCTCGCCTAATAAGGCCTACATCCCTTTCATTAAAAAAGTAGAGTAAAGCCTCTACCCCAAAGCCAATAAACCCCTAGCCCCCACTAAAGATTGATATGAAACAGCCTTTAATTCTACTCGTCGAAGACACTCCTGAAAATATCGATATCCTACATGGGCTGCTAGTGATCGGGATGGAGTATCGCATCAAGTTTGCAACATCTGGAAAACGTGCTCTTGAACTAGCACAAATCGAAGCCCCTGACTTAGTTCTCCTAGATATAATGATGCCTGAAATGGATGGCTTCGAGGTCTGTCGTCGCTTAAAAGCAGATGACTCACTCAAGGATGTCCCCATTATCTTCATCAGCGCTCTACATGATACCTTGAACAAAATGCAAGCGTTTACCTGTGGAGGCGTGGACTATATAACTAAGCCTTTTCAACCTGACGAAGTCGCTGCCCGAGTGCGCACACATCTCGAATTACAGCAAATGCGGACTAATATGAAGTCACTGGTGCAAGCAAAAAGTCATGAACTGATTGAAGCAAACCGTCGTCTCGAGCTCGCAGACATTGCAAAAAATGACTTTTTACACTTAATCTCACACGAATTACGGACTCCAGCTAACGGTATTATCGGAATTACAGACCTATTGTTTGAAAACCTCCCAGACGATCCTAGCATTAATAAGATGCGATCAATTTTCAACAAATCTAGAGATCGCATGATTGATACACTAGATGATGCCCTGTTTCTGGCAAAAGTGGATATGTCTCTCAAACAAAGCGATCTACAACTAATAAGGTTAGACCACTTACTCAGAGAGGCTGCGATTATTTCGGATTGCGTAGTCTCCGAAATCCCGGAGATCTCGAGTCAGGTTAAAGGCGAACTTGACATACTGACCAATGCATTGAGCTCTTTAATACAAACGGTCGGTTGTTTCACCTCAGATGAAAAACAGATAGAGATCGAAGCACACCAGAGCAACAAACAAACAGTGGTCCAAATAAAAGGGACTGGACCAATTGTCGACACCAAGGCTTTGGATGGATTTTTCGATGTCATGAACGATTCACTGATCAGAACCTCTGCAGAGCCTTTAGGCCTAAAACCAATTGTCGCAGAACACATTATATTAATGCATGGAGGACAAGTAGCGCTCAAAGCCAATGAAGAAGGCGGAATTTCCCTCGAACTCATGTTTAACTGCGCATCCAAAGAAACAACCGATTCCACCGCTTCCTTAAATTAGGCCACGTCTCTGAACTGCCACTTAGCAGCAATGAAGATGGGAATGGTAAGCGTGACTTTCAGTTAAAAAACTGGCCACAGTCTCGGAATATACCGCTACAACTTAAAAAAAGAATAAACACATAAAAATCGGTGGTGACATTAAATTTCCATGAAAAAACTGACTTTGATTGTTGGACTGTTTCTCGCGGGGCTACTTTCGGCGCTAGAGCTGAATGAAGAGGAGAAGGCATGGATTAAAGCGAATCCTACCGTGCGCTGTTTCCTGATGGATTCGCCACCCTATCATTTCCAAGAAGACGGAAAAGAAACGACAGGGATATGCGTCGAACTGCTGAATGACATTGCAGAACAAACCGGCCTTAAAATCGAATATGTGAAGGGAGAGACATTAGCAGAAGCGCTTGCGGAACTCAGAGAAGGTCAATCGATCGGAATCCTTCCATTGGTTAAAAACACCGAAGAGCGAAGAGTATATATAGAATTTAGCGATGACTATTGGTCCGATACGATCTCCATCTATACCAACCGAAATAGTTCACCTATTTTTAGCATTGCAGGTTTAGCCAAGAAAACGGTCGCAATCCCTGAAGCATCCTACTTAGGCCAAATGTTAGCAACCGAGTGTCCAACAGCAAGAGTCATCGAATTCCCGACAGCGACGTATTGCTTAAGCGCATTAAATCAAGGAGCAGTCGATGCATACCTTGGCGACCTTGCTGGAACACACTATCAGATCACACTCAATGAATTTGACCAAATCCGGCTCAGCGCGCCGACGCGATGGGAAACACAGCAATTAGCATTCGGGGTTCGTAAAGAATGGCCCGCTTTGGCCTCAATTTTGAACAAGGGATTATCTCAAACATCAGAGTCGGATCGTGCCGCCATGGCTCTGAAATATTACACTAAAGATACTAGCAAGCTAAAGGTGCTAAATACCGTGATTACCAGGGGCATGATCGGCTCATTACTGATCATACTGATAGTGCTGGCTTGGAATGGCACCCTACGGCGCAAGGTCAGACTAAATACAGAGCAATTACGTCAGCACGGGCAACAGCTCGAAATACAAGTGAAGGAAAAAACCGCTCATTTGATAAAGGAGAAAGAACAAACAGATGCACTGCTGGAAGCAGCCCGAGTCGTGCTCAAGTCCGATAATTTCTCTGCTGTGGCAGAACGAATATTCGAGATATCAAGCAAAGTCATCGGGGCCTCCGCTGGTTATATCGCTCTACTGTCTGAAGATAATACGGAATACGAACTGCTATTTTTAATGGAAGGCAAGCACGCTGACGACACAAAGCACCTCCCTCCATTCCCCAGAAGGCTGCGCACCCCGCCTCGCAACAGAATTGAGGCAGCCTACGAAAACGACTTACACAAGAATAGCCGATATAACGGCCTACTCCCGACGGGAGTTTCAACCTTCAAGAACTTGGCGTTCGCACCATTCACCATTAGCGGAAAAGTTTACGGTCTGATCGCTTTCGCGAATAAAGAAGATGGCTTCACTGATGACGATTTAGAAATCGCCTACGCTCATGCAAAGCTGGCGACAATGTCCCTAAGAAACTCAAGATCTCAAAAAGCATTTGAGATATATTCTCAAGAACTAGAAGTTTCCAACTCTCGTTTAACTTCACTCATCGACAACATGCCAATCGGCTATGCCGAACATGAGATCATTCTAGATGAATCAGGAGAGATGACCGACTATCGCTGCCTCTCAGCCAATCGAGCCTTCACCGAACAGAGCGGGTTAACCAGTGATGTAGTGGGAAAAACCGGGCTAGAGGTATTGCCCGAAATCGAAGATTATTGGATTAAGATCTTTGAGTCGGTAGCGCTCACAGGAAAGCAGCAATCACTTTCGCACCACTCAAAAGCCTTAGGTAAATACTTCGAAGTCCAGGCGTTCTCTAGTATCAGGGGACAATTCTCCGTCCTCTGTTCAGACATCACAGAACGTAAAGAAGTAGAATTAGAAATGGTTCGATTAAACGAACTCAGCCGAACATCCTTAGAACTCGCGCGTGCAGGCGCATGGCACATGGATGTGGTAAACTATCCCGAACGGTTCTATGTGTCGACCGACTTGATGAAGCTTTTAGGTGAAGTCGTCCCAGCAGGACAAGACTACATTTTGATAAAGGATTGGAAGGACAACCTAATGTCTACAAATCAAGAAGTGGGAAAAGAAGCGATCGCGACCCTGCAAACTGAACTCAACAATCACAACGGGTCCTCCTCGGATTGCACTTGGCAATATACCCGAAAGATCGACAACCAAATTCGCTGGTTTCATTCGATGGCAAAGGTCGAGCGCAATGAAAACGGCGATGCCGTTTATATTTCAGGAGTCACTCAGGACATCACGGCACAAAAAGAAGCCGAAGACGCACTCCGAAACAGCGAAGCTAGCTTAAAGGAAGCACAACAACTCGCCCAATTAGGCAATATAGGCGTTAACCTAAAAACAAATGAAGTTGTGGCATGGTCTGATGAAACGTTGCAGATATTAGGCTTACCTCAGGATGCTATATGCCACCTCGACACGATACTAGCCCTAGTTGATCCAGCTGACCTGAAAGCCATTCAATCCACGACTAAACAAGCAGTGGAAACAAATGAGACGCAAACGATTGAATACAGGATAACCCGGCCTGATGGAGATACCCGCACAATCTATCAAACCGAGCGCACCATTGTGGACAACTCAAGCGGCGATCTTCTTTTACAAGCTACCATTCAAGACATTACCGAGCTACGCCATGCCGAAGAACGAGCGCTATTGTTAAGTTCAGTGGTCGAAAACAGCCGCGACTTCATTGGAATCTACAATCTCGACCTGAGATGTATCTACATGAATGCATCCGCCAAACGTTTATTGAATGCCCCACTGGATTTGCAGATATCGTCGCTGAATATTCAAGACCTACATCCAGACTGGGTGAATGATATCATTAATAACGAAGGATTACCTGCAGTCGTTAAATACGGCGAATGGAAAGGCGAAACTGCCCTATTGAGCCTAGATGGAAATATTATCTTAACATCACAACTCATCTTCCCAATCATGAACTCCAAGAATGGTAAAGTGCAATACTACGCCACAATAATACGCGACATCAACGAACGTAAAAAACAAGAGGCAAGATTGCGAAAAGCCAAAGAAGCAGCCGTAGCAGCTAGTATCGCAAAATCTGACTTCCTCGCCAATATGAGCCACGAGATTCGCACCCCGCTCAACGCCGTCATCGGCATGGGCTACCTAATAGGAAAAACCAAGCTCGATGCTCAACAAAGCAACTACCTCAAGAAAATGCAGGTCTCAGCGAAAATCCTACTAGGAACAATCAACGACATCCTTGACTTTTCAAAGATCGAAGCTGGCGCTGTAGAGTTGGAACATACTGAATTTCGTCTTGCCGACGTCTTACACGACGTAGGCGACATCAATGCCATAACAGCGCATAAGAAAGGACTGGACCTTTTCTACAACACATCAAACGTCGAAAATCTCATACTGATGGGCGATTCCTTACGCCTAGCACAGATACTCAACAACCTGGTCTCAAACGCCATTAAGTTCACCAAATCAGGATCCGTGGTGATATCAGCAGAGATCCTGTCTGAAAGATCAGAAAAAATAGAACTACGTTTCGTTGTCAAAGATACTGGTATCGGTATCTCAAAAGACCAACAGGCACTATTGTTTAGTTCATTCACACAGGCAGACACATCCACTACACGCAAATTCGGCGGCACAGGACTCGGGCTATCTATCAGTAAAAAGCTGATCGAAATGATGGGCGGTGAGATCGGAGTCGACAGTATGCCTGACCAAGGTAGCACCTTTCATTTCACAGTTCACCTAGACCATTTCGCCGATAAGATAACACAAGCACTCGAAGAGATCAAAAGTAGGCACGTGCTGATTGCCGTCGAAAATTCCGAATTATCGACAATTCTAACCGAAATGCTCACTCCCCGTGCGGCCACAGTCGAAGCCATATTGAACCGTGATGCTGTGCTACTGCGTCTGCAACAAGCATCCTTCGACATCGTTTTTATCGATTGCTGCCTGGGCGACCCCTACTCGAGTAGAATATGTGCCAAAATTAAGGAGTTACCGATCGATAGAAAAACGAAGATCGTCTCCCTCGGAAACGATACCTGTAGATCATGCGGTAGCCCGAACTGTAATGCTCCGTTGCCCAAAAATTTCTCACTTTCCGACCTTTATAACGCAATTTCAAGAGAGAGAAAGAATCAGCCAGTCACTAGCACTCTAGATAAACCTGTCATTGATGAAAAGCACGTTGCAAACAAAATAGGTGGATCACACGTCCTATTGGTCGAAGATAACGAAATCAACCAAGACCTTTCCATTGAACTGCTCGAAGCGGTTGGACTGAAAGTGACCTTAGCCGAAAATGGTCAAGACGCCATCCAACGACTTGAAACGAACAACTTCGACATCGTCCTAATGGATATCCAAATGCCGATCATGGACGGCTATGAAGCCACTCGCCGCATCCGCTCCGATGCTCGCTTTGAAACACTGCCCATCCTTGCGATGACCGCCAATGTGATGTCAACCGACATCGCCAACGCGAAACAAGCAGGTATGAATGCCCATATTGCCAAACCAATTGATCCCAATGAGCTATACACAAAGTTGCAGGAGATGATCGTGGTGAAACATTCAAACAAAAGAATTCAACCTAAACTCAAAGAACAGTCACAAATACCTCCGAGAGTATCTATAGACGGACTTGATTTAGAAAAAGGAATGCAAAGCGTCGCAGGACGATGGGAACTCTACGAAAAAATTCTTAGAAAATTCATCACGAACTACGCAGACATTGGGGAGGAGTTATCCAGCAAAATCAAAAACAAACAATACGATGATGCCCAACGCAGTGCTCATTCACTCAAAGGGCTTGCCGGCAGCATCGGTGCTCACGAACTGCAGAAAGCTGCAAAAATTGCTGAACAAGCGATCAAGGATCAGCATTTAGATGAAGCTCAAACTGCATTCAGACAGATACAGAGTGTCATCGAGCCTCTGATCGCAAACATTCAAAGCACCATAGGGAAGTCAACCGAGCCTGCGCCAACCACAGTCACTGCCGCAGGGGATACGGCAGAAATTTTGAATAAACTACGTGCTGAGCTCAAAGCTGGAGAATCAACAGCTCTTCAAACCTTCAAACGACTCAACGGAGTCATCACACCTTCCCAGTTTAAAGAAGTTGCCATCCTCCTTGAGAATTATGCCTTTGAAGATGCCCTTCAAGCTCTCGAAGGATTTGAACCGGCGCCCGACACACTCGAGTGAACAGTTGCAACGCTCACGAGAATAAGTGATCTACATCGATTTGGAACAAACGCGAAATCGACCTAGACCTTCACCTTGACCTAAAGATAAATATCAGACATTAACTAAGCATCGATAATCAATACAGTGTGATTCATTTCCTACCCTTGTCTCTTAAGTGGTGCACCAGATAAGAACAGTTGATATCTCGCTGATCATACCCGCGTTCCGTTTTTGTAAGGCCAACGGAATTGCAACCGAACGTGTATTGCACCTATCAAAGATTCCAGAGGCAATGTTTGAAGTTGGCGGACGGATTTCGCGACACCAAGTGTATCGTTTCTATTCAGAAATAGCACGACAGGATGAATCCGGGGAGTTCGCTGCACACATGGACGAATTAGTTGATTACAACGGCGACTTCATCGCAATGGGCTTATATTCTTGTATCAACTTAAAGCACGCGATTACACGCATGCAGCAACAACTCCCGCTAGTCATTGATAGCTCGCATATTGAGATATGCACGAGTCGAGACGAGCCCGTTTGCTTGCGTTACAAAAGTGCACATGGATGGGATAATGAAGAACGGGTAGTCCAGCAAACAATCATTGGCTTCCTAATCGCACTGGTTCGTATCGTTACCAGTGATGAATGGCTCCCTAAAGCGATATGCATTCCTAAAAAAACAGACTCAACACAAAGCCTATTTAAGTTAGCCCAAAAACATGAGATCAAGGCAGTGCATTATAAAACAGATATCGTGGGAATCTATATTGATGCCCCTAGCCTATTCCGAAAATTAATACGTCCTCCACATAAAGACGACAAGTCGATGCCAGAAGCTCACCACAATCTGTCACTCGGTTTTATTGATGCAATCAAGGGATTGGTGGCTAGCCATTTAGAGGCTGGGCACTTACTGACATATCATGACATCGCAGATATATGCGGACTATCGGAAAGAACTTTCCAGAGAGACCTAAAGGAGAAAGGCTATAATTATCGCATGCTAGTTAATGAAATTCGCCACCATCTAGCCTGCCAGCAGCTCACTCAGACCAATGCCACTGTCGAATGTATTGCAATTGACCTTGGGTATTCATGCCACAACCCGTTTGTAAGAGCCTTTAAGGCTATTGAAGGGGTGACGCCGTCTGATTATCGCACCCAGATCCAGAGATAGTCCTACAGACTGGCGATTACTGTTACATAGCAAAGCTTGTAACACTAACGTCATAAGGAAAGGATTCATCATCAACAACCAACACAACTGGAAACTGCTATAATTTAGATGGAAACACTCAAAAAAAGCGACAGATCGAAGCACCAGTTTTGTATTCATTGCAGAAAGAACCTGAAATGCATGATCACTGCTGTGATCGTAAAAAGTGAAGGGAATACTTTTTGTAGCAACACCTGCCGAGATGAATATGCATATGAGCTGAAGATGAAATTAAAATCACAAGTAAGCTCATTCTAATGAGTGCCGAAATGTGGTGATATACTGCCGCGCATCAAGAATTGTAATTCCCAATGGTTCAAAAATCTTCGCAGGGGTCGTGCTTGCGCGAACCGCGAAGGCACGAGGCGTTACAAAAATCCATAACCTTCAGGCCTTTTCGCGGTCTTCGCAAAGCAAAGCCCCTACCTTAGACAGAGAAACAATAGTGAAGGCACTTTTCACAAATTATGATGCGTGTGAGTATCGCCGAGACAACTCAGCAGCATCCCCCTCCATCCCTAGGGCGTGAGACAATTGACACGCCGAAGATCAGCCCCGCGAGCAGTAGCACGACCATCAAATTGCCACCACTTCGACGACTCGCTGTGCGTTCGCCGCGGAGCTCTATAATCAGATCCGCCTGATCGTTAATCTGCAATGAGCGTGTAAATGTCGCTACGTTCCCTTGTTGCGGCAACACGGTCTGAATCGAGAGCGGGCTCACCGGAACGGCTTGCTGTTGATCGATCAAACGCGCAGCTAGAAGCCGCAGTGTGTTGTTCTCTTCTTCTGAATTTCCGCGTAAGACATCCTTCACCATTTTGTCGGTGTAGTTCATCAGCTGCGACTCATCGATCGCGATCTGCTCATTGGCCTGCACGACTCCACGATTGTCATTCATAAAGACATTACGTCGATTCGCCAAAGCGACCAACGCCTGCTCTTCGCGCACATTTTTCAACTGCACGCGGGCATCCTCATTCAACGCATCATCAAACTGAGAGAGATTGTAGGCACTGGAAAATGCCTGACGCGCTTCCTGCTGCTTGCCCAGTTCTCGCAAATTATTCGCCGTCGTCAAATAGCCCTCCGCCTTCCGCTTCTGCACCATACGATTCTGCTGTTCTGATTGCATATAGCTGGAGAGATCAGTCACCCGCGCACGGCGCACGTCCACTTGAGCCTGTGTCATATTGCCTTCCCACTCCTCGACAGTCCATGTCTCGGGATAGAAGAGCGACCATGAGATATTTTCTAGAGGCAAGTCCAACTGCGGCCCGCGCAAGCTCGCCCGTAGATCGCGGCGGTCTTCGATCACGGATTGCGTGGAATAGAAAAATTCAACACTCACATCCGCCCCAGCCACTGAGTTCGCCTCCAATTGCAGCAAGATATCGCTGCCCTCGCGCCATGGCCATGCACTTTGCTGATTCACAAATCCAAACCAAAATTCACTTTCGGGTGGCAAAGAAATCCGCAGCATACGTTTGTCACCTGGATCTAATTGCAACGCTACTTTGGTCAACATCGCGCCTTTTCCGGAAAGCACCGAGGTCAGTTTCACGTCGCGCACTTGTGCCGGCACGAGCTCCACGACTTCATGACGCTTCACATCTAGCAATAGACTGACATCGGGACGTAACAAACGATACACATGCGAGGCTTCGTCCACTTTCAAGTCGCCTCGCAGCTTGGCCGCAATCATTTGTGCTTCGGCTTTCTGCAAGGCATCGCCCTGCATCTGTGGCACCAGCTGAAGTCGCCCACGTGGCAATAAAGTGAGATACCCCGACTGCTGATTCACTTCCATTGCCTCAACGGCTTGCACAGTTAATTGATCGGGCTGATCCGGTGTTGGAATCTGATACGAGAGTTCAACGACGAAGGCACCCACCATTTTTTGATTCAACTTCACCGTCCATTCGCTAGGCACATCCTCTTGATGATCCGCCACCGCATCGCCGGAGAACTGCACACCCAGCGCACCTTCAGGCAGACGGAAACGCTGCTCACGAATCCCTGCATTTTCTACGAGGAAATTAAAGCGCGCCTTCACATCGACCATCCCACTACGAATCGCCACTGACTGCACACGCTCGACTTCGACCCACGGATCGACGCGTTCCACATCAAATACGAGCTGTGCATTCTCATTGAGAATCCGGAAAAGCATCATCTTCTGACGCGACATGCCCGCTGCTGCGGGATCCATTTGAATCGCCGCCACACGCTCAGTCGGATTGAGACGATACCCAAGCTCCGGCACGAGCGCTAGGGTGCCACTGTGTCGCCCCGCTCCTTCAAGCTGTAAAATGCTCGGCGTAAACGAAGCTTGGTCACCGAGCCCCGGCCCAGACAGCCCCACATTTAGAACGACCGCACCTTGCGTCTTGCCCTTCAAGTGGAGTTGCAACGAGCGCGCACCATCCGCGCCAGTCGACTCATTCCAATGGCTCAATTGTTGCCCAGAGACGGACTCCACATCGTAATCCGCAGGCAGGGGCAGGCTCAGCTTAAACACACCCGCACGATTGATCTGCGCCTGTAGTTCAGCGCGTAGTAAAATACGATCTTCGCCCAGCGACAGCGTCTGCTGTGAGGTAACACGCACATCTGGCAGCACGGCTAAAGCTTGCACATCAAGCGAGCCCGACTCCGCACTCCAGCGATACGCCCGACGCACCACAGGCACGCGCCCGAGATGTGCGAGCTGCTGCGCATACGCTGCAGGAAAATCTTCTAGGTTCAAAGTCGTCGCACCCTGAGGATCCACCTCCCCCACCTGCACCTCTTCGTCGGTGGCTAAAGCCACTAAACCCAACTGACTCGCCGCACCGATCACACGTGGCGATTCCACCACCCGTCGATACGGCAGCTCTCCAGATGCATATTGCGAAAAGACTGCCACCTCAAACTCCGACAGTTGCACCGGTTGAAAATACAACATCAACTCACGCGCATCCGGATCAAACTGCCAATTTACCATATGCTTCGCTTGCACCGCAGTGATCGTCATCTCCTCAGGAACCTTCAGCTTCAAACTATCCAACTGCCCCTGCGCTAAACGCACGCGATAACGGTGATAGCCACTCATCAACCCAGACAGCGGCGTAAATAGATCATAACTCTCCGCATGATAGACCGCAGCCTCTTGACTGCTATCGCGACGCTCTGGCTGCCATGCGAGCGACACTTCGCTAGCGGGTTTAAAGACCACCTTAAATTGCATTGCACCCTTGGGAGCTTTGATCGATTGCACCGTGACCGCTTGTTCCGACTCCAAAGTCACATTTGTATTCGGCAACTGAATACTGGCCTGATTACTCAAGACTAGACCAGTTGGCAGTTGCACCTTCGACTGACCATCCTCCTGCAACACCACTGGCACGCGATATCGATAACTAAGCGTATAGCTACCCTCCGTCTCGGCTTCGAGTTGATAGTTCACCTGTGACGACACATTCACCTTACTCAAGCGCAGCCCCTTCGGCAATTTGGACATTTCTAGCAATGTCGCAGGCGCGCGTAGAAATATATAGCGCTCGCCCGCTGCTGCCACCCAGGTCAAGTCCGCAGCGACATGCGCAATGTCATCCTGCACTTCAATCGACTGCGTCAACTCTTGCGCCACCGCAGGTTCCGGCAACTGGAGCGTGCGTGCCTCCAAGTGCGAACTAGGAGTAAAGGCCAAGCATCCCAAAGCGAGCAACACAGACGCCTGCACGACGCCGCCGAACAAATACTTCGCACAGAAAGGCCGCATCACATGCACCACGAAAAACAGAATGAGGCAGGCAATAAATAACTCCGCTCCAGCAAATCCACTCAGTGCTCCGAGAAAGACGCACAACCACCCAGCCGACAATAGCAACTGACGGCGCTTATCTGTCATCATAGCGTAGCACCATAGCGCGACCCCGATCACCGCAGGCCACAGTGCGATCACTCCGACCTGCGTCTCATCGTAAGAGCGATTCTCAACCTCAAGGCTCAAAGGCTGCGAGGACAACTCGATCGGCGTGCGCAAAGTAATCGAATTCTGCAACCCACTCGAATGCGGACTATTATTACTTAAGACCATGCCTAAGAAAACTAGCGCCAGCAAACTACCAACCAATAGAAAGATTTTAAACAATCGCGAAAACAGCCCATGCTGCCCTGAACCACACACGAATAAACGCGCGGCAAAGATGCCAATCGAGCCACTCAGCAAGAGCAGCAGCAATGCCACGCGTTGATGACGTCGCTCGCCGGCCAAAACACCGCGCAACCAACTAAAGCCATCCGTTGCAGGGCTCAATTGTGCCGAGCTAATATCTCCCCCCTGATAGCGTAAGCCATAGCCCGGGTCCGAATCCAACTGCCAGTTCACAATCAGCGAAGGTGCGAACAATGCCGGCGCTGTGATCACGAGCTTCTCAGCATTGTCTGCCTTCGATGCGAGTTCCAATTTCACTGGCACTGCACGGTTCGGATCTTGCCCAGCAGGCAATGGCAGCAAGATGCCGTCCGCCACCGAGATCGGGCTCACTTTCTCACCCGCAACTAAAGCCGACCAAATACGATGCCCCTCGGGCACCTGCATACGAAAATGTGTCTGCCCCTTGCTCTTGAGCATCAAATCGACCGCAGTGAGGATTTCACCATCGCGCGAAATCTGTGTCTTTAATTCAGCGAAATCGATCACTTGATCCATACCAGCCGCTTGTGCGAACGACTTCAGCTCAAGCTCCACTTGCATCGGCCGCGCCGTGTATTGAAACGCCGCCAGCACTTTGGAATCATACAGCAAACGAAACTCGGAAGGAATTTCGTTCGGCTCCAAGCGCAGCAGCCCAGCACTCGACTCCACCGCATTCAACGCAAAGGGGAAGTTACTCACCACCACTACATAGCCCTGCTCGGACGCGACGCCCTGCGGAGCGACTCCCGCAAAGGCAACACGCTCACCCTGTGATTCGAACTGCGACTCATACGTCGCCAGCAAAGTATATGCACCGGACGCCGGCGTGTGTAGTTCAACTACATACAGCCCTTCACCCAACGGCGACCAGCCGCGCACATCACGCCCAACGAAATCTAAATTCTGCATCGACTCCGGAACTTGTATTTTAAATTCCGATACAGGTGCTCCGGATATAATAAAGTTCATCACCGAACTCCCATAGATGCGCCCCTCACCCACCGAATACAAATGCAAGGCATCGGCTTGAATCGCTTGCGGCAGTTGCTCGACTTCTAAAGTCGCAGCCCAATCGACCTCGCGCAGACGTAGCGCGACTTGCAAATTCGCCACGGTCTTCGGAAAGAAATTCGGCGCCTGCTCACTTAAACCTTCGATGCTCTGCACACTGGCACGCAAGCCAGGATCCACCGACACGCCCACGTGGCCGCGCACATTTTTAACGTCCTGGGCCTGAAAGCTCGGTAAGGCCCAGGAACCCGCTGTCAGTTTGCGATTATCCTCCAACTCTAATTCAATCACTTGACGCCCCGAGATCGGCTGTGAAAAGACGAGGCGTAACTGATTCCCGTCCTCCGCATTTTCTAGAACGAAATAATCGGCAAGCTTCGGTGCCTTCAGATCTGACAACGAATAACCCTTTGGTATTTGAATAAAGAAATCACGCAGTGGTGCTTCACGAATCGTCAACTCAAGCTCAGCGCGCAGACTCTGATCTTCAAGTCCGACATGATACATCAGCAACTGCGAGACTGACACCTCGGGCAAAATATTTTCGGCCTGCACGGTGTAGTCGAAGTTCACATCCGAGAACCGATACGCCAGCACCTGACCACTGCCTTCGACCACGGTGTTCTGAGCTGGAAAATATTCTGGTGAGATTTGAGCAAAGCCCTGCGCCTTTGGCACATCGATCGAAACCGCGCCGACGTTCACAATTCGAATATAACCGCTGTAACGAATTGCTCCCTGTGGCACGACTCGGAGCGGATCGGCCTGTGTCGGAAACGCGTCCATCGCATATTGCGACTGCACACGAATAGAGAAGTCTCCCGTGTAGTCTTTGTTTAACTCTAGCACCAGTTGCTGTCGCGCCGCATCCTCTGGATTCGGCAAAACTTGCCATCGCAAAATCGAATCGCTGGTGACCTGAGTAATTTCGCCGACACCCTCTAGATCGAAAACCAAATTACGCAGCGTGCCCTGCATGACCTGCACTTGATAGTCGCTCACTTGGCGAATCAAGCCTGGCCCAACAGCTAGTTGCGACACGCTTTCGACCGAATAAAATAAAGCCGCCTCCACCGCCTCGGGTCGCTTCCACGAGGGATCAGTCCAGACTAAGGAAAGCTTTCCATTGCCCGCTAGGTTGCCAGTCAAGGCATCACCATCGGCCTTGGTCGGCACGCCATTGAGTCGCACTTGATCGGCAACCACCGGCAATCCCGTCACCCGGATCGGCTGAAGTGCCGAATCGATCAGATCAAAGCTCACCACACTGCGACCCGCATGCGTGGCGACCCGTGCATCAAATTCTAAACACGTCGGATACTCACCAGGCTCCTCGACATGCACGTAATATTGATTGCGCTCAAACAGCACCTTAGCGCCCTCAACCACAGGCGCTGCGGAAAACGCCGCATTTCCCGCGAGTAAGGGCAACTTGTAATCACCTGCGTTGAGCACATTGAGCACACCCGTCATAACAAAGCTAAAGCGTCCATCCATGAATTCCCCCGCTAATTCAAAATCATCAAACGTCACATTCGGGTGCATCAAAGGCTCAACATTTAGACGCAAAGACTGACCTCCGCCATTGAACGCATACGACAAGGTTCGCTGGCCAATGCTTTCGATGGCGCGCAAGCCCTGAGTCTCACTCGGCACAACACGTAAACCGACCGCAGTCGATACGAGCATTGAACCCGTCAACAAATCTGCATCGGGCGGTGTAAAAAATAACCCCGCCAACTGCCCGGGCGCACTCGCCTCGCGTTGACGTGCCGTAACAGTGCAGACAAAGGTGCCAGCCTCAATTGGCTCTTTCAACTCGACTAATAAACGCAAGCCACTGCCCTCGCCGTCATCGGCAAGCCCGGGGCGTTCCAGACTCCAAGACTTCACCCCGTCACCCGACACACGCTCAATCGGCAACGTTCCAGTCACAGCCAGCTCGATCACTTCTAACTTACCATGCTTCACCTCCGCCGTCAGCACCGTGGTTTGCACCAACGACGCTTGCTCAACTGCGAGTGTCGCATCCGCATGCAGCGAGTAGATCAACTGCTCATCTTTCTCATCAGCGGCAGGATCACTAATCATCGCCTGAATCGTAATGCTCCCCTTGCTCCCATCAAACGTCAGACCATCCACATTATAAGCGGCCTCCTTGGCGCTGAGCGGCAAGCAGCTCAGCATCACACAAACAATCCAAAGTAACGCGGCAGGTAAATTCAGTCTAATTTTCATAATATTCAAATCCTCCGATCCTAATCTTAATCTTAATCCTAATCCTAATCCTCTCTCAAGTCTCAGCCCTCAAGTCTCCAATCTCTCCCATCTCAAGTCTCTCACCTCTCCCCCATCAGCATTCCGGCGTTGTTGATCATGTTCTGTAACTCGACGACGCGTTGCTGGGTCGGAAACGCCTCGGGTAAATCATTGGTCAGGGACGAGAGCTCGCTGAAACTATAGCCCCGTGCATACGGGTTATTTGCGAGGCGCTCTGCAAAGAGTGCACTCGTCGTTGCCAGGCGCAGCGCAGGGCTCGCGACGTCGAGCGATGGAATCGCACGCGGCATTTCAAGTGGCCACTTCTGCTCATGATACAGCCCTGTCGACGGATCACGGTAGCGCACTTGCAACGTGCCCAAGCTACCGATCACATTCGGGTCGTCATTGATCTGCACGACATACAGTGCAGTGCCCGCCTCAGCCTCGCCAATCTCTGCGGCATCCACCGTGTTGTCGCGGAAGTCCTCAGTCTTGAGCTGATGCAAATCGTATCCGACTTGGCGATACGTCGTCACACGCTCGGGATTCCAAATCACTTGCACCTTCACGTCCGCTGCAGCCACCCGCAACGAACCCGCCAACTTTTCTGAAAAGTCCTGTGCGGCATCCTCCGCCGAATTCAGGAAGCCATAGCGTCCGTCACCATTGCGTGTGATCTCTTCCAATAGCGCATCATTATAATCGTCCCAACCGATACCAAAGGCATCTAGAGCGACCCCTTGCTTGCGTTGCTCGACTACTAAGTCAGCCAACGCAGTGCCATCGACATCACCTAAGTTCGCCGCGCCATCCGTCATTAGAATCACGCGATTGCTCGCAGCCGGATCAAAGTTACGTTGCGCATTCTCATACGCCGCAGACAGACCCGCCTCCAAATTGGTGCCGCCTTCCGGACGATATGCCAGTGCCTGATCGACAGCCACCTGTTGCGCATCGTGCGTGCTCGCATTTGCGATGAGCTTCGGTTGACGCGCGAACAGCACGATACTGAGTTCATCCTGCGGCTGCAGCTTATCCTTTAGCGACTGTAAGCTCTGCTCCAAAATCGCACGACGATCCGGACGCTGCATTGAGCCAGAATTATCCACCAACAAATGCAGGTTCAATGGCTGCGCCTTCATCCGGCCTGCGGCCTGCGTCTGCAACGAGAAACGAATCACCTGACGACCATGCGCATACGGCAGATCTGCAATTTCCCAATTCAACGAGACCGCCTCATTCCCTTGAGGAATCGGATCACGATAATCAAAGCTGTTCACGAATTCCTCTGATCGAATCAACGATGCATCCGGCACCCGTGAGCTGTTCAACGCAGCCTGCGCCAACTTAAAGGAGACATTACTCACGTTCAGCGAGAAGGTTGAGATCGGTGCATCAACGGTTTGTTTTTCAGCTTTGGGTGTGAGCGTGGCTTTCTGCTTTTTAGGCGCTGCTGCCATCGCAACTGCCGGTTGAACACGAATCCCCGAATCAGTCACTTCATATGAGTGGTTCACTTGCTGCGTAACGAATTCCACAATTCGATCCAGGTTTAAATTGCGCAGTGAGATGTTAACACGAGGATCCTTTCCATTTACAGGCGTAAACTCAATCGGGACGCCAACCTGCTCTGGGTCATATTCAACCGACAGTTCATTCAGAGTCGCAATCACCTGACTGAGCGGCATTCCACTGAAGTTAACCCGCGGGATCACAATGGACTTCTCTTTGTGTAGGATAGAAGAATTCACCACCTCATCTGACTCGCCCTCCACATCAAACACCTTAGGTCGCTCCCACGACTGAGAAACCTGAGCAAGCATCTGCTGACGAGTCATACCCTTTTGACGATCCTTCACTTCACTTGTAATCTGGCCGATACGTCCCTGAAATAACTGAGCCTCGCGATTCGAAGGATCTTGAGACTGAACTTCTGCAAATGTCGCAGCAGCCCCATCATAGTCGCCATTAAGATATTGCTTACGTCCTAGCTTCAGCAACTCAGCAGGCTTCTCCGAAGCAGTCGCAGGCCCCGCATACGGATCCGCAACTTTCATCAAAGTGCCAAGAGTCACGTTTGGCGGAACCCCACGATTCACAACAAAGTCTTGCGGTGTGCCAGCAGTAATCGAAATAACACCTTCTGGCCCAGAATACTCACCATCATAATAGATCGGCTCGCCTGCATATAAATGCTCTTCAACGACCGTCCCACGGCTGACTACCGCTGACGATTGACTCGGCGCCGCAAACCGATCCACAAATCCTTTAGAGCGTTCTCCCGCATAGCCACCGCTCGATGGCGCGGCGAAGGCATCCACTGGTGGAGACGATGGCCGAGGCGCATTCGTCACTACAGGCCGCGCACTTCGAGCCGCGAATGGATCAACTGGGCCAGAAGCATCATAATCCGTATCCGCCATAACCACTCCAGAGCCACCCGCTCGGCCTAAGTTCAGGTCCCCCATTGCCAGCAATCCGTCCTTCCCATCCATAGAACTTGCATCATTGCCGACAAATTCAGAAAGCGTCTCCTCCGCTAGATCCATCCTCCGCTTCTCTTTTTTGAAACCATCACTCTGCACAGTGCCATAAGCAACCGAAGAAGCGTCACTCTCTATTTTGTCCACCTCCGACGCACGTATCTGTTGGCTCCTCCACCTGGAAGAGTCCCCCTCGTCAGCATCCCTTAAGCTTCCACCTAGTGGTGACGAACCACCTCCGATACCATGACTCGTATTCATCTCGAATGAGTCCGAAATTTCCTGTTCAGCAACTTCCACGCCCCAAGCTGATTGCGAAGCAACAGGCTGAGGAATCGACTTGCTACGTGGAGAGAGCTTTATGGCATGGGGCGTTTGTGGCGCAGCCTTAAGGCTCTCCATCGGAAGTTCCGGAGCTAAGGCAAAGAGTTCGTCTTTACTGGCCAACACATCCTCAGACGATTCCATATTAAAGGTATGAACCCGCTCTTCGGCTCTAGCCTCATGTTCATAGGCGACCCTGCTGGACTTCATCTTCACAGCACCCACCGTAGGAATTAAAATCCCAGCCAGGATAAACAACACCGCAAACACCGCAGCGATTTCAAAGACACGCATCTTCCATGAGACACGCTTTGGTTCCTCGCGCGGTTCAAACTCCGCGGCGTCCACATCTTGGAAGATCTCTGCCCGACGTTCGGGGCTCAGGCGCATCGCTGCGTTCGCGACGGGCGGCGCAATCTCGTCACGCGCATCATGCACATGGCCAATCAAGACCGCCATGCGGTCGCGGTAAGCCGAGAGCTCGGCATCCACCGTCAGGATCTTCTCCAATTCATCCGCGTCCACTTCGCTGAGTTCGCCAGTCAATAAAGCGACCACACGGAGCTCCAGCTCTTCTCTCAAACTTCTGGGGTCTGAATCACTCATTGTGTAATGCCCTCCTTGTTGAGTTCTAGTTCTAATGATTTGAGCGCGTGGTGTAGACTGTAGCCGACATTGCTAACAGTCATCTCCATGCGCTCCGAAATTTGTTTATAGCTTAAATTATCGATGAATTTGAGCCGCACCAAATGCTGATCGCGCGGTTTCAAGCGCTCAATGCACACCCGCATCAGGCCAGTGCGCTCATCGATTTCAGATAATTCATCGGGTGACGGCGAAGGATCCTCGGGCTCCACCTCTGCCGCATCCTCCGTGCGCGGGAACGGCACCACCTTACTCGACTTACGCAGACTATCGATCGCCAGCCGGCGCACCGTCGTATACAGCCAGGCTTTCGGGTGTTCCACCTCCGCCAAATTCTTTTGCAGCCGTAAAAACGCCTCTTGCACTACATCCTGAGCGAGCTGCTCATTTTTGACCATTTGGTGCGCAAATCCCAGCAACGGCGATTCCAAGTCATGGAACAGCCCAATCAATCGGCGCTGCTGCACGCGCTGAGTCGCCTCATCTGCTGTGCCGGATGAGCTCAAATTGCGTAGGGGTTCGGGGTGAAGGCGTTCATCTTTATAGTTCGTTCTAGTGTGTAGACGGACGAACTGTGACTTTCTTAGAACTTTTTTAGAAAAAGTTACGCATCCCCAGCAACATTGCCACATAAAAGCGTTTGGAACGGCAACTGCGGGAGGGATGGCCTCCGCGCTTGCCGCGTTCTACGCTGCCGTCAGCCGAGCCTCAGCACCGGATCACAGCACCAGCACACCGCAAAGACGAGGCGGAGCTCATCCCTCCCAAAGTGTAACACTGCGGGAGGGATGGCCTCCGCGCCGTCCGCCGAGCCTCAGCACCGATCCACAGCACCGATCCACTGCACCAGCACACCGCAAAGACGAGGCAGAGCTCGTCCCTCCCAAACAAATCACTGCGGGAGGGATGGCCTCCGCGCCGTCAGCCGAGCCTCAGCACCGATCCACAGCACTCAACCACTGCACCAGCACACAGCAAAGACGAGGCGGAGCTCGTCCCTCCCAAACAAATCACTGCGGGAGGGATGGCCTCCGCGCCGTCAGCCGAGCCTCAGCACCGAGCCTCAGCACAGAGCCACTGCACTCAACCAATGCACCCACACACCGTAAGGACGAGGCGGAGCTCATCCCTCCCACACAAGACGTGCTACTAGTCAATCATGCCATGACAAAGGAAACATCTCACCTGCATACGGCCAATCCTCCGCTTTCTGCACCAAACCCGCCCGAACAGGATTATTGAACACATACGCCCACTTCTCCGAGTAACTTTCTCCAGTGCGTAATTCACGATCCCAGAAGTCTCGTTGCCACAATTTTCCATCTTGCCCCAGCTTCGCACTGCTAGCGAAACACGACTTCCAATAGCCCACCCAAGGTTTCAACGACGGACTCGGTAATGCATTCGGCGCACAAAATAAATGTATGTGATCTGGCATGATCACATAGCGCCCCACCATAAACACTGAACTGTCAGACCACAATTCCCGAAGCAGAGTATGCACTCGCTCATTAGCTAAAATCGGACGACGCTCTTTCACACACACCGTCACAAATTGAATCGAGGATCGGTTTCCCTTAGCCATCGAAGGCAAATGCACCGGGCGCTTACGATTAGGGCATTGGTTTTCCGACATGCAATAAACATGAACAAATGAGCAACAAACGCAAGCTGCGAACAAAAATCGCGGGAGGGATGGCCTCCGCGCCGTCAGCCGAGCCACAGCACTCAACCACTGCACCAACACACCGTAAGGACGAGGCGGAGCTCATCCCTCCCAAAGTGTAACACCGCGGGAGGGATGGCCTCCGCGCCGTCAGCCGAGCCTCAGCACCGAACCACAGCACTCAACCACTGCACCAACACACCGTAAGGACGAGGCGGAGCTCATCCCTCCCAAAGTGTAACACCGCGGGAGGGATGGCCTCCGCGCCGTCAGCCGAGCCTCAGCACCGAACCACAGCACTCAACCACTGCACCAACACACCGTAAGGACGAGGCGGAGCTCATCCCTCCCAAAGTGTAACACCGCGGGAGGGATGGCCTCCGCGCCGTCAGCCGAGCCTTAGCACCGATCCACTGCCCTCAACCACAGCACCAGCACACCGCAAAGACGAGGCGGAGCTCGTCCCTCCCAAACAAAAAAAGACCCTTGGTTCCTATATGGAACCAAGGGTCTTTGCTAAAAAACAGATCTGAAGCGATAGAACCTATGCGGCGACTTCGCGTAATTCTCCAGTCAGGCTCGCGAATTCAACTTCACACGCTTTCGCGATTTCACCTGCAGCCTCAAGCAACACGCGCTCTGGTAGTAAATTAATCGAAACAACCACGGTTGCTGGCGAAATCGACTTTTGATTGATCGATACCATCAAGCTCGGGCTCCGCATGAATTTACCGATATGCTTAATGAACGTATCGACATCCGCTTGAGCCTCGAAACAAAAGTGACGCTGAACCAGTAGGGATCCGTCGCGTAGCTCGATTACCCAATTGTTAAGTTCACCTGCGTCATTCAGTTTCATAGTATGTATCTCCTTATTATGTGTGTTGATTTATTTAAGGTGCCGCATCGTGCGACACATCGGATATCAACAGATTCCGTGCCAATTTATAAAAATGCAAAAAAAGTGAGCAACCGCCTCAATCGCCAATGCTCTTACCCTTAATCCTACTCATAATTATAAAAAATGAGTTGAACCGTTAATTAACGTTAATGGACGTTAATAGGATAGCAGAAATACATGGATTTAGCAGACTTGCCGATTTTCTTAAAATTGCCATTCGTCTGTCAGGCCATCGCTATCATGGCTCTGGCTCTGATTAACGTGCATTAACGTGCATTAACGGTTTAAGAAACTGAACCTAAGCCTACTTCCGAATTTAGGATACTCAGACTCATACTCAAAGCGCCGCAAAGAAGACCTCACGATTTCACCCAGAGGATTAAGAGTATGAGTAAGATTACGATTAGGATCCCTAAAAATGTTATATTTCTATTCTCAGCGCAGCTTCTCGTCAAAGAACCGCAGCAGTAAGTCGAAACAGTTGCGGGCCACTGCGGGATTATGGCGCGGGCCTTCGTCACGCAGAAAGGCATGCGCTGCGTTGAACTCGTGCCACTCATAATCCGCATTCACCTCATCCAGACGGGCAGCAATTGCTCGACGACCTTCAAGTGGAACATGCGGATCCTGCCGGCCCCACACAAAAAGGAACGGCGTCGGAACACCGGCAAACCGCACCAGTGTGTCATCCTGCTTGCCGGCACCCAAAGTCCCCGAATGTATATCGGTCGGATAAAATGCCGCCACGGCCGAGACGAGCGGTTGAAAGCCAGCACGCACCGCAAGGTGACCGCCGAGGCAAACACCGAAGCTGCCGACTTGCCCCGTGCTACGAGGATGCGTAGCCAAGAACTGAGAAACGACTGCGGCATCTTCATCCGACGAATCGAGCTCTTTAGTAAACTTGAGCTCATTGCCACGCTCCGTGCCCGCTTGATCATATTCAAGCACCGTGCCAGCCGCTTCAAACTCGTGATACACTTCAGGCACCGCCACGAGAAACCCATGCCCCGCCAACGCTGCCGCCATGCGGCGGATCGGCCCCGTCATTTGATAAATCTCCGAATAAAAAATCACCGCAGGGTGCTGCCCCTCGCCTGCCGGCACGAACAAATGCGTGCGCATCGCGCCGCGTGTGGTGGAAAGATCAACGAAAGTATCCGGCTCAATAGTCATAGTGCCTCCACAGAATCGGTTCAGGATGCAGACGTAAACGCCAAACACAGCGGAGTAATGAGCGTAGTCGAGTTTCTTTAGGTGCTCGACCGAAAAGGCGATTGATCCCACCCCTCCAAGCGGCTAGCCACCTACATTCGACAAGCTCATGTCAGGCAAGGAAGCCACCGACTTACATCACTTCCTTTCAGGTCTCCCCCCTCAGCTCTCAGCCTTCTTCCTCTCACCCCTGCACACTCAACCCCGTCGGCAAGGACTCACCAAAGAGCTGCTGAATATCCTTCGCGTCGATCGGTGTGTATTCCCGCAAAGGCAGTAAGCGTTTCTCACTGGCGCCAGACTCCACCGCCTTCGCTAAAATGCGCTCGCGCACTTCCTGCGTCACATCGTGGTCGCGATTGTTTACGATGCGTGCCGCCTGCACAAAGAGCTGCGGCATATTCCTGAGATTATCACGCGTCCAATCAAGAGGCTCCAGTGCATCAAAGGCTCTCTCAACTTCAATTGGATCGAGCAATGCGTGTTCACCGCCATACAGCGGCACACGGCTCAGCAAGCGCCCGAGCGCCCAAATCGAGTGATCACAAAAGCTCTCTTTGCGCGTCTCAATGCTCTGCGTGAAATGATGCGCCAAGGCCAAGCGCTTATCTGTCGACAAATGCTCAAACGCGCCGAGCATGCGCGCAGGTTCGTAAGACTGCTTGGTATCTTGCAGCACTTTTTCAATCCACTCGTCATAGAGACTCTCTTGTTGCGTCTGACTCAGACCGCCAGCCACACGACGCCACAGCAAAAAGTATTGCTCGCGGTTCGCCTTACTCGTCACAAACGCCAAATCCAATTCCTGAATCAACCATAAGGTGCGCAAATAATATTCGTCTAGCGGATGCCCATACCCCGGGCGCAGCAAATAGCCCGCCGCATTCAGCCACGCCAATTCATGCTCCTGCGAAATATCACGCCGCGTAATACACTGACTCAATGGCTGCCACAGTTCACGAATCAGCGGCACATTCCATTCGCGCCGCCCTTGATGGCAAATCGCTTCCAGCGCCTTTAGCATCCCAGCGGCTTGCGCAGGCTTCGTCACGTCACGGTCAAAGGCCAACTCAATCGCAGCCTTCGCCGCAACCAGATCTTCCGTGCTGATACCAATATCGGCAACTTTCCCGCGCGGCGCATCCTCAGTATCTGCTGCGCTTTCACGCAAATTAAACTCCAGACGCCAGTTGCGATTCTGTCCCTGAATGCGTCGCACACTCACGCAATTCACGCGTAAAATACCGAGCGTATTCAGGTGCGCTTCCAAATGAATTGGCACGCTGCCGTCTTCCGGCATCGGTTCCTCAGGCGGCAACTGCGCCATGGTATGCATCGACGGCAACTTATGAAAATCGTGCTCGTTATGCGCAACCAGCTCCGCGCCTTTATCCTGCTCACGACAGGTCGACGTGTAAGCCTGAAATTGCACGGGCGTATTCACCTTCAACTGTAGATTCAACGATACAATCCGCGTCGACTCCTCCAAGGGACTGCCTTGCGGCAACACACAGACCAACCGTGTTTCCGTCTTTGCGCCGCCCTTCTTTTTCTTGCCGCGCTTGGTCGGCACACTCACCTCGATGTAAAAACTATGCCCTGAGCCGCCTTCAATCGTAGTCGCATGTTCGCGCTGCTGACTCGCCTGATACCACGCCGCACCACGAGCCACAGCCAAATCCAACTGATCATTGGTCAAGCACGCAGGCGTGGCGCCTTGCCAATGCGCCACTTGCGCAACGAGACGATCCTGAACCTGCTCCGAATCGAGGCTGCCACCATTAAACAAAATCGCATCCACTTTACGCTGACGAATGAAGTCCGCCAAGTGATGCGTGATCGCCGAGTCCTGCGCATACGGCAACCCGATCTCACGCAGCCCGCCGCTCTTATTCTCTGGTTGCACATCAGATTCACAGTGCGGAAAGAAGCCTTCCAAAATTGTATTCAGAATCTCACTACGTGACAGCGCCACCGTTTGCACCGAAGCAAACAAATTGCCCCCTTCCGCAGCGAGTGCGATCGTGAATACCTCGCCCGCATCGCCAGCGGCCGACAGCACACGTTCCTTCAAGTCACGGCATTGCGCAGTCAACTGACTCCACGTCTTCGACGACAAAGGCTCTGATTGCGACAGCTTCGCCTCGGCTTGGTGCGCCAACGCAAGATCAACATTATCACCGCCCAACAAGATGTGATTGCTCACCGCAATGCGGCGCACACTCGGAAGTGCCTCTCCTGCCTGCAAGGCCAACTCAAACAAACTAAAGTCAGACGTGCCGCCGCCGATATCACACACCAGCACCACCTTCGGTTGCTCACTCAGCCCTGCAATCACTTGCTCCCACTCCTCAACATTCGGATGTTGCTCCAACCACGCATAGAACGCCGCCTGCGGTTCTTCCAGCAATCGCGTGCCCTTCGGGTAGTGCGCCCGCTCGGCCGCATCCAGCGTCAGGCGTTGCGCCACCGTATCAAACGAAGCTGGCACCGTGATGACGACATCCTGCCGATCGAACTGCGACTGCTTATCCGTTGCGCCAATGGTTTGATCCCATGCGAACCGTAAATAATCCAGATACGCCGCACTCGCCTCAACTGCTGAGCGTTTCTGCTCGTCCGCAATCGCCGTGCTTTTCCACGGCAGGAGTTTCGCCTCACGATCGATCCCCGCGTGACACAGCCACGACTTCGCCGAACTAATCGTGCGCTCCGACTCCGAAGCCGCACGATCACGCGCCAGTAAACCAACCACGGTTTCCTGACTCCACGCCGCATCCTCCTTTTCCTGCAAGGTGGCATTCTCAGCATCGCTCAAGAAATAACAAAACGAGGGCAAGGTCGTGCGTTCACGCACCGTGTCGAGCGACTCAAATTGAGGAATCGAAAACACCTGCGTGCCCGCAGACGGATCTTTCGAATCGATGTAAGAGAGCGCACAATTACTAGTGCCAAGGTCAATGCCGATAAAGTAACGAGCAGCCATTTTTTAATTCAGTTTGTAGGGGCGTTGCTTGCGACGACCGAGACTCCACGAGTGCGGTCTTCGGCGAGCAAAGCCCCGACGACAAGATTGCTTTCTATTTCTAATTCGTGCGGACAGCGAACTCCAGCTTCCACTTGTGATCCGAGCGTGTGTGCTGCATCCATAGATCCAGCGTGCCCATTTCGGTGACTTTGGCGTGGATCTTTACCGGAACCGCTTCGCCAGTCGCGTGCCCTTCCAATGGTGTCAGCACCGTCTTAAGCTCCAGTGTTTCTTCAAGCTCTCGTTCCGCATCCGACAACACGGTGCCGACGACATCACCGGAACGCACCGATGAGCTAAAGAAACGGAAAGTCACCTCTTCGCCTGTCACGAGACCGAACTCTTTCGAATCCAGCACTTCTTCAGTGCCCTCTTCCATTCCTTGCGGGACGACGCACAAGGCCTTCAGCGGCGGCTTAAATCCAGGAATCGCGAGACCCGCAGTTTCGAGACCGATATAGTAACTACGCGACGCGCCTGCCTTCACACGCACACCGCTACCCGTCAATTGATTGAGACCGTAGTAAGCCGCACCATGGGCCACTGCTTTGTCATAACGCGCACCCGCCAGTTCGCGAACCGTGGCCTCACCCGTCCATTGATTCAGCAAGGACAACACACGCTCACGCGCAGGCGCTGCATTGAAAAATCCACCGTTAAACAAGACCGCAGTCGGGCGTAGGAATGTGCCGCCGAGTGCGGACTCGTTAAATTTCCCAGCCAGCGCGGGGTTGGCCTGCACATTTTGTAAGCTGCGAGTGAGGAAGCGAGCTAGGTGTTTGCTCAACACCGGATCTGCTTCATACGAAAGACCGAATTCCTGCAAGCCCGCCGAACTGCGCTCCTCAGGCATCACCGTCGGCTCGATCATCGGCAAGAAGCCGTCGAGCGCGATCTGCGACAGCGTTGCACGACTGAGCGTCGTCGCCACAGTTCCCGCAAACATCGACGACCCACGCGATGGCACCGAAACCGGCACTTCACCCAAACTAAGATCTTCAAACAATGCTTCCTTTGCCTGGCGACAGGCGTGGATCAATGCCAGAAACTGCCAATCATCAATCGTCTTACCTTCGCCATCCATTTGATAGCGCAACACATGCGCCAACGCCAAATCGAGATTGTCGCCACCGAGCAGCAAATGTTCGCCGACGCTAATACGCTCCAGCTCCAAGTCGCCATCCACTTCGGACACACAGATCAGGCTAAAGTCAGAGGTGCCGCCACCGACATCGCAGACCAAAATAATGTCGCCCGTGCTCACTGCTTTGCGCCAATCAGCGCCCGCCTGCGAGAGCCAGGCATAAAACGCAGCTTGCGGCTCTTCCATCAAAGTGACCGCGCCCAAGCCAGCCGCTTCCGCCGCTTCGTAAGTCAAGGAACGCGCGACTTCGTCGAACGACGCAGGCACCGTCAAAATAACATTGGTATTTTCAACCGACCAGTCACTGCTCGCCGCCTGTCCCGCCGCGGTAAAACCATACGCGAGATGTTCCAGATACAAACGCGAGGCATCGATCGGTGACAGCTTATCGGTCACACTGGTGGACTGCCACGGCAGAATCGGCTGACGATGATCAATCTGTGTGCTGCACAGCCACGACTTGGCCGAAGCGACCAGACGGTCTGGCACTTGCGCACCATGTTGACGCGCAAACGCTCCCACGATCCGCGAGCCCGACGACTCAAAGCCAGGTAGATTAAACGCATCCGCCGGAAATTCATCCGCCGCCGCGATATACACATTCGACGGCAAGCCCGAACGCTCCTCTACCGTGTTCGGCCCAACCGCCTGCAACACCGAGAGATCATTCAATTTCCCGTCAGCCAGCGTAGCGACCGTCAAGGCCGAGTTGCTAGTGCCAAGGTCGATTCCAAGACTATACTGTTTCGACATTTTTTATTTAATTTAAACTGAATTTATCGCCATTAAAGCAGTGCGCTCTAGCCAAACAGCTGGCTTTCGTTAGTTGCTACCAAGCAAGTTATAAGCCAACCAAACTACCTACCGAACCTCCACCTCTGCAGCAGCCAGCAAGTGAGCCCCCTTCGCATTTGCGCGGTCGCCCATCACTTTCGGCAAGCTGATGGAGGCCGTCTTCCAGCCCTTATGCTTTAAGGTGCCGGTATGTGGTGGTTGACCTTCGATCTTACCGCTGAGGCGATAATCGCCACGCTCGTAATCTTCGGCCAGTGTGATGCTTTGGTTCTCGGCCACAGTTGCGACGGGCTCGATTTTAAAATTACTCTGCATGACCGACTGGCAGCCCTGATGCACGAAGCGGGCAGCAGCCGCGATCTGGACGTCGGGCACGCTTTTGATGTCATCCATCACGAAATCGAGGAAACGTCCTTTTTCTTGCAACAGTGACAGCAGTTGAGCGACTTGCACCTCGCCACTTTGCTCAGGAATCGCCGCGATTTCAGGCGCGCGAGTCTCTGGGACGCTTGGAGCAGGCTCTGACTCTGCCGCAACAGGCTCAGACTTCACACAGCAGCTACTTTTCACGCAGAACGAGAGCACACAAATAACAAGCGCCAGCGCAATCACCGCATAGGCCAATAATTGCGATTTTTCCGCAAATGCAGGCTGAGTCGAAAGCACGCCAAGCACCGCAACGGTGAGGCTAAGAATGATGATAAATGGTTTTGTCATAGTCTAAAAATGGAAGGTCGCTAGGTTCCCGATCTGAGCAACAGAGGCAAGCAGACAATTTTGATCTACGAAAGTGCCAAACAAGCACGCCACCGACCCAAAACGCCGCGAGCGGCGTAACCACAACCATTATCCCATCCAGAAATAATACTGTTTGTGGTTATCGCGCTTGCGCGCATATGCAGCGTGCAAGTCACTCACCCTAAGCACGCCACCGACCCAAAACGCCGCGAGCGGCGTAACCACAACCATTATCCCGTCCAGAGATAATACTGTTTGTGGTTATCGCGCTTGCACGCATATGCAGCGTGCAAGTCACTCACCCAAAGCACGCCACCGACCCAAAACGCCGCGAGCGGCGTAACCACAACCATTATCCCGTCCAGAGATAATGTTGTTTGTGGTTATCGCGCTTGCGCGCATATGCAGTGTGCAAGTCACTCACCCTAAGCACGCCACCGACCCAAAACGCCGCGAGCGGCGTAACCACAACCATTATCCCGTCCAGAGATAATGTTGTTTGTGGTTATCGCGCTTGCGCGCATATGCAGCGTGCAAGTCACTCACCCTAAGCACGCCAACGACCCAAAACGCCGCGAGCGGCGTAACCACAACCATTATCCCGTCCAGAGATAATACTGTTTGTGGTTATCGCGCTTGCGCGCATATGCAGCGTGCAAGTCACTCACCCTAAGCACGCCAACGACCCAAAACGCCGCGAGCGGCGTAACCATAACAATTATCCCGTCCAGAAATAATGTTGTTTGTGGTTATCGCGCTTGCGCGCATATGCAGCGTGCAAGTCACTCACCCTAAGCACGCCAACGACCCAAAACGCCGCGAGCGGCGTAACCACAACCATTATCCCGTCCAGAGATAATACTGTTTGTGGTTATCGCGCTTGCACGCATCCCCGAATTCCAAGCAACCTGCGCCCTAAAATGCCTTTTCCAACCAATCCGCTAGTTTTAGCAGTTTTCATACGTTCCGGACTTTCCAACTCGGTGAATCCATGTTCATCTATTTCCTTTAATTACACTCACCGCTGAGAACCAAGATGATCGGACTCATAGAAAACGCAGGAGGCACCCCCGTCACACAGGGCTATCTCGTCGCGCTCATTGACTCGATTTTCAAAGAAGGTGGCACTTTACAAACCGTCCTCGAACTCGACCACCGTCCGCAACAAGCGGCCATGGCACTGAGCACCGCGCAGTCGCTAGAGACGAATAAGCCCCTGCTCTTCGAAGCTGGCACCGGTGTCGGCAAGAGCCTCGCCTACCTGATCCCTGGCCTGATCCACTCGATCAATACTGAGCGACCGCTCATCGTCTCCAGTCATACGATCACTCTGCAGGAACAAATCCGCAGCAAGGATCTGAAAATCTGCCGCCAATTGTTCAACGCCGTGCCCGAACTGAAGCGCTACGCTGAGTTCAAAACCGCACTCATGGTCGGCAAAGGCAACTACTGCTGCACGACCCGTCTAAGCAACGCCATCAAAGATGCGCAATCCGGCAAACAAACCGAATTCCTCGAAAGCGACGCCAAGAAAGAACTGATCCGTCTCGCAACTTGGTCGGCCAGTAGCAAGAACGGCATCGTTCAAGAGCTCTCCCCCGCGCCACTCCCCGATGTCTGGGACGCCGTGAACGCCGACAGTTCCACCTGCTCAAAAAAGAACTGCGATCCTGCCACCTGTTTTTACCAACGCGCACGCAAGAAACTACTGACGTCGAACTGCGTGATCGTGAATCACAGCCTCCTGTTTGCTCTGATCAACGCCGGCATGCCGCCCAAAGGTGACGCCCGCGGTATTCTGCTGCCCGATGATTTCGTGGTGCTCGACGAAGCGCACCGCATCCCTGCGATTGCGACCGACCACTTCGGACTCCATGCGAGTTCTTACGCCGTCGACCGTGCGCTCAAACGTGTCTACAATCCACGCACCAATCGCGGCATCCTCCGCAAGCACGGCCAGAAATGGGATCACGATGCCGTCGACGATGCCATCACTGCAGCGGCTGAGTTCTTCAGTTATCTAGGCGACACCTTCCTGACGAAGCGCTCCATCCTCCGTATTCACGAAGCCGACTTCTGTGATAACATCGTATCCGGCCCACTCAAGGCGGTCGCGGAGCGCCTCGGCGCACTCATTCAGAAGAGCGACAACGAGCGCGTGCAGGATGAGCTCAAAGATCACCGCCGCCGTATCATGGGCTACCGCGATGCCATCAACGGGTTTGTGACACTCGCCGAAGACGACCATGTGCACTGGCTAGAGCGCGGCGGCAAAAAGGGACAACTCATCACTCTACGCAGCGCACCACTCGACGTGGCGCCCTACTTACGCGAAGCACTCTTCAGCCGACAAACCGCAGCCATCCTCACCAGCGCCACCCTATCCGACGGCACGAGCATCGATACGTTTCAGGAAAAAGTAGGCGGCGAAGTAGCCGAGACGCAGGTCGAGTATTCACCCTTCAACTACAAGGATAACTGCCGCGTTTTCATCGCAACCGATGCGCCCACCCCCGACCCCGGGCAGGGTCGCCTTGATCTCGACTATTTGGCCAACATGATTTGCTGGCACAGCCGCAACGTCGCCGGCGGCACCCTCGTGCTGTTCACCAGCCACTTCGACCTGCGCCAAGTGCATCAACGCACCGAAGCCTTCTTCGAAAAAATCGAGCGCCCACTGTTCAGCCAAGGGCACGGGATCGACCGCAGTGAGCTCACCCGCAAATTCACTGAAGCTGGCAACGGTGTGCTGTTTGGCACCGATAGCTTCTGGACAGGAGTCGATGTGCCCGGCCCCGCACTCTCGCAAATCATCATCGCCCGCCTACCGTTTGACAACCCGAGCCACCCGGTGAGCGAAGCGCGCAGCGAATACATCCGCTCACACGGCGGCAATCCCTTCGCCGAAATGACGGTGCCCGAAGCGCTGGTGAAATTCCGCCAAGGCATCGGCCGCCTCATTCGCCGCCATGAAGACACCGGCAATATTGTCATACTCGACTCTCGTATTTTAACAAAAACTTACGGACAACGTTTCCTAGATGCGCTGCCAGTGAAGGACTTCACACGCTTTAATCGCGAAAACCGCGGGCACGTCATTCGCTAACCCACCACCACTATGCAACTTTCATCCCACGGAATCACTGACCAAGGAAAAGTGCGCAAGGCCAACGAAGATGCCTTCCTGATCGATGCAGCGCATCAAGTGCTTGCAGTTGCCGACGGACTAGGAGGCCTCCCCGGAGGAGCCGAAGCGAGCCAACGCATCGTCGAGCTACTCAAACAAACTTACCGCCAGGTAGACTCCAACGAAGAGCGCGCCGATCTCGGCGAGCTTATTTTAGGCATCAATAAAATCCTAACCAAAGAAGGGCACGAGGCACACCCCTTCACCGGTTATGGCAGCACACTGACGATCGCTCAACTCATCGGCGATCAGTTACTCATCGGGCATGTCGGCGACTCTGCCGCCTATCATCTGCGCGGCGATGACTTTAACAAGATCACGATCGACCACACGATGGAGCAAGAGTTCATCGAACGCGTCGGCGAAAGCGGCCGCAAAATGATGCCGCCTGAATATCCGCACACTTTAACCCGCTGCGTCGGACAAAACGAAGCACTCCGTGTCGATCAATCACGTCTCACCATCGCCCCCGGCGACCGTCTACTGCTCTGCACTGACGGACTTAATAAAGTCGTCACTAAACAACAAATCCACGCCACGTTACAAACCGCCCAATCCGCAGAAGCGATCTGCCAAGGCCTCGTCGATCATGCCAACGCAGCCGGCGGCCCAGACAACATCACTGTAGTGGTGGTGTTTATTAAGTGACACAGACATTGCTGTCTGCCCATTCAGCAAAACAGTTTACGTAGTGGAGTTCCTTTAGGTGCTCAACCGACACCGCCACAGAAGCCACCTACTTTTTCAGCAGCCTGCCGCGTTCTACGCGGTCGTCAGCATCACACAACAATTCCAAACATGAAAAAATCAGAAATCTTCCTACCCAAAGTCGAAGCTAAGCCCGACAACATGCTCTTCCGCTTCAGCCTCGGCCAAGCGCTCTACGACGAAGGCGCCACCGAAGCATCAATCCCACACTTGCAACGCTGCGCCGATTCCCGCGACGACTGGATGCTGCCACGTATCTTACTCGGCAAAGCCCTACTCCAACACGGCCAAGCCGAAGCCGCCAAACCGATCCTCGAACACGCACTGCAACTCGCCGTCGATCAACACCACGACGACCCCGCCGAAGAGCTCCGCAACATTTTAGAGGATTTGTAGGGGCTTTGCTTGCGAAGACCGCGCCAACGCCGAAAACTCTCGAACTATCAACGGTCTTCGCAAGCAAGGCTCCTTTCCCACAAACATGAACACGCACCGACTTATTTCAGTCCTACTGATCCTGCCGATACTGGCGCTGTTCAAATCAGCCAGATGGGTTCAGCCCAAATTCATGTTGGGCTATCTCGTTCTGATCTCGCTCATCACATGTTACACCTATTGGCACGATAAACGCCGTGCACAGATTGGCGGAAGACGCGTATCTGAAGCGACCTTACACACCCTAGAATGTCTCGGCGGATGGCCAGCCGCTTACTACGCGCAGCAGAAGTTTCGCCACAAGACGATCAAGCGGAATTACCAGACAATCTTCTGGTGCATCGTCGGCCTGTATCAATACCTCTCACTAGAGATGCTCTTTCAATGGCGTGTGCTCCACACCTTCGTCGCACTGTTCCGGTAGATCACAGAGCTTAGAACCAAGCTCGTCCCTCCCAAACCAACACGCAACGGGAGGGATGGCCTCCGCGCTTGCCGCGTTCTATGCTGCCGTCCGCCGAGCCTCAGCACAGATACACAGCACACAACCACAGCTCTAGCACGACGTAAGACGAGGCGGAGCTCGTCCCTCCCAAACCAACACGCAACGGGAGGGATGGCCTCCGCGCCGTCCGCCGAGCCTCAGCACAGATACAAGGCACTCAACCACAGCACTAGCACGACGCAAGACGAGTCGGAGCTCGTCCCTCCCTGACCAAAACGCAACGGGAGGGATGGCCTCCGCGCCGTCCGCCGAGCCTCAGCACAGATACAAGGCACTCAACCACAGCACTAGCACGACGCAAGACGAGCCGGAGCTCGTCCCTCCAAACCAACACGCAACGGGAGGGATGGCCTCCGCGCTTGCCGCGTTCTACGCTGCCGTCCGCCGAGCCTCAGCACAGATACACAGCACTCAACCACAGCACTAGCACGACGTAAGACGAGGCGGAGCTCGTCCCTCCCAAACCTCGTAAGCGGATCACTCAAAATTCTCGCACTCCTCCAGCGCACCTCTCACTCTAGCACTCATGCCAAACACCGATGTCACTTACCTCGACTGGAACCTTCCCCTACTGCCTGCGATCACCCAGCAATTGCTCGCAGGTGCCGACGGCGATTTCATCGACCTAAGCAGCATCCTCGTCATCGTCCCCACCGTGCAATCCGGTCGTCGCTTGCGCGAAGCCCTTGCCCTCGCAGCCAATGACCGCGGCTTATTTCCGCCGGACATCGTCACCCCCGACGTCTTTCTCGGGCAAGCGATCAAAGACGAACCGATCGCTAACGAAGAAAGCGCCACCGCCGCATGGGTCACCGTGCTCGGCGCAATCGACTGCACACAATTTGAAGCCCTGTTCCCGATCGCTCCGGAGCAAAATACGAGTTGGCAACTCGGCATGGCACAACGGCTCATGCAACTGCGCAATGAGCTCGGCGAAGAAGGACTCGACTTCACGCTCGCCGCTCAACGCACTGCAGAGAGCGGCCACGAACCCACACGCTGGCGTGAGCTTGCACGACTCGAAGGTCTCTACCTCGATCAACTTCGAGCACGCACGCTCAAAGATCCCAAGCTCGCCCGCCGCGAAGCCGCGCAGAACTACGATGTGCCGAAGCAGATCCAGCGCATCATCCTGGCCGCCACCCCCGACCCACAGCCCTTGCCACTGCAAGCACTCGAACGCGCCGCTGAAAGCATTCCTGTCGAAGTGTGGATCTACGGTCCTGAAGACGCCTCGTTTGACCAGTGGGGACGACCTATCACAGAATATTGGACGCAGCGTCCTCTGGATTTCGAAGCGTGGGACTGTCACCTGCAAACCCTTGCCGCACCGAAACCAACTGCTGCGTGGATTGCCCAATCCATGCAAGACAAAGCACCTGAGTCCGTGCTACTCGGCCTAGCAGACCCAACGCTTAACCCCATCGTCGTCGATGCACTCAGCCGCTCAGAAATCGCCAGCTACGATCCGGAAGGGCAACCGCTGCACATCGGTGGCGTCGGCCGGCTCACCGAACTGCTCTGCCAACTGTGCGACGACCGCAGCACCTCGACCATACGTATACTTCTGCAACATCCTGACATTCAGGAATGGTTGAATATCACGCGCAGCAGCAACGAACTACTACGTCAACTCGACCGTCTATTTGAAGAGCATCTCGCGCCCGACCTCAACACACTCATCCATTTCGCAAAACGCAAGACCAGCCCCGAGCTACATAATACGCTCAACCAACTCGACCGACTCGCCGAAGACCTCGGCGCGACCAAGCACTTCCCCTCCGCACTCGCACAAGCCCTGCAACAGATCTACGCAGGCAAGCAGATCGAAGCATCCGCCCAGTCCGACGTGCCGTGGAAAGAACGCGCCGACGCGATTCGGAAGCTACTGAACAACGCAGCCGAAGCAGATAACCTGTTCCCAAAGTTACCTTCAGCTTTCAGTCGTTCCGCCTTTCGCCAAAACCTACAACGCAGCCGCGTCTATCCCGACCGCCCACGCGACGCACACGACTTACTCGGCTGGCTCGAACTCCTATGGAACGATGCGCCACACCTCATCCTGGCCGGACTCAACGAAGGCATCGTGCCCGAGTCGATCGTTGGCGATGCCTTCCTACCCGAAGCGCTACGAGAAGAACTCGGCCTACGCACCAACGCACAACGCTTCGCCCGCGATGCCTATCTGCTCGAAGCGCTTTGCCGTCGGCGTGCGGGTGAGCTAGGGCGCATCGATATACTCGTCCCACAGGCAGGCGACGACCACACCCCGCTCAAACCCTCGCGCCTACTCTTTCTCGGACACCCCGAGACGCTCCTCACTCGCACACGCCAGCTCTTCAAAGAAACCGAAGACAGCAGCGCCGACATCGAGCACAGCGCCGCATGGAAACTCACACCACCCGCAGGCTTACCCTTGCCTGAATCGATCTCTGTCAGCGCATTTAAAAGTTATCTGCAATGCCCGTTCCGCTTCTTCCTCAGGCACATTCTAAAAATGCGCACGGTGGATGTCGAAACGCGCGAGCTCAATCCAGCCGCCTTCGGCAACCTCTTCCACGACACGGTCGCAGAACTCAAAGGCCGCACACTCGACGACTCAATCGATCAAGCCGCCTTAGTCAAAAAGCTACACGCCATCACCGAGCAGATGCTCAAGCACCGCTACGGCGACAAGCTCTCCTTCGCCCTACGTCTCCAACACGAAGCGCTCATGTCACGCGTCATTGCGTTCGTCGAGCATCAGGCAGAGGACATCGCAACCAACGGACGTATCACGATTCTGGATACAGAAGAAGACTTCGAAATCCCACTCAACGGATTTACAATCAAAGGACGCATCGATCGCATCGATCAACACGGCGAGCGTTTGGAGTTGATCGACTACAAAACCAGCAACTCGCCCGTCACCCCAGAGAAAGCACACCTCGCTGTGGTTGCAAAAAAGGCACCACCTGAGCATTTGCCCCAAGAAGCCTTCTTCGATCACGAAGGAAAGACCTACCGTTGGACGGATCTACAACTCCCACTCTACGTCCTCGCCAAACGCGAAAGCGGGAGCGAACGTCCCTCCGTCGCCTATTTCAACCTAGGCCAAACCATCGAGAAGAGCGGCATCGAGCGCTGGGAAGGATTTACCGACAGCCACCTCGACTCTGCAAGAGTCTGCGCCCAAGCGGTCATTGAAAAGATCAAAGCGGGCGTTTTTTGGCCACCGAGCCAAGACGTCCACGAAGCCTACGATGACTTCGCCGCCCTCTTCCCCGACGGCATCGAAAACTCCGTCGATGGTGAAGCGTTTAAGGCATATAAATTCAGTTCGTAGGGGCTTTGCTCGCGAAGACCGCGCACTTGCAATGCACCACGAAACCACCGACCGCTTCAAACTCATCTTAAAGCTCCCGTTCCCTACGGTCACTTAAGGGCACGAGGCTCAGAGCGGATCCGACGTTGTAATTTATTCAGTCGACACAGCACGGTCGAGGCGAAGCCTTAACCGTGACACAGACATTGCTACGCCATCTCCGGACTTCGGCGAGCTCAGTCGAGTCGCAGACCTCCGTCCTGTGTGTCCCATCAGAGTCGCCACAAATCATACGTAACAGGCAGGAATGCCTGTATCACACACGTGCTCTGCGCCCCAACGCACACATCGAAACCGCTTCGCGGATTCCGCTACAAAAAGTCACTCAGTCGAACCAGTTAAAGCCGCGCGAACATTGCCACTCGCAGCTTCCAAAAGACGCTCAGCGACTTCGCGTGACACACTCGCGCGTGCCATGACGATGGCAGTCTTCATATTTCCTCCGGCCTGTTGCAAGAGTTGCTCGGCCTCCGCCTCAGTGGCGAGGTCTGTCGTCTGCATGACGATGCGACACGCACGTGCGCGCAGCTTCTCATTCGACGCGGCCATGTCCACCATCTGACCTTCATAGACTTTTCCGATGCGAACCATCGCGGTGGTCGTCATCATATTTAAAACGATCTTTTGAGCGGTGCCTGCTTTCATGCGCGTCGACCCTGCGATCACTTCAGCACCAGTTGCCACTTCAATCGGCTGATCCGCAAATTCACTGAGCGCTGCGTTTTTATTGCATGACAAAGCAACCGTAAGCGCACCCACTTCCCGCGCCTCCTGTAAGGCACCGATGCAATATGGTGTGCGACCACTCGCAGCGATCGCCATCACCGCATCGCCGGAAGTCACACCACGTGCTCGCAGCGCCTCTGCACCTTGCGATGCATCATCTTCGGCACCTTCCACAGAGCGCACTAAGGCACCTCCCCCACCAGCAATCACTCCTTGAATCATATCCGGAGAGACTCCAAAGGTTGGCGGACATTCTGACGCATCCAGCACACCTAAACGACCACTGGTTCCAGCACCGACATAAAAGAGCCGACCACCTGCACCAAGCCGGGCAGACACCGCTTCGATCGCCGCGGCAATGCTTGCAGCCTCCGCGCGCACGGCAGCGACGGCCTGCTCATTGGTATCTGCGATCAGGTTGACGATAGTCAGCGAGTCCATCGCATCCAACCCTCGCAGGGTAAGATCGCGACTCTCTGTCCCAAGCCCGCCGAGGTTCTCTTCGATTTTCTCTGCTGCTTGAGTGTCATCCATAGTCAAAAAAACTAAGTGGCGAGGTAGGTATGTCCACGAAGAATCTCGGCATATTCATCCAACATTTTCGTGCCCTCACGCGGCTTGATTAGGTCATCCTTAGTCGCGCGATCGATTTGCTTCTTCAGCTGACGCGTCAGTATATGCCCATCGTATTGCGTAAATCCGAGCACGTCATTTACCGTAAAGCCCTTGATACTATCCTCGATGTAAAATCCGTCGTCTTCGTCGTCTTCAAGAAAGACATGCACCTCATTCACACGACCAAAAAGGTTGTGTAAATCACCCATGATATCCTGATACGCGCCAACTAAAAAAACACCCAAATAGTAAGGCTGCTTCGCATTGAGCTCATGCAATCGAAGTGTGCTACGCACATCTTCAACATCCGTAAACTTGGATACCTTACCTTCACTATCGCAAGTAATGTCCACCAATGTCGCATCCACATCGGGCGACTCGTTGAGTCGGTGCAGCGGTGCAATCGGGAACAACTGATCACAAGCCCAATGATCGATCAGCGATTGAAAAACCGAGAAGTTGCATACGTATTGCTCCGCCATCATCTGCGGCAGAGATTCCAGCTCTTCGGGCGTGTAGGTGGCATCCTTTCCTTGCTCTGAGAGCTCTTTGCAAATCTTCCAATACGTCGCATCCGCTTCGGCCTTTTCTGCTAGGTCGAGGTAGCCTAGAGAAAACAGGCTATTGGTCTCTTCCTTCTTCTGCTGTGCGTCGTGATAGCGCTCCAGTGGACTTGAGTTATACTCGTTTAATAGGATCGCCTCCAGGTCACGTAGAACTGGGTTACGCTTCTTTTTCTTTGGTAACTTGGGATCGACCGAGGTCTTTGAAATACGATCACACACACGCGTGACTAAAATCGAATGCGGTGCGACAATCGCACGTCCACTCTCCGTGACGATATCAGGCACCTCAACACCTGCATCCGTGCAAACGGTCTTAATATTATAAACGACATCGCGCGCATACTCACGCATCGTGTAGTTCATCGAGCTCTCGTAGTTACTTCGCGAACCATCATAATCAATACCGAGACCTCCGCCGACATCCATCAAGCGCATCGGGAAACCCATTTTTTTCAGCTCACAAAAGAAACGCGTCGCTTCGACAGTGGCCTTTTTAATCGTCTGAATATTAGGCACCTGAGAGCCGATATGGAAATGCACCAACTGCAAGCAATCACTCAACCCCGCTCGTTTGAGTCGACGAGTGGCATCAATAATCTCAGGACTGGTCAAACCAAACTTCGCATCTTCGCCTGCAGAGCTCGCCCACTTTCCTTCACCAGAAGTGGAAAGTTTAATGCGAAACCCAATCAACGGGCGCACTCCGAGCTGCTTACTGATCTGAATAATGCGAGGCACTTCACTCAGTTGCTCAACGACCAGGAAGATTTCTTTACCGAGACGCCGTCCCTGCAAGGCAAGTTTGATAAACTCATCATCCTTATACCCATTGCAAATAATCAATGACTTCGGATTCTTATGCATCGCTAAGGCAATCATCAACTCAGGCTTGCTACCGCACTCCAACCCATAATTGAACTCCTTACCCGCGGCTTGAATCTCTTCAATCACTTCACGTAGTTGATTCACCTTAATCGGAAAGACGCCGCGATACTTCCCTTGATAGCCCTCGTCTTGGATGGCTTGCGCAAAGAGTTCATTCAGATCAACCACACGAGTGCGCAACAGATCCTGAATACGAATCGTCAGCGGCGGCTTCAGTCCCTTGCCAATCGCCTCGGTTACAATGTCATGAATGCGAATACTGCGCTGGTCACGAGAAGGGTGCACCAACATGAAACCATCGTCGTCTACAGAGAAATGCCCTCCCCCCCAGCGCTTGAGACCATAATAGTCTTCGGCATTCGCGATCGTCCAATCGTTATCGGAGGGTTTAGTGGGAGGTGTCATAAGTTGCGCGTTTGTATTCTTGCTATTGCAGTGGAGGCGAAAAATGACGGATCGCCTCGCCCTTAGAAAGCAAAAAAGGAAGCGAGATGGCTCGCTTCCTTTAAAAATATCAGCAGCAGTTCGCTGCAGTCAGCTCTTGAGTTAAATCAACTCTGAATACGCCTCAGGCGTCATCAAATCCGCAACTTGAGACGCATCGCTCAGACGGATCTTCAACAGCCAACCTTGATTAAATGCCTCTTGGTTCACGAGTTCTGGTGCGTCATCCACAGCTTCGTTGATTTCAATCACCTCACCACTCAATGGCATATACAGATCAGAAGCGGCCTTCACTGATTCGACGACACCGAAGGTATCTCCGACTTCAAGCGTGGCTCCGACCTCAGGGAACTCAACGAAAGTAATGTCGCCTAGGCTCTCTTGCGCGTAATCGGTAATACCGACAGTGGCAGTGCCATCATTGTTCATTTTGACCCACTCGTGGTCTTTAGTATATAGTAGGTCGGCTGGTAGTTCGCTCATTAAAGGTGAAACAATTGGATCGGGTAGATAGAGAAGACGAAAACGCGCCTACTCGAAAAATTCAATAATCTGCTCGATGATATACTTATGCTCCATCGGTGTAATCTCACCAGCCTCAAGCTGCTGATCGGCTTCGAGCGCTTGCTGAGCCATGCGCTCAAATGGATCGGCACCCGTAGAGTTAGGCACTAGGTCGCTCTTCATCTTCGCCTCCATCACGGCTGGCTCCAAGTCGTGGTAATAACCAAGGTCTTCTGAAAGGCCGAAACGCACAAAATTCTTGCTCTTCTCATTCGGCACTGGTGTGAAATATTTAACGGCAGGATTGAAGCCTGCCTTTTCGAGACGAATCTCGTGGCTCACTTTACGTGGCAGCGAAATAGTAATCGGGGTAATACCAGTCGCCTGCCCATCGATATAAACACTCGCTTCCGTCGGAAACGAAACAATGACAACCTCCTGCGGCGTGCCCTTTTCAAATGAGGCACACGCAGAAAGGAAAATGGACAGAGCCAAGGCAGAAATAATGCAAAATGGGGATTTCATATTTAAATAGACAACAAATGGTAAATAAGTCTCAAACTTACCCTTGCCGCTGTTTATCGGTCAAGTCTTAAGCAAAAAATACTGCATTACCAAATCGCCTCAGAAATCCACTAAATGTGCTTGAATATCATCACTCGCCTAAATCAACATACTTGAATCTAGGCTAACGCAGACCGAATACGAAAATGCGCCTCATTTCATGCGTATAGCCACCAGCCAATGACCTTCACTTTCACTCTAGCAATCGCCTTCACGATCGGAGTCTCCGCACTCTGCTCGATTCTTGAAGCCATGATTCTCAGCACCACCACAGCAGAGATCGAGGCACTCAAGAAAAAGAACCTCAAAAGGGGCGAAACACTGGAACGTCATAAGCTGGGTTTAGAAGAAACCAGCTCTGCGATCCTGAGTCTGAATACAATCGCAAACACCTTGGGAGCGACACTGGTCGGCGGTCTCGCAGTCAAAATCTGGCCAGAAGACACGAACATTCTCTTTAAAATTTCGTCAGCCATGGCGATCGCTATCCTTTTCTTCTCCGAAATCCTCCCAAAAAACATGGGGGTGCTCTACCGCCCGGCCTTACAACCGATACTGATTTACCCACTGACTTGGGTCTGCGCCATTATGGCACCCCTCTCAGGAATCGTCGCAGTAATCGTGCGTATGCTACTCAAGCCCTCCGAGACAACAACCGATAGCGACGAGGAAATCCTACTGCTTGCCGAAAAAAGCGCAAAAGAAGGCACCCTGACTTCAAATGAGCACGAAGTGATTAACAACGCACTGAGCCTCGATGAAGTGCTGGTCGACCAAATCATGACACCGCGCACCGTCCTCTACGCCATCGATGAAGCGGAAACCGTCGGTTCCTTGTTCGAAAAAGAGAGTAACCTCCCCTTTGCTCGCATCCCAACCTACCGCGATGAGACAGAGAACATCACCGGTATCGTCCGCCGCCGCGACATCCTCAGCGCCAAGGCCAAGGACGAAGACCACCTCAAAATTTCTGAACTGACGACTGAAGCGATCTACATCCCTGATAATGTGACCATTGATGATGCCCTACAAATTTTCCTCAAAAAGCACCAACAACTCGGCATAACAGTGGACGAATTTGGCACAATTTCGGGCGTCCTCACCATGGAAGACGTGATCGAACACATCATCGGCCAAGAGATCTTCGAAGAAGACGACCCCGCGGTTGACATGCGTGAATTCGCTCGACGCCGACAGTTTGCATCCAGGCACAAAAGCCGCAAAGGCGAGCTCTAAACCGAGCTGAGCTTAAGCATTCGCCACGCTCAGCGCATAGGCCTTCGCAAAGTAAGTCAGAATCATGTCCGCTCCAGCTCGGCGAATCGCCAGCAGCGACTCATCACGGCAACGCTCCAAATCCAGCCAACCCCTTTCTGCAGCTGCTTGAAGTTGCGCATATTCACCAGACACCTGATACGCCGCTAACGGCAACTCGGTCTCTTCACGCACTTCGCGAATGATGTCCAAATACGGCCCCGCAGGCTTCACCATGAGCACATCGGCGCCTTCCTCCTCATCCAGCGCCACCTCGATCAGCGCCTCACGACGGTTACCGGGGTTCAACTGATAGGTGCGCTTATCTAAATGATGCGTGCCTGCGCTGCTCGCACTACCGACGGCATCACGAAAAGGCCCGTAGAAAGCCGACGCGAACTTCGCCGAATACGCCATCACAGCGGTTTTTTCGAAGCCATTCTCATCCAAAGCCACACGGATTGCGCCCACGCGCCCATCCATCATATCAGACGGAGCCACGAAATCGACGCCCGCCTCCGCGGCCAGCACCGCCATCTCGGCAAGTATCTCAACCGTAGCATCGTTGATCAAATCCCCCGCCTGCACATCAAACAGTCCATCGTGCCCATGCACCGTATAGGGATCTAGCGCCAGATCCGTGATAATCGCCATCTCAGGCACCGCGGCCTTCAGCTCGCGAATCGTGCGCAAAATCAATGTCCCTGGGTTGAGCGCCTCGCGCCCATCGTCACTTTTCAACGAGTCGTCCAGCTTAGGGAACAGCGCCACCGCCGGGATTCCCAGTGCCAACAACTCGCGGCATTCCTCGATCAACAGCGGGATCGTCAGCCGTGAAATGCCCGGCATCGACTCAATCGGCTCCGCGTCGCCCTCGCCATCGATCACGAAAATCGGTTGGATCAGATTATGAACATGCAGATCCGTCTCATTCGCCAAAGCGCGCAAAGACGCCGTGCGGCGCATGCGGCGTGGACGGTGTGTAAGATCCAGTCGAAAGTCAGAAGGAGCTGTCATATCGCTGCAACATGACGACTCCCCTACTCATTTCAAGCCGAACTCTTTTATCCCATTTGAAACTTCACACATTAGTGTTATCCCTTCACTCTACCACACTTTTCACTTTTTCACTTTCCACTTTCAAATGTCCGTTCAACTCTACGACACACTCAGCCGATCCGTCAAACCACTCGCCCCAGCAAGCGGCCAACCACTGCGTTTTTACTGCTGCGGCCCGACTGTTTATGGCCCAGCGCACATCGGCAACTTCCGCACCTTCCTGATCCAGGACGTGCTCCGCCGCGTCGCGGAAGCCGACGGCATTGAGGTCAAACACGTGCGTAACATCACGGATGTGGACGACAAGACGATCCGCCGCTCCATCGAAGAAGGTCTCTCTTTGGGCGAATTCACGGCGAAGTGGACCGATAAATTTCACGCAGATTGTGACGCGCTCAATATGCGCCCACCCTCCATCGAGCCCAGCGCCGTCGCTCACATTCCACAGCAGATCGCACTCGTCGAGACTTTGATTGAGAAGGGGCACGCCTACGCGACCGACGACGGCTCCGTCTATTTCCGCGTCAATTCCTTCGAGGATTACGGACGTCTCTCGCGCCTCAAGCAGCGCGAGCTCAAGACACAAACCGAGAATTCTGCGGGTGAAGTCAACGACGCCGACGAGTATGACCGCGAATCGGTAACCGACTTTGCACTCTGGAAAGGCCGCAAGCCCGAAGATAAAGCCAACTATTGGAAGAGCCCTTGGGGCGAAGGTCGCCCCGGTTGGCACCTAGAGTGCTCGGCCATGGTCGACAGCGCCTTCGACGGCGAAACCATCGATCTACACGGCGGCGGCATCGACCTCTGCTTCCCGCACCACGAAAACGAGATCGCACAGTCCGAGTGCGCCCACGGCCACGACTTTTGCAACCACTGGTTCCACAGCGCCCACCTCATGGTGGAAGGCGCGAAGATGTCTAAAAGCCTCGGCAACCTCTACACACTCGACGATCTTAAGGACAAAGGCTTCAGCCCAATGGTCGTGCGCTATACGCTGATCGCCGGCAGCTACCGCCAGCAGCTCAACTTCACATTCGACGGCCTGCACGCCTCGCAAAGCGGACTGACAAAGATCGAACGCTTCGCCGAGTCGCTCCTAGCCATCACAGGCGAAGACAAAGCCGCGATGAACAGCTACATCACCGCCGATGCACCCGAGGACTTTGGCCGCCTCGCCAAAGCATGGGATGCTCTACGCACCAATCTCAACACCGCAGCCTGCCTCGGCGCCATCTTCGGCGTGATCGGCTCTAACCCTGCCGCATCACTCGATGCCAAAGGTGCCCGCGCACTGCTCAAAGCACTCGGCACACTGCTCTATGCCATGGGACTCGAACTCTTCACCGTTGAAGAGACCAAAGTCGATGCACCAGAAGAAGTCGTCGAACTCGCCCAAGCCCGTTGGGATGCAAAACAAGCCAAAGACTGGGGCAAGGCCGATGAACTACGCGATTCACTACTTGCCCAAGGTTGGGTCGTGAAGGACAAAAAGGATGGCTTCGATCTCGAACAGGCCTAACGTAACACTAGAAATGCACCATCTAATCGCACTTTGCATTTTACTCTGTCCACTGGGATTATTTGCAGCACTGACTCCCAGTGCGTATGTGTCTCGTGAATACGTGGACGTAGTGCAAGCGCGAGTAGGCGAAAAATACGCAGCCATCCGTCACAAGAATGGTAAAAAGGAACTAATCCCAGTGAGCTCACTGCGTCCAGCAAACCTAGATTGGTTTTTCAAAATCGAAGCAGCAGATCCGCTAAGAAGGGGAGACTCTTCTGTAAAAGTCGTAACAACGATCAAGGAGTATGAACCGAAGAATACCATCGTCACATCGGAGATAAAGGATGGCGTCGAAACCGTGCAACTGTGCGCCCCAAATGTCTTCCGCAATCAAACTGGCGGCACGTGCATGTTCTACGCCCGCGTTCATTTAATGGATATCGCAGGCTACTATGTGAATAATGGCACCATCAATAAATCGATCAACGGGGCACCGCCCCACGACCCGTGGAGTTCACCAAACTACGTTGCGGGCCTAACGACGATTGTAACAAACCATACACCGACGCCAATCCTACACGACCCGCTACCCTATGGAGATAATTTTGAATGGGCACGCCAACAACTACGCCTAGGACGACCAATCCTAGCAGCACTGCCCAGTGAGATCTGGCAAGCACTCCCCTCCGGCTATCTCGCCGAGCGGCAATGGAGTGGCGGCAAAGTGGGTCACCAGATCGTGGTCAATGGATTCACCTACAATCCAGAAACCGACGAAGGCACCTTTCATATTGTCAACACTTGGGAGGAACTCCCAGAATTCGACCTTAAAACCGAAGACGCGCGACGGGGCATATTAGTCTTTGAACAAAGCGTATCGCCCTATGGACATGTGCCAGATGACGCGGAGCAAGAACGCTTAGCAAAAGAACTAAAAGTGATCAGCATCTCCCTCCTGCGCAAAGCGGGCAGCTACAACCTCTACAAGGTGGTAACGAACCAAGGCGCCCAACACATCATGGCACCTGATAAATACACCGCACAACGCATCGTCGAAGATCAAGAATAGCGGGCACGGCTCGCCAAGACTACAGCCCGGAAAGCAATACATGGGATGACTTCGTCTCCGGCAGTGTAACTGTCAACCCCGAGCACATCGGTAAAAAAGTCACCGCTCACGACGCAAAAGAAATTGCCCTAGGTGCCACCGAAACGGTTCGACTACGTTTAAGCTAAATTCGGCAATAGGCTTAGGCTCTGTTTTAGAAACCACGACGTAGGTCTTCCGGAGATGGCGAAGCAGTATTACGAATACTACGTGCAGCACCAAATCGATGCGCACATATGCATACAATCGATCCAGAAATAATCGTCAACCAATGCACCAAAGGCACCGCCGGAACAATCGCTCCAGTCTGTCGACTGGCACCATTTAACCCAGGCATAAAGTGCGTTTATTCATTCATATTCAAACATTTCACAGTGGGTAAAACGCTCGCAACATCCTGACGCATCGAAATACTGAGGTCTCCATTTAAACTGCATCAAGCAATCCCAATTATGAAGAAAACAGTCCTCACACTCACCGCCCTACTAACACTCTCCCTCAGCGCCTTTGCCGCTGCCCCGAAAGATAAAAGCAACCCTTGGTTTAAAAAACACGACACCAACGGCGATGGCATCATTACAAAAGCTGAGTTCATCAAAGCCCGATCAGCATTTTACGTCCAAAAGAAAGACTTATCCAAAGAGGAGGCAGATAAACGGGCTGAAAAAGCATTTGCCAAAACCGATCAAAATAAAGACGGCAAGATCACGCCCGCAGAGTTCTTTGCGGGCAAGTAATAAACCTAAAAAGATGAGTTAGGAGGCAGAATTCAGGTTTCTGCACGAGCACCACAATACCTTGACTCCGCCTCTGTCGACATGATCGACAGAGGCTTTTTTGCGCCCGCGGACAGCACACAGATCACAGTCAATCATCACATTGAACGCTAACAAGCGTAGTTAGAAGCTAGTAGCCTGGAGTTACAAAAAAAGGCCACCAATACCCCACAAGCCACTGACAAATAACAACTTAATCAGAAAGAAACTCAAGCGCCCTAGTCTAGATTAAAACAAAACCTGAAACTTTCTAAAAAGAATCACGATCTAACCTGCGAACCCCAAAGAATAACAATCACACATCATGAGACTACTATCCAAAATACTACTCACCTTCACCCTGACCCTGACCGCAACACTCTTCATCTCCAGCGCCTACGCGGGCTCGGATGCTGGCAGAGGCTCTGCTAAATACTATAAAACATTCCCCGATAAATGGGATGGTAAAAAGGTCCATATGGACTGCGTCTCCGTCAAACGAATCAACGGCGGGCCCCAAGTCGAAGGCGTCGTATTCTTTGGAGCACAAACAATTGATGACAAAAACAACGCCCCTGGGGGTAGCATCGTCGTCGCGGTGCTTGAAGGTGACGTTGAAGCCTTCGTCCGGAAATACGGCACTGTAATGGAACGCACTCCAGGCGGATCCGAACGAGTCGATAACACACGCCTAAGCGGTGTTTTTCACCAACTAGAGCGCGGCCATGTCTACCTCGATGCATCTGGTGAAGCGAATGACCTGATCCTTGGACACAAAGAAGAGGCCAAAAATGCGATTCGCTTCGGCGATGGGATCCGATCAGGTGGCGGCGATGGCAAAGGCGGGCCCTACATGAAACGAAAATATAAAAAATAGAGCCCCTTAAATAACTGCTCAAAACGCCGCCTAAACAGGGCGGCGTTTTTTTGTGCCTGCACCTCCTTGCAGTTGACGCCTGCACCCCTCTCCCCCATCAAGCTTGAGCATGTCAGCACTCACGATTCAAACCATCGGCACACACATTTCAAAATGGGGCGAAGGCCCAATCTTCACAGAAGGACACTTGGTCTATGTTGATCTCGAAGGCCACAAGATCATCCGCCTAAACCCAGAAACAGGCGAAGAACAAATCTGGAACCTCGGAGAACGCGTCGGCACCGTCGTGCCACGTAGCGGCGGAGGCTATATTTATGCGGGCGATAACGGCATTGCATCCTTTGCCCCTAGCAATGGTGCGACACAAAATCTAGCCGACCCAGAACCGGAGAAACGCGCAACCAATCGCTTTAACGACGGCAAGTGCGACCCCGCGGGGCGGCTCTGGGCAGGCACGATCAGCCTCGTTAAAAACACAGGCGATGCTGCACTCTACATGCTCGATACAGACGGCGCGCTACACCTCAAAATCGATGAAGTAACGAATTCCAATGGCATTTGCTGGAATGCGGACGCCACTAAAATGTATTACACCGACACCCCGACCAAACAGATCCGCGCATACGATTACGACAACGCCAGCGGAGCCATCAGCAACGCGAGCATTGCCATCGACACCGCAGCTCACGGCTACGACAGCTCCCCCGACGGCATGACGATCGACGCCGACGGCAACCTCTGGGTGGCCTTCTGCCACGGCGGATGTGTCACCTGCTTCGATCCGAACACAGGCAAGCAGCTTCGGAAGGTCGACCTCCCCTGCGTCGAAACAACCGCCTGCGCCTTTGGAGGTCCTAACCTAGATCGCCTCTTCGTCACCACCGGCATCCACAGCAAGCTAATCGAGCAAGACGCCGGCAAAGTCTTCGTCATCGACGGCCTCGGCGTCAAAGGGATGCCAGCGTTCGCCTACAAGGGCTGAGCGCCATCGCTTAAATAAACAAATGACAGGCTCGACTCCCAGGCTCTCTCAAACCAATATTTGAGCCGATGTAACATGGGCAAGCACCGCCCATTGATCGGCAACTAACATGAAGATTTTACATATATGTGGCGGTAGTTTAGGATCAGGGGCCACTCTCGGCGCACTCTCCCTGCACCAGGCTCTCATAAAGCAAGGAGTTGAATCTTCTTTAATTTTTTCGAAGGGCGACAATGAGTCAAACGCACAGCACGTCTCACCCTTCTTCAATTCGAAACTAGCAAGGAAGTTATTCGACAGCGGCACTAAGTGGATAGAGCCTCAGCTCTTAAAATCCGAAACCAAACGGAAAGTAAAAGACATATCACTCGGTCTCGTCGGGCACCCATTCTTCCTTAAAAACCGTGAGATTGAGGCCGCAGACATCATCCACTTGCATTGGATCAATTCAAGGTTCCTACGCATCAAAGCGATCCAGCACTTCAATAAGCCTATAGTGTGGACACTGAGAGACGCATGGCCCTACACAGGTGGCTGCCACTACACCAACGACTGCGAAAATTATAAATCAGGTTGCGGCCAATGCCCGCTACTGCACTCGAATGATCCAAACGACCGCACAAAACAAGTAATCGAAAACAAGCGAAAGCACCTACCCGATGGAATTCGATACGTCGCACTGAGTAACTGGACTGCCGAACAGGCACGAGCGTCCAGTTTGCTTCAAAACCAATCCATCGACACTATTTATAACAGTATTGACCAGAACTACCTCACTCCAAGCAACCAATCGAAAGAATCCGCCTGCGCACAATTCAATTTACCGACCGATAAAGTGATCCTACTCGCAGGCGCCGCACGCCTCGACTCACAATTCAAAGGCTACAAAGACATACTGCCAAAGTTTCCCAACGCTCAAGACTCCAACATACACATCGTCACCTTCGGACGGATCTCAAAAGCACTACAAGCAGCAACTACCGCTCCAGCCACACACTTAGGATCAATCACATCGAGCGAAGCGTTGAAAACACTCTACGGGGCAGCCGACATTTTCATAGCACCTTCCACCCAAGAAGCATTTGGTAAAACACTCGCAGAAGCGGGCGCATGCGGGCTCCCGGTCATTTGCTACGACACCGGAGGCCCTAAAGACATCGTCCTGCAGGGAAAGACAGGCTACCGAATCAAAACGAACTGCACCGACGAATTCATCAATGCGACACTCAAATTAGCGGCGGACCCCAAAACGCGAAGCGAAATGAGCGCGGCGGCAATTGAACATACTCACAAATCCTTTTGCCCTCGTCTTGCAGCAGAAAAGCACATTGAGCTCTATCGCACACTTTTAGAACGACCCAATGATGAATAAATACATCACAGAGCACGCGAAAATATCGATCGCCATCTGCACGAGAGAGCGCCCCGTCATGCTCACGAATCTGCTGAACAGCATGAGACACCTCGCCTTACTAGAAGGAGTCGAAGTAATCATAGACATCATTGAAAATCACACGGAGGAAAACCTTAAAGAGTTAATAAGTCGATTGGCCCCCAGTCTCCCGTTCAAAGTCAACTACCACTGGGAACCTAAGCTGGGCATTCCGATTGCTCGAAACCACGCCCTCAGAGTCGCCGAAGGCTCCAGCGCAACTCACATCATTTTCCTCGATGATGATGAACGCGTCGACTCTCAGTGGCTCAAAGAACTCTGGGCAGCGTATCTAAAATTGGATCAAAGCAGCATCATCCAGGGCGCCGTCATCTCAGCACCTGAAACTGAAACGAACAAGCACCTGCACCCCTTCTTCCAGAGAAAAATCAGACAAACTGGCGACAAGATGGAAACATGCTCCACTAACAATGTAATCATTCCAATCGAGTCACTCACCCAGCATAACCTTACGTTTGATGAAAGTCGCCCATTTGCAGGCGGAGAAGACTACATTCTCACACAAAAGGCTCATAGGCTCAATATCCCGATGCGATTCTGCGCGGAATCCTTTGTCTACGAAGATATACCCGATGAACGCCTAAATCTGAAATGGTTAAGCAAAAGAAACTTCAGCTCTGGCCTAACGGATGGAGAACAAAAACGGGAACTTGGCTTCAAGCTCACTTACGCACTGCAAAGGCTCTGGAAGCTACTACTCAACGTATTCAAAGCAGCCACTAACAAACTGCGTTCTAAAGACCATGAATCGATCAAGAAATGGCTCAAAGCCTGCGTGAACGCTGGCCAATTACTAGGTTATTTCCGATTTTCGCTGAATTCCTATAAGACAACCGATGGAAATTAATCAAAAAGCCTCAGTATCATAACGTCCATTGCGCATCATTAGACATGGCACACTTATTACCTGAATCAACATTTATAGTCGCATGAAAATCAGCGTTCTAATCAACAATTATAACTATGCCTCATTCATCACAGAGTGCTTAGACTCGGTCCAAGCGCAGAGCTACCCCATACACGAAGTCATCGTCGTCGATGATGGATCGAAAGATGATTCAATCGAACGAATCAAGGCGCACCCGCTAAGTCCCACCTGTATCGAGAAAGAAAACGGGGGACAGTATTCAGCCATGCAAGTGGCCACACAAATCGCGAGTGGCGACATCTTTTGCTACCTTGACTCGGACGACACTTGGTCGCCCGACTATCTAAAAAATGTAGCCACTGCCTTCGAAAGCGAGCATCGACCAGACTTCGTCTACACGAGCCTAGAAATGTTCGGCAACAATCACGGCCCACACCACCTCAATAGCAAAATTGATCAACCTCAATTCATACCCAAAAGCCAACAACTCTTACTAATAAGAAGAACCTATCTAGGCGCTCCAACCTCAGCCAACTCGATCAAAGCAAGATACGCCCGACAACTCTTCAAAGACGCAAGCCCCAAACGCCTAAACGACTACCGAATCTGCGCAGATCAAATACTCGTGCTAGGATCCTCACTCATCGGATGCAGCAAGCTACAACTCCCAGGCAAACTAGTCAATTACCGCGTCCACGGTGACAATAGTTTCCACAATAAAGAGCCCGAAAAATCCGAACAAGATAAAGACCTAAAACGCTTCCTCGAACTAAGAGAACACTTAGCCGACCAACAGAACATAGAACTACACCCTAAAGAGCTCTTTAACGAATTTGATCAGCTCTTAAAAGCAGGCAACCGTCAGCCAGACCTCGTTCGCATCTATTCAAAATCATACCCTCGGCACAACATCAGCCCGTTTAGAAAGTGGTGCTGGAAACGTCGCTTCAAGTTAAGATACTGTCTATTACGCTGGTCCAATCAAGTGAAGAGAAAACCATCAGTCACATGAGTCGCAGCAAATAATTGACTCACTTCGGAGTCGGTTCATTAAGAACGTCATCAAATTGCACACGCTCAAACGCCTCAAGGTGGCCTCCGCGTGTTGCATTCAAAATACGAATACCATTCTGATCTGCAAACGTTCGAGCATGTTCAAATGCAAGGTCCATACGATCAATCGAAGCAGGACTCACTAACTCTCCTTGCTTGCGATAATCAGGATGAAAATGATTCGCAGCCTTAGCCTCTACCACCTCTTCCGTGGTCACATCCTTTTCTCCAGCATAGTAATGATCGCACCCGATAATATAAATAGGATTAAGGCCAAGATGATGAGCCAATTGAAGGTTCGTATACGTTACCGTATAGCCTCCGTTCGATCCTGCGACAAGATCAGGCGAAAACATACATTCGACCGCAGGATCACAGGACGCCGCCGGCAATTCATGCAAATAAAGCAGCTTACTTTCTAACTCTTTGTTTTTCGTAGTCAGATATTCAGGAATTATAATACGAGAAAAGTGCTTCGCACACACATCAGCAATTTTGGGCCACAAGATCTCATCCACTATCGTGAAAAAAGTGGGGCGCCATTTAGTCTGCTCGAATGCCAAATAGATTTTGTTCGATGCGATACAAACTTCCCCTTGCAATCGATCGAGGTCCTCAACTTTGAGACTAGGGCCATTGCCAATCACCCAACCACGTTGACCACTGCAGCACCCCTTCAGTCGCTCCCAAGATCGACGCCGGCGCTTCTTTTCGAAACGCCGACGCTTCCGATTTAAACTACGCAGCAAGGGGCCGATCATTTTTGACTGTGTTAAACGTGAAATATCCATTAATACGTCAACACTAGCAATTAATTGCCAGTGCACAAAGTAACTTTACTCAATACTACTTATTTTCGTAGATACGATCCATGGCCTGCATCAGACGGAGTGCATCTTCTGAATTCCCTAGCTGAACTGGAGTTCCATTCAGAATCGCAGCAAAGAACTGAGTCACCTCGGCGCTCCACGATGTATCCGTGTGGAAAATAATATGCTCTTCGCTTTCAAACTGTCCCTGTGCTCGATTCAAATCATTGTGCTTAATCGCTAAGTCCTCGTCGCCATACACGCCTGAAGATGTTTTTAAACCGTTCAGGACGAGCGCTCCTTTCTCGAGAAAAACCTCCAAAGAGAAGAGGTAACGCCATTGAGTCATGGTCGAATGCAAGGATGCGCAGACCCCGGTCTGGCTATTCTTCATAATTGAGAAGACATTATCTTCCAGGCCTTCAGTCTCCCAAAAGAGATTAGAGACCAGTGAGTGAATTTCATCAAATTCACCTGCAAAATGTAGAAACAAGTCCAACATATGAATGCCTTGGTCCAGCATAATACCTCCACCCGCAAGCTTTGGATCCGCACGCCACCCCTTGAAATATTCGCCATCGACTTCTTTGCCGTAACGACCGCGCATCCACAGGATCTTCCCCATCTCACCGCTGTCCACGATCTCTTTCATTTTCTTGATGCTGCCATGGTGGCGATGGTTGAAACCATACATCAGCGTTTTCCCACTGGCCGATTCCACCTCGCGAACTTCTTCGACCTCTCTCGCATTAAATGCTGGTGGCTTCTCGGAAAACACATGCTTTCCAGCTGCCAAGGCCTGCTTACATAAGGGTGCGATTCGAAAATTAGGCGTGCAGATAAACACCGCATCAATACTCGGATGATTGATAATCGCATCTTCGTCCTCGGCGACATCATAGCCACAATCAGAAACATCCGTTGTATCAAAGACTGCGACGACTTTCCCATTACCGCTTTGCTCGATCGCATGCGCACGAGTTTTGCCCATTTTTCCAAACCCAATAATACCACAGCGCAACTGCGTTGCGGCGTCAGAGGGTGATGCGTTGAGAGGTTCAGAAGTTGGTTGCGTCATTCTAAATGTCTTAAGGTTACTGAGTTAATTACAGGAGGCTCAAAGGCGCTGTTACATGAATTAAGTTTGCTGCAGAAGCAATCAGCCATTCAGCCGGGCTTCAAAAGCAACAAAATCACTCGCCAAGCCAGCCAGGAAATTCTCGCAATTACTAGAGACATGTGGGCTCATCAGAAAGCGCTCTGGGTGAAACTGCTTTAGCTTCCCCTGATAGGGCTCCTGCCAAAAGACGTCAAAGGCGGCACGTAGTCGACCCGACTCAATTTCAGTAAAAAGCGCATCTTCGTCTACCACGGGGCCACGAGCGGTATTCACCAAAGCCGCACCGTCTTTCATCCACGAAAGCTTTTCTGTATCCATAAAGCCGGTGGTCGCGTCCATCAATGGCACGTGTAAGCTAATGACATCTGCTTGCTGAATGAGCCCTTTCAGCTCATCCATCGAATTTTGCAGGACGTCGAAAGTCATCACTTCAACCGAAGGAGCCAACTTACGAGTCACATGACTACCGATATTTCCCTGCCCCAGAATCAGCACCTTCTTATTACCGAGAAAACCACGCGACTGCTTTACCCAGCCATCGACTTCACCGATTTCATTAAACAGCATACGAAACACCAAATAGACCGCGAAATTCGCAGTTTCTTCGAAAATATAGCGCTTCGTCTGTTCCGAAGGCATGCAGATTTCGATGCCGCGCTTCTCCGCTTCCTCAAACGGGACATTGTCAGTGCCGACGCCACATTTGAAGATACCTTTAAGGTTCGGCATCGCAGTTAGATCGATCGGCTTGCTGCCAATCACGGCCATCTCTGCGTCAGCGACATCCACAGTATTCAGAAGATCAGGGACAAGCGCATCGATCGTTGCAGTATTTTTCCAGAATTTCATAAGTTAGGTGTTCAGCTTCATTCCTTGACGATTAGCTGTCCAATTTCAGGTTTTGGTGATGGATCCCAGTCTAAGCAACAGAACTAACGGGGATTTTTACGACAAGTTTGCGAACATGCGTAAATCCATTCACATAAAGTTGCGGCATATGTCCGTCTTGGGGATAGAGGATACAGAAATTACCAGTTGTATTGTCGACACGATGCAGGCCCTTTCCGATTGGCTTGTAAAACTGGAAGTCTTTCTCCTCGAGAAACTCTCCCTCCTTCTCGAGGAGCTCCACAGATTGAATTTCAATCCCTTCAGCGCCTTCAATCGTGTATTGTAAATCAATCGTGGCGAGATGGCTTTCATAGCGCGCATCACCGCGTTCCTTGAGATCATACTCCATGACTCGGACAAACGCACCGCCGACGCCGAGGTCATACTGACCGACTTCCGAACGATGTGCATTGGCTTCGATCCACTCAAACGCAGCCTTCCACACGGGATGACTCGTTACTCCGGGGAGGGACTTCCAGTTCTTAATATTATCAGTAATCATAATTTTAAAGTGTCAGTTTTGTTGCGACATATGCCCTATTAGTCGCGTCCCTGCGCTGGGCTATCCTCGGTATTATAAATGTGCGCCACATCTCCACGACTCACAGCCAAGCGAACTGCTGGTTCATCACCAATAGCAGTGATCTTATGCCACACATTCTTGGGCATAAAAACCAATTGACCGGGAAGAATTTCCATTTCCTCGTCGCCGATATTCCATTTCCATTTGCCGCGAAGAATATACCACCATTCGTTCCATTGCGGATGATAGTGCAGTCGATTGCCTTCACCTGGTAGTTGAGAGATAACCGTCGCACTGTTGCTTTCAGTATTAATAATTCGGCGGCACCAAGAGGTTGATGAGTCCATTTCTTCGATTGCCTTCTCGATATCGGTAACGGGCAAGTTTTCGTGCTCAAAATCACTAACCATCACTCCATCGCGCTTCAAAATAGTTGGGACATCGACCTCCGAAGCTTCTTCCCCGAGACTTTCGTAATACTCAGGCGTCGCACCTCCCACACCTGTGCGTGCCTTGATGGCCACTTCAGCTAGTTTAAAGTCGTCCTCTTCATCAATATCGATCGTGGCCAACCCTGACACCTCAAAATATCCCACCTTACCTTCGCCTCCATGGTAGCCCGAACCGATCTTCTTAATATTCGCTTTAAATTCATCGGTATTCCAACCCATGAAGACTGTGCCATAGCTAAAGACCGGCTCCATCTCCTGAGAGGAACGATGTTTTTCCGTTCGACTGAAGTTAATCGGCGTCTCTCCATGGAGACAGGCGATTTGATGACGGACCACTGAAACATAGCTGTCATAACCACCCTCGATCATTCCATCAACAAAGGCGCAAATTTCCTCACCTGTCACGAGCGGTGATGTCGGCAAAAGCTGGAAGACGATATCGGCCTCGACGTTTTCCATGAAATCAAGTGCAAATTCATCGTTCACAGATGTGTCACTCGAAAAAGTAGCATCGCGATGGTAAAACTTAATTCCGTATTCCGATGCGATTTCAGCAAAAATCTCTGCTTCCGAATTAAGATAAATCTCATCGAATGCTCCAGAGGCCTTCGCCGCCTCAATAATGTAGGCGATCAACGGTTTTCCCTCAATCAATCGTAAATTTTTCTTTGGAACCCGCTTACTGCCAAGTCGGGCCGGAATCATTGCTACTTTTTTCATATTTTCTAATTTGCTAATTTATTGAATAATTACACCACCATCAATTACCAGAGACTGACCGGTGATAAACTGGTTTCTATCTGAAGCGAGAAATAATACTGCAGCTGCAATATCCACCGGCTGGGAAAATCGCCCCAAGGGCACCCGATCGAGCAGTGCATTTCTAGAGTCCTCGTCCAAGCTCGCGAGCATGTCCGTTTCGGTGTAAGCAGGGCAGACGTAGTTCACCAAAACACCTTGAGCGGCTAGGTCTAAGGCTGCTGCACGTGTCAATCCAGCAAGTCCCGCCTTCGAGGCCGAATAAGTGGCCAGTGATGAACGCGAGACAATCCCCGCAATCGATCCGACATTCACAATACGCCCCCACCCGCGTTGTCCCATCACATCGCAAACGGCCTTCATCAGTAACATTGGAGCCGTCAAGTTGACAGCCATGACCTTATCCCATTCCGCGACATCAATCTCACTCAGCACCGCCGAATAGAAGGCCCCTGAATTATTCACGAGAATATCAAACTGCCCAGAGCGGATATCTTCACAAAAAACCTCCAATTGGACTGAATTCGAAAAGTCACAAGCGATCAGCGAACAATTTGCTTCCTGAGACCACCAGCCTTCGCGCTCGGACTGTCCCGTGATCGTAACCGATACCCCCTCAGCCAAGAGTTCGCGGGCGACGGCTTCACCAATTCCACGAGTTCCACCGGTTACGAGTGCTTTTTTCCCATTAATCCCTAGATTCATAGATCTTTCATGTAGAGTTTATCAGCGAAAAATTTCGCTATTAATGTTTCAAGCCGACCATCCAGATCACTCAATCGCTTGAACATATCCCCCGCTCCGCGCGTAAGAATAAGTCCCAGTTGTGTGCCTACGTTCTTTTTGTCCTTTCGTATCGCACTTAGGTATTTATCGATGTTCACCTCGGGAACAGGATGCCCATCGAATACGATTTCACAGGCTTTACGATAGCGATTCCGGTCTTCCATGGTGATCAAACCAAAGGACTCGGACACCAAGTTCGCCAAATCGATACCATAAGCGACGGCAATGCCATGTGGGAGCGCATACCCCACCGCAGATTCCAAAGCGTGACCAAATGAATGCCCGTAATTGAAGACACAGCGAGGCCCCTTATCAAACTCATCAATCTCAATCATTGCCTTTTTAATTGCCAGACTCCGATGCATCAAAACTTCAAGTCGCCCCTCACCGGCACGCAGCGCAGGAGCCTCTGCCATAAACAACGCCAAATCTTCTTCCGACTGAACCATCATGTAGTGGAGCATCTCCCCCAAACCTGAGGCAATCTCACGGTCTCCCAGACTTTTGACGAAGCCCGTATCAATCACGATGCCCGCCGGCGGGTAAAAGCCACCGAGCATGTTCTTGTATTGGCGAAAATTAATCGACGTCTTACTTCCAATGCAGGAGTCGCACTGTGTCAGCATATTCGTAGGGAAGAAGAACCAATCAATCCCACGATACAGGAGCGAGGCAATGTATGCCGTCACATCTTGCGTAATCCCGCCTCCAAAAGCGAACAATCGGTGATTTTTACGAAAACCTCCCTCAATTAATCGTTCAAAAAGAGGAATCACCCCCTCATAGCTCTTGGCACTTTCCATAGAATCCAGAAGCCATACCTGCTCTCCAGCTATTTCTAAAATTTCCGGATGGAGCTCTGCGATAACGCGATCAACGATGAAGAAATCCCCCGCTGTAGCGAGCCCCTTCAAAGCACTCAAATAGTCAGAGGTGAACTCCACAGTATATTCGCGAAACACGGATTTAATTTTTAATTCCTCAGACATTGGTAAATCCTCCATCAACAATAATATTTTGACCAGTCAGATAGCGATTCTCTTGACTTAAAAGGAAACGAACAACGTCCGCGATGTCTTCGGGCGCAGCCATTTTACGCATCGGCACTTGCGCCTCAAGAGCGGCAATCTCTGCCTCTGAAAGTGATTCACGCGTCATATCCGTCATCACAAACCCAGGCGATACCGTGTTTACCAAAACACCTTTTGGGCCCGCCTCCACTGCAAGTGCACGAGTCAAACCAACCAGTCCGGTTTTGGCACTGGAATAAAGCGAACGGTGCGCCTTAGTAATGACACTCCAGATCGAGGCAATGTTTACAATACGCCCGCCACCAATCTGCTCCATTCCTTTGATCACTTCGCGACACACCAAATACGGCGAACGCAGATTCGTATCATGAACAAAATCATAATCTGCCTCGTCCACCTCATCCAATGGCTTAATCCGGTTCACGCCGGCATTATTCACCAGTCCATCAAAAGGACCTAACCCGGCAAGTGCGGTTAAAAATACACGAACGGATGCACGATCTGAAAAATCGACATCCAGCCATGAGACACCAACCAAATCAGGCAAGTCCGCACAGCGTGCTGCAGAACGATTCGTGCCGGTGCCATAAACAGCATAACCGTCTTTAAGCAGCCGCGCAGCAATTGCACGACCAATCCCACGGGTCGCCCCGGTAACTAATACTTTTGGTTTCATGATTTAATTGATGACGAAGGGCGAATTATCTAGACTTCAACGGCAACGGACTAAAGTGAAAAAGCGTCCTTCTGCATGTTCTGAAAGCCTTCACGATCCCACTCAGTAACACCCATGAACTTATCGAGCCAAACGTGCAACAATACCTGGTGCGCGCACTCAACAATACCGTAAGTCTTGGCAGGGACGTAAAGGTTGATGTCACCCATTTGGCGCGACTGATTGTCCGGTTTCAGTCCAGAAAACGTCACCACGCCCATTCCCTTCGCACGCGCGGCTTCAATCGTCTTCACGATATTAGGAGAATTACCGGAGCTGCTGATAGTAATCAGCAAATCACCACTCTTCGCATACCAACTCAAAGGAGCCGAAAAAGCCTCTTCATAACCAAGATCATTGCCGAGAGCCGTCAACAGCGCTGAATCGCTGAACGAGTGCGTCGGCACGCCACCATTCTTCGTCCAATCTAGCGCCATATGATTCGCAAACGCCGCACTGGCACCATTGCCAACCAAATATTTATTACGACCCGCATCACGAATCTGACCTGACAATTCGCATAGCTTATCAAAGCCCAGGTCGTGATCGATAACTGCACCACCTCGGTCAGTAATTTCTAATCCAGCTAAGGCCGAATCATGTGCGTTGAGGTAATTTTTGTAATAACTTCCCATCAGTCAGTTTTTTTTGTCAGGTTGAGATTTCCAGTTTCACTTTGGCAGAGATGACAGAGCGCCCGCCAGACAAGTAATCAATAAAATCAGTCCAGAACTGTTGCCGACCACGGCCAAACAAACTGTTGATGTCATCATCCATCGAGTAATAATAATATTTCATCATACGAGTCAGATACACAATGAGTCCATCATGATCGACGTCGAGACTACGAGCAGATTGAAGCGCCGAGAGGATTGCCTCTTCGGGATCTCCTCCTGCAGAAACTCCACTGCCTAAATCGTCAGAACAAATGCTATAAGGCCCCAATAAATAAACGGGAACCTGATCCAGCAGCGACAGAAAAACAGTTTTAGAGCCGAGCGAGACTGTTAGGTCAGCAAGTGACAATATCTCATAGATGTCAATATTCCCAAGAACCTTCACATGCTCGCCAAAAGCACAAGCGGGAACCTCCTGCCCGAAATAATAGTTACTAGTATTCGGATGATCTTTATATAAGATAGTCCAATTATGCTTTTCCGCTAGTTTAGCAAAGTATTCGAGCATATCTTCGTTACTACCAAAATCAGGCGAATATTCCTTAGAAAAATCGGAGCAACGAGGGAACAAGCCTGAAGAGTGAGCCTGGACCCCATTAACGTAAATCACTGGCCGGCCAGCTGGCAGTTCCAATGTCTCCATGCTCGCATCGGTGGCGTATTGCCCGACTTTAGAGGATATTCGTCCTTTTACAATAGACTGCAGATGCGCTTTCATCACTGCGATTTCATCAGGACTTACCGGCAATTCACCAAACTGCTCCTTATACCGTATCGGCCAAGATTCATGAAACATACCTTGACCACAAATAAATGTCGTCCCTGGTATTTCTCCATATTCACTAAAAACCAAACGTGCACCAGAACGAAGCGCCTCCCTCTTCAATAATCGCATGCCAGTCAAATGCTCAGACCACACTACAACAGTATCTCCATCGCAAAGTGAGGTATGATGAAAGAAGCGAAACACCTCTCCTAAACCACTAATTCCCCGCAGAAACGCGCGCCGTATCCTACGAAACTTCAAACGACGTCCGGGGCGCTCAAATGGCTTGGTTTTGAACTCTAAAACCAACAATTCCCACAAAAATAAAGGATCTCGAAACAAGAGAGACAACATCGCCACAAAACCGGAGTAAAACAGCTCAGAATTAATTTTTGCATCACAGAGCCAACGAGGAAAATACACCTCGTGAAACCCAGAAGGTGAGACCTTCTCCACGCTATGAGCACTGAGAAGGTGCAATGAATCGAAGTATGTTTTAGCCTCCTCTGAATTGAACCAAAACTCACATTTCTTCGTATTGACATCACCAACAAACGAACCGGCAATAAATAGCCGTCGAGGTGCTGTGCGTTTCATTGAGGTTTGATCCAACATGCACCTATATGGGGCATAAAAGCATCGATGCTACCAGTAAAATAAAATAATATCCCCAACTCTAGTAAAACCTGCCCCCAACTGCCATCAATGCTTCTGCATTGAACTCGACGACATAAATCTGCGCGATTTCAATCGTAAGATGGTGAAAACCGTCCCGCCCTAAAAAAACATCAGTCGCAAAACGATGTAATTCCTTTTCGCATTGCCGCCCACGACGCACCTCGCTCTCATAGCGCCCGTGAAAATCGGTTTCGTGCTTTATGACTATTATCCCTTCGGTGGCCTTCAGGAAGACTGCTTGGCTACGGCGGTCGCTACCGCCGAGCGCGGGCATGAAGTTCATATCTTCACGCGGACATGGAAAGGCGTCTGCCCTACGAATGTGAAGCAACATCTCCTCGGAAAAACTGGCTGGAGTAATATAGCGCGCAATGATCACTTCTTTAGAGCACTCGACACCGAGCTGCCGAAGCACCAACTCGATGGCGTCGTGGCCTTTAATCGCATCCCGAAGTCCGACATCTATTTCGCAGCCGACCCGTGCTACGTCGAACGCGTTAAGAACAAGCCCTTTTGGTATAAGTGCCGCCTACGGCACCGCTACTACAAAGCCCTAGAACACACAATCTTCGGCAGTGATACCGCACCCGAAACACTCGTGCTCACCGACCGTGAAATCGCAGCCTTCAACCAGCACTACGGCGTCAGCCCAGAGAAATTTCATTTGCTCACACCAGGGGTCGAAAAAAATACGAGCAGCACAGCGACCGCACACAGCAACCGCACGGCACTACGCACTGAGCTCGGAGCCGCTGAAGATACCGTCGTCGCACTCTTTGTCGGCTCTGGCTATCGCATCAAAGGCCTCGATCGCGCGCTTCGTGCGCTTGCGGCGAATCAATCCTCTGCGGCCAACCTTGAATTCTGGATCGTCGGCAATGGCAGCGCGTCACGCTTCGCAGCACTCACCAAACAAGCAGGGATCACCGTGCGTTTCCTCGGCGGCCGCGCCGATGTGAATCGCTTTTACGATGCCGCCGACTTCCTGCTTCACCCCGCCTATAGCGAATCAGCTGGCAAAGTGCTTTTGGAAGCGCTCACACATGGCTTGCCCGTGCTGACCACCGACACCTGCGGCTACGCACCACACATCCTAAAGGCCGAGGCTGGTGCAGTGATCCCCTCCCCGTTTACTCCAGAGGCACTCAACACCACACTGAAAGCGTTCATCCAGAATACAGCTGAAAGAGAGCGCATGAGCCAAAACGCACTGGCCTATTGTGCGAAGGAAGATTTATACAGCTGTCATCAAGCCGCAGCGAAGATGATTGAGAACATCCTGAGCAAAAAAACCTAGTTAGAGTTGTGGATTATACTTTCCGAAGGGAGCATGTTAACGTCTTCTCAACTCTGCCCGTAAAGTGATGTAGACATTCTTGTCTACCCAGTCAGAGTCAGCGCCGCCCCAACGCAACAGGCAGGAATGCCTGTATCACTTCTCACTTCTCACTTCTCACTTCTCACTCTCACTGATGATCGAACTCACAGACGAACTCCGTAGCGCCCTCCCTGAAGGCGCGGATCCCTTTGAGTGGTTTCTTGAAGGTGGCGGCGAAGTGCACCGACACGTCAAAAACCGCCTGACTTACGAGGTCAACTTGGGCGACATGCATTTTTACGTCAAACGTCACCTCGGCTGCGGCTGGGGCGAAGTGCTCAAAGAGTGGTATCGCCTGCGCAAACCCGTCGTCAGCGCCCGCACCGAATGGGAAGGCGCAGCCACGCTCGCCGCCGCTGGCGTGCGCGTGCCTAAAGTCTTGGGCAAAGGCGAACGCGGACGCTATCCACACGCCATCGAATCCTTCGTCGTGCTCGATGCACTCGAAGACTGCGAGACGCTCGAGCACCTCAAAGACGGCTGGATGGGCACCACCGGCTCGCGCTTTGTCGCGCTCAAACGCGCCTTAATCCACGAAGTCGCCAGTATGGGACGCACCATGCACGGCCAAGGGATCAATCACCGCGACTTCTACATCAACCACTTTCTCATTAACCGCGACTTGATCCGCAACTGGCAACCAGGCCAAAGCATCCCGCTCAACCTGATCGACCTGCACCGCGTGCAACATCGCCCCAGCGTGCCACACCGTTGGCTACTCAAAGACCTCGCGTCGCTACTCTTCTCCGCGATGGATGTCGGCATGACTTCGGCAGACTATGCGCGCTACCTACGTATCTACCTCGGCGCAGACTGGAAGCAGCAACTACAGGCCAACCAAAAACTGTGGCAAGGCATCCTCAAACGCGCCTGCAAGCTGTATCATGGCTTTCATGGCAAAGCACCGGAGCTCCCGCGCATCTTACAATTGTAAAAGCCGTAGCGTGCCGCTTTAGCAAACGTCCAGTGCATATTTCTATATCTGTATACTTTTCGTATGAAACAAAAACCTATAGCACTGAGATTGAGCCACAAAAAGGCACGAAGAAGCACAAAAACTAGGCAGCAGCAATTTTTGTGCTTCTTCGTGCCTTTTTGTGGCAATAAAATACCCATTTTTTGAACATCATCCTAGCTGTTTTTTCTAATATGCAATGGCATTGCGCGTCACCAAACATGCATCGTGCTGGCTCAGGGCACTGAACGTTTGCTAAAGCTGCACGCTACAATTCCAACATTCCCTCCTAAATGAAAAACGTCTGGTTCAACCCACGCTTCGCAAACACTACACCGAGCCTCGCAATCTTCGCGGATCGCGACGGCACACTCATCCGCCACGTTGACTACATCAGCGATCCTGAGCAGATCGAGCTACTCCCCGGCGTGAAGAAATCTGTCCACGAGCTCATCGCCCGTGGCATCCCGTTTTTTATCCTAACCAACCAATCCGGCGTCGGCCGTGGCTATTTCCCGATCGAGAAGGTCCACGCCTGCCAGCGCCGACTCTTCGAACTCCTTGACCTTCAACCAGAAGACATCGCAGGCTGGTGCATCGCGCCCGAAGCGCCCGGCACCGAAGGCGGCTATCGCAAGCCCTCGACACGCTTCATCGACGAAGCGCTGAAACATCTCGCTGCTCCAGAAGCCGCCACACATATGATCGGCGACACCCTGGTCGACCTCGAAACCGCATGGAATGTGGGATCCACCGCGTGGGCAGTCGGTTGTGGCAAGCCGCAACTCCCCGCCGCCCACCACGCAGGTCAAATCGATGGCGACTACGAATTCCGTGACACTTTCCCCGACTGTATCCGCTCAATTACCCCAGACTCAAAAGTTGATCGCTAGATGCCTAATTGCCAAGTTCAGTCGCTAACTTCTAACTCCTGCCTCCTAACTCCTCTTTTAAGATTATAGACTAGTCTTAAGCCCAACAAATCTTGATACTGCGACGATTCTTTGAGTTTCACACCAGATAACACAGATTTTTAAGCAATGAGCACAGGCAAATATACACTCGTCACCGGCGGCGCAGGCTTCATCGGCAGCGCCCTGATCCACGCCCTCAACGAAGCAGGCAACACCAACATCGTCGTATCCGACATCCTCGGCACCGACGAGAAGTTCAAGAACCTCGTCCCCCTTCGCTACGCCGACTACATCGAAGCAGACGACCTGATCATGCTGGTCGAAGAAGACCCTGACTATTTCGATCAATTCGACACGTTTTACCACCTCGGCGCCTGCTCTGCCACCACCGAGCGCGACGCGAGCTATCTGATTCGCAATAACTACGAATACACTAAGACCCTCGCTGGCATCGCCATCGAGAAAGACATCCGCTTTGTTTACGCTTCCAGCGCAGCCACTTACGGCGACGGCAGCCAAGGCATGGACGACACCCTCGAAGATCTCCACACGCTGACACCGCTCAACATGTATGGCTACTCCAAGCATATGTTCGACTGCTATGCTCAGCGCATGGGCTGGGACAAAAAGATCGTCGGCCTCAAATATTACAACGTCTACGGTCCCAACGAATGGCACAAAGATGAGATGCGCAGCCTCGTCAACAAAGCCTTCGAGCAAGTGCAAGCCACCGGCGAGATCGGCCTCTTCAAGAGCTACCACCCCGACTACACCGACGGCAACCAGATGCGTGACTTCCTCTACGTGAAAGACGCCGTCGCCATGACCATTCACTTGGCCAACACACCGACCGCCAACGGCCTCTTCAACCTAGGAACCGGCGAAGCCAACACCTGGAACACCCTCGCCGAAGCGATTTTTGCCGCACTCGACTTAGAGCCGAACATCAAATACATCGAAATGCCCGAGCAACTGAAGGGCAAATACCAGTATTACACCTGCGCCAATACCGATAAGCTCAAAGCCACTGGCTACGACACCAGTGTAGGCTTCTCCCTGAAAGACGCCGTCAAAGACTACGTGCAAAACTACCTAGTCACCGGCAAGCACCTAGGGCAGGAAGGCTAAGCAATGAATTTGCCTAATAAAAAATGGCTCACAATGGAGCAGGCACTCGAAGTGCGTGCCTCCGAACGCGCCGCCGGACAAACCATGGTTATGACCAATGGTTGCTTCGATCTGCTCCACGTCGGCCACATTTCCTACCTTCAGGAATCCAAGAAGCTCGGTGATCACCTATGGATTTTGATTAATAGCGACGAAAGCGTGCGCGCACTCAAAGGACCAACACGCCCGATTCAGTCGGAGGCCGAACGCGCCTTCTCACTCGCCGCACTCAGCTGCATCGATTACATCGTGGTGTTTAACAAGCCACGCCTGACCGAAGAAATTCAGCTGCTAAAGCCCGACATTTACACCAAAGCAGGCGACTACACCATCGACACACTCTACCAGCCGGAACGCGAAGCCTTCGACGCTGTCGGAGCACAGATCAAATTCCTGCCTTTCCTCGAAGGCTTTAGCACCACTAAGATGATCGAAAAGATCCATAAAGCCGGCTCGATTTAGGAAATTCCTAATTCTTAATTCCTAATTTTTAATTCTCCACATGTCTCTCGTTCAAAAAGATTACGACACTCTCAAAGCTTGCCTCGACAAGTTCGCCGCACAGCTCGCTGCTGTCGAAGCAACGGGGCATATGATCGTCGAGCGCCTACGCCAAGGCAAGACTGTGTTCGCTTGCGGCAACGGTGGCAGCGCCACCGACTCCATGCACCTCTGCGAAGAGCTCGTTGGTCGCTATCGTGGCAATCGCCGCCCGCTACCAGCCGTGTCGCTCAACACAGACACCTCCGTGCTCACCTGTATTGGCAACGATTACGGATTCGACGAAATTTTCTCCCGCCAAATCGAAGCCCTCGGTAAGTCTGATGATATTCTGGTCGGGTTCTCCACCAGCGGAAATTCCGAAAACGTCGCCCGCGCCTTTACAGCGGCCAAGAAAAACGGCGTCACCACCATTCTGCTCGCAGGCAAAGACGGCGGTAAAATCAAGGCAATCGCCGACCATGCCATCATCGTCGAGAGCGATAACACCGCCCGCATTCAAGAACTGCATACTTTCATACTTCATGCTTGGCTCGAACTCGTCGAAGTCGAAGACTGGAAGGGGGAAGGGGAAGAAGGCTGAGGCCTGAGAGAGGAGACTTGAGGCTCAGATAAATTTATACGAACCTTCGGCACAATATCTCGAAAAACGTAGATAGTCTCAATTCCCCCATCTCAGCTCTCAAGTCTCCCGCCTCAGATCTCAAAGCCTCCCATCTCAAGTCTCCCACCTCAGCCCTCTCCCATGGATATTCAAGCCACTTTAGATAAATTCGCGAAGCTGCGCATCGTCGTGATCGGCGATATCATGCTCGACCACTACATTATGGGCGACGCCACGCGCATCTCCCCAGAGGCACCAGTGCCAGTGGTATCCGTCGCGAAAGACACCTACGTCCCTGGCGGCGCGGCCAATGTGGCAAACAACTTTGCCGGACTCAGCGTGCCGACCACTCTCGTTGGTTCCTACACCGACGACCCCGAGAGCGTCTTGCTCAGCGACGTGCTCACTCACCGCGGTATACAGCTCTCCCCTATAGGGCAAAAAGACGGCGCGACTACGATTCTAAAAACCCGTGTCGTCGTGCAGCGTCAGCAACTCTGCCGAATCGACCGCGAGGCGAAGCCCGCAGCCTACGGGCTCGACCATATTCTGCAAGATCCTCAATTCCTCGAATTGATCTCCAATGCGGATGCCATCCTCTTTTCCGACTACGCCAAAGGCGTGGTCAACGACACGCTTCTCAACGCGGTGCGCACGCATCTCGCCACACTGCCCGAGCAGCCGCTGCTGATTGTCGACCCCAAGCCGAAGCGTCACCTCGACCTACACGGCATGACGCTCATGACGCCTAACCGAGCCGAAGCCCTGCAAATGGCAGGCTTCGACAGTAGCTCCGACGCCGAATTCGACGACGAAGCCGTGAGCGCTGCAATTTTCAACAAATACAACCCCGAGAAACTCGTCATCACCCTCGGCGCCGAAGGCATGCTTCTTGGTGAAAAGGGTAAGATCATCGGCCGTATTGCCACCGTCGCACGCGAAGTGTTCGACGTTTCCGGCGCAGGCGATACCGTGATCGCCGTTCTCACCGCCGCACTCGCAGCGGGAGAGCCGCTCAAAGAAGCAGCCACACTAGCCAACCGCGCCGCAGGCATCGTCGTCAGCCACCTCGGCACCGCACCCATTTCAGCGGAAGAATTGCTCAACGCTTAATCATTCATTACCTATTCGCTATCAGCTATTAGCCATTTAAATTTTTATGTCCGATCCGATCTCAGTCCCACTTCTTGACCTCAAGCCACAATACCTTGCCCTCAAGCCAGAGCTTGATGCAGCTGTAGCCGAAGTCATCGCTTCCCAGTATTTCATCCTCGGCCCCACTGTTGAGAAATTCGAAAAAGCCAGCGCGACCTACTGCGAAACCGAGCACGCCATTGGAGTCTCCTCCGGCACCGACGCTCTAATCGTAGCACTCATGGCCATGGGGATTGGCGAGGGCGACGAAGTCATCACCACTCCTTACACCTTCTTCGGCACCGTCGGATCGATCATCCGCCTCGGCGCGAAGCCGGTGTTTGTCGACATTGAGCCAGACACCTTTAATATCGACGTCTCTAAGGTTGAAGCCGTCATCACCGACAAAACGCGCGCCATCATCCCCGTCCACCTATTCGGCCAAATGGCAGACATGCGCGCCGTCAACCGCGTCGCCCGTGAGCACGATATCCTAGTCATCGAAGACGCTGCTCAAGCGATCGGTGCCAAGCAAAACGGACACCCCGCCTGCTCTTTCGGGCACATGGGCTGCCTTTCCTTCTTCCCGACGAAGAACCTCGGTGGCTTCGGCGACGGGGGCATGGTCGTCACGAACGATGCCGAATACGCAGGCATCTGCCGCCAACTGCGCAACCACGGCATGGAACCGAAATATTTCCATCCACGTGTCGGCGGCAACTTCCGCCTCGACGCACTGCAAGCCGCCGTGCTCGACGTAAAGCTCAACCACCTCAACAGCTGGCACGAGCAGCGCCGCGAAAACGCCGCACTCTACCACAAGCTCAGCAACGAAGCTGGCATCAGCCGCAGCGCCGACACACTCGAAAGCGGCGACCTCAACAACGGCATCATTTTGCCAACTGAAAAGGAAGGCAACTACCACATTTACAATCAGTTCGTCATCTACTCAGACCAACGCGACGCACTGCTCAAGCACCTGCAAGCCAACAACGTCGGCTGCGAAATCTACTATCCACTCGCGCTGCACGAGCAAGAGTGCTTCCGTCTTCTAGGCTACAAGAAGGGCGACTTCCCACATGCCGAACGCGCCGCATCCATGAGCCTCGCATTACCAATCTTCCCTGATCTTGCTCCTGAGCAAATCGCCCGTGTCGTCGAAGTCATCGCAGGCTTCTTCGCAAACGCATAGATGCACCCAACGCTTTCGCTGCTACGCGCTCCTTTTCTTTATGTTTTTAAAACGCTTCGGCCCTTACTTCAAATACCTTAAGCCCGTCCGCAAACAATTTGCGCTCGGCTTACTCTTTGGTGTCGTCTCTGCAGCAGCCTCTGGTGCAGGTCTTCCCTTTGTCATCAAATATCTGGTGCCCTTAGTGACGAGTGACGATGCCCCTACTGGCGTCAAACTGACACTGATCCTCGCCTCCATTCCATTTGCATTCGCGCTCCGCTCCATCGGCAGCTTCTTCAATGCGTATTTCATGGCCTATGCAGGCATGCATGTCGTCGAACGCCTTCGAGTCATGGTTTTTGAGAAAGTCCAGCACCTGCCACTTGCATTTTTCCATAAAAACCATACTGGCGACTTAATGAGTCGTGTCTTAGGCGACACCAACAAACTCAAGTCAGCGCTGGTCACAGTCGTTAATAGCCTGATCAAGGAACCCATGACACTACTCAGTGCCTTCGGATTCTTGATCTACCTGACGATCACACAAAGCAACGTCTCCTTTTTGCTGATAGCCCTCGCATCCGTCCCAGCCTGCGTGCTTCCGATTCGAATGATCGGCAAACAGATCCTAAAAAAGTCCAGAAAATCACTCAAGCTGGGCGGGCAACTCAATGACGTGCTCAACGAGAACCTTGCCTCCGTTCGAGAAATCCGCGCTTACAACTTGGAATCTAGAGAAGTCGATCGTTTCGCAAAAAAATGCCGAAAACTATTCATCCTGGGCATGAAAACCGTAAAATACGGAAAAGCACTCTCGCCTCTCATTGAATTTGTATCCTCCCTAGCAATTGTCTTTGCCCTCTACGTGGCGGTCAAAAAAGAAATCGCTCCCGGAGACATCGCTTCGATTCTGGCCGCACTTTATATGTGTTACCAACCGATCAAGTCCTTAGGTGGCGTATCCAATACAATTCGTAGCGCTGAAGCCTCATTGGACCGCCTAGAATACATTTTAGACTACGAAGATACCGTCCCAGAGACGACGAACCCCGTCACGATCCGCGCCGTCTCGGGTAAAATTCAGTTCAACAACGTCACCTTCAGCTACGACGAAGAAGCTGCATTGAAATCCGTGAATGTCACCATCGAAGCGGGTGAATCCGTTGCGCTGGTTGGGCCGAGTGGCGCAGGAAAAACCACTTTTGCCAATCTGGTGCCACGCTTCTACGATGCCTCCGAAGGGTCCATCACTCTCGACGGCACCGACCTACGCGACGTGCTCAAAGCGGATCTGCGCCAGCAAATCGCACTGGTATCACAAGAGGCCATCCTCTTCGACGACACGATCGCCAACAACATCCGTATGAGTCAGCCAGACGCTACTCTGGAAGAAGTCAAAGAAGCGGCACGTATGGCGCATGCCCACGATTTCATTGAAGCCTTCGACGATGGCTACGAGAGCATGGTCGGCGAACGCGGCTCACGCCTATCTGGCGGTCAACGCCAACGCGTAGCGATCGCTAGAGCCTTTCTCAAGAATGCTCCGATCATCATACTCGATGAGCCGACCTCCGCCCTCGATGCCGAATCCGAGCACAACATTCAGTCTGCACTCGAGAACCTATCGAAGGGACGCACCGTCATTATCATCGCCCACCGCTTCAGCACGATTCAACACGCTGACCGCATCTTCGTGTTCGACGACGGCGAGATCATCGCAACTGGCCCTCATAAAGAAATCTATCACAGCAACGATCTCTACCGTAGCCTCTACGACAAGCAGGCAAAGACGGTGCTCTCTGCCGAGAGTTAACCAACACATTCCGATAAAAATATGAAACGCATCCGCACTCTCATCCTCCTTCTGTTACTTGCATCGATAGCCCCTGCACTCACGAGCTGTGGCACCACCACTGAAAACGGCGTCACCATCGATAAAGGCAACCCGCTCAAGTTCTGGTAGCCTAATTCACCACGGTCAAACTACAATAGGCGCTCGACTCCGAACTCATGCTACACGTCGCAACGCCTCATCGTTTCAACTTTCAATTCCACACGGAGCGCATGCTGCGTGAGCTCTACGCGACCGATGCCTCCGAGTATCAAGAACTGCCGCTTGCTGTCGCATTTCCGGAGAAGCCAGAGCACATTCGTGAGCTCATTGAATACGCGGCAGCGCATCAACTGAGCCTCATTCCTCGCGGCGCAGGCACCTCGCTCGCGGGACAAGTCGTTGGCAACGGAATCGTCGTCGATGCGGGGCGGCACTTAAACCAAATCCTATCGATTAATACCGCGCAGCGACGCGTGCGCGTGCAACCTGGCGTTGTGCGTAACGAGCTCAACCACGCGTTGCAGCCCCACGGTATCGTGTTTGGCCCCGAGACATCCACTGCCAACCGCGCCATGATCGGTGGCATGGTCGGCAACAATTCCTGCGGCTCAAACTCACTTGCCTATGGCTCCACCCGCGAACATCTCGTTTCCTGCAAAGGCTACCTAAGCGATGGTTCCGAAGTCATCTTCGAAGCGCTCAGCCCTACAGCTTTCAACGCAAAATGCGAAGAAGACAGCCTCGAAGCTGCCATCTATCAAAAATGCCGCGAATTACTGAGCAACTCGGCCAACCGCGCCCTCATCACCAAGCACTATCCGAAGCGTAGCATCCCACGTCGCAATACGGGCTATGCCCTTGATCTTTTGATGGATGCCGAAGTGTTCGATCCGTCCTCCGACAAACCCTTCAATCTATGTAAACTGATCGCCGGCTCCGAAGGCACACTCTTTTTCGGCACCGAGTTTGAACTCGATTGCGATCCCCTGCCGCCAAAGCACAGCGCCCTACTCTGTGCGCACTTCAATACCATCGATCAAGCGCTGCGCTCCGTGCTGCCTGCACTCAACTCAAAGCCCTTCGGAGTCGAGCTACTCGACCGTCACATTCTTGAAGCCACCAAGCGCAACCGCGACCAAGCGAAAAACCGCTTCTTCGTGCAAGGCGATCCTGGTGCAATCCTCGTTGTTGATATTCGCCGCGAGACCGAGGACTCCGTAGACGAAGCGATTACTCAAGTCACCACTGACATCCAGGCCGCAGGCTATGGCACCCATTTCCCTGTGCTCAAAGGTGCCGACGAAAGCAAAGTGTGGGAACTTCGCCGCGCCGGACAAGGCCTCGTCAGCAACCTCCCCGGCCACGAAAAGCCACGCGAAGTCTGCGAAGACACCGCCGTCGATGTTACCGAACTAGCCGACTACATTGCCGAGTTTGATCAACTCATGCGCGAGAAACACGGCAAAGAATGCGTTTACTATGCACATGCCGGCTCTGGCGAACTGCACACCCGCCCGATTTTCAATCTAAAGACCGAAGCAGGCCTGAAGACATTCCGTGCAGTCGCCGAAGATGTCGCTGCACTGGTCAAAAAATACAACGGCTCGCTCAGCGGCGAGCATGGCGACGGTCGCCTGCGCGGCGAATTCATCCCCTTCATGGTTGGCGATCAATGCTTCGCCATGATGCGGCAAATCAAGGAAGCCTTCGACCCCGAGAACCGCTTCAACCCGGGCAAGATCATCGACACACCACCGATGGATAGCCACCTACGCTACGGCCCGAAAACTCCCGATCCGCACTACGCGACCATCTTCGATTTCTCCAGTAACAAAGGTATTCTCAATGCCACCGAGAATTGCAATGGCTCTGGAGATTGCCGCAAAGGTCCGCTCGCTGGCGGCACCATGTGCCCGAGCTATATGGCAACGCGCAACGAGAAAGACAGCACACGTGGCCGCGCCAATACCCTACGCCACGCATTAACCAATCCAGTAAATCCCCTTCAGCCCTTCGACAACGAATCAGTCAAAGACGTGCTCGACCTCTGCCTTTCGTGCAAAGGCTGTAAGTCCGAATGCCCTTCCAACGTTGACATGGCAAAGTTGAAGGCCGAGTTCACTCAGCACTACTACGATGCCAACGGCGTGCCGCTACGCACGAAGCTGATCGCCAACTTCACACGAAGCAGCCAGCTCGCATCCTACACCCCATGGCTCTGGAACGGCATCGTCAACACGCCCGTCCTACGCAAGACGCTCAACAAGCTCATCGGCTTTCACCCCGACCGGACGATCCCACGGCTTCACCGCACGACACTGATACAGTGGCATCAAAAGCAAACCCACGTCAGCCTCCCTCCTCAGGTCTCCCCGAAACGGGTATACTTGTTCTGCGACGAGTTCACCAATTTCAACGATGTGCCAATAGGCCAGAAAACTGTGCAGCTCTTAGAGCGCCTCGGCTATGAGGTCATCATCCCGAAACATTTAGAAAGCGCACGCACCTGGCTCTCAAAAGGATTGATCCGCAAAGCCAAACAGATCGCCAACGCCAATGTCCGCCAGCTAGCACCGCTCATCTCCACAGACACACCACTGATCGGTATAGAGCCCTCAGCAATACTCGGATTTCGCGATGAATATATCGACCTCGCCGACGGCGAGCTAAAAGACACCGCACGCATACTCTCCCAAAACTGTCTCATGCTCGACGAGTTCCTAGTGCGTGAATTCGACGCAGGCCGTATACGAAGCGACCAGTTTCAAGCCAAGCCAACGCTCATCAAATTGCACGGCCACTGCTTCCAAAAGGCACTGGCGTCCGTCGTGCCGACTGTGCGCGCCTTACAAATCCCCGATGGCTACAAAGTTCACATGATTCCCAGCGGGTGCTGCGGCATGGCAGGCTCTTTCGGCTACGAGAAAGAGCACTACGAACTGTCCATGCAAATCGGCGAACTCGTGCTATTTCCTTCCGTCCGAAATACACCGAGCGACGTCCTCATCGCTGCCTCAGGCACCTCCTGCCGCCATCAAATCCACGACGGCACGGGCCGCACGGCACTGCACCCTGCAGAGATTCTGTTCGATGCACTGATCCAGTCAGAGCAAAGGCAATCTACAGTTTGACGCCGCCCTTAGAGTTGTTGTAGATTTTGCTTCTACCCATACCCGAAGAAGTGAAAGTCTACATTCAACTCATCATACTCCAGACCTTGCTATTGGTCTTATTCAGCGCGCTCTTCGTTGGTATCAACCAGAAATCACAAAAGCACCTGGCGCACACCTACCAATCCCTTGAAGCAAAAGAAGCACTCACCTTCGATCAACTGGTGAATCTAAAGCGTGAGAGTATGAAGACGCTGGCGATGGACTACTCCTACTGGCAAGACCTGATTGACTGGATCCAAGAACCAAACATGGAGTGGGTGGAAAAGCAATTTGAAGAGTCACTCAACACCTATGGAGTCGACTTGTTCTGCATCTATGACTCAAAGGGGAAGCGCCTCACCCCCACTTTAGATGCGGGCTTAGCCTCCACCACACAAAGTGGCGTGCGATTCCCAGATCAACTACCAACAACCATACTCAACAGACCGATCGATCAATGGTTTCAAGCAACCTTCGATCAGACCCCCAAAGGCATCAGAGAACTTTTCTACGCGCCCATACAGCCACAATCCGACCATGATCGAAGTGGAAAACATTACGGATACCTAGCCACTGCGAGCTACTGGGACACAGAATTCATTCATGAATTGGAAACGCTCACTGGTGCAACTATCTATCTAAACAACGATGAGTTCAATCAAACCTCCAACTCCGATCACATCAGCTTCCAGCGCAGTTACCACGACTATCAAGAACGACCGATCATTACTCTTAACGTCTATAAAACACTGCCTGTCGCCAGTCAGCTCATTCAGAAGCAAGCACACCATCGAACACTCATACTGGTCGCATTTACCATCGGCGGCATCTGCTTACTCGCCTTTATTTACGTCACTATCTCACGTCCGCTGCGCAAACTCTCTCGTGCGATGGAAACCGGAGACAATCAAATCCTCGAAAGCATCACACACTCGCAATCGGAATTTAAGCACTTGGCTCAACTGATCGTCGAAAACACGAAGCACAAACAACTACTACAAACTGAAATCGAGAATCGGCGGACATTTGAGCAACAATTACTTACCGCTAAAACCCGTGCCGAACAAGCCAACCGCGCTAAATCTCAGTTCCTCGCTAACATCAGTCACGAAACACGCACCCCGCTACATACGATCTCAGGCTTCACTGCCTTACTCAGCGAAAGTAATCTCGACGACGATCAACAGAAAACTTTAGAGCACATTCGAGAGAATGCAGACCATCTAGTCAAAATGCTCTCCGACATTATCGACCTCTCAAGTATCGAGGCCGAAGAAATGAAACCACAGCGTAGGGAATTAAATGTCAGAGAGCTTTTTGACGAAATCGTCGCAGCAGCGCAGTCACACGCCGCAGTCAAGAAACTAGAAATCATAGAGGAGTTTTCAACGACCATCCCCGAGGTCATACGCACCGACTACGCTCGTCTGCGCCACGCGCTACTCTCAGTCGTCGACAATGCGATTAAATTCACAGACGAAGGCTCCATTACATTGCGAGCCAACTATGTCGACACCACCAACGAGCCCGCATTAACTTTCGAAGTCATCGACACTGGGATCGGCATGAGTGAGGACGTGCTCGAAAGTATCTTTGAAGCCTTCTACCAAATGGATGACTCTGATTCACGCCGCTATGGCGGAGGGGGGCTAGGCCTCGCCATCGCACGAGGAATCGCTCGGCTCTTAGGTGGCTCTATCGAAGCAGAAAGCACTTTAGGGGAAGGCACCACGATTCGATTGATCCTGCCACAGGCAGCCATCGAGACGAAGTCACCTTTAGTTGCCGCCAATAAAGCCGAGTAGCCATATCGCGTCACACGCCCTCTAATTGACAGTCGTGCCTAAGAGTGTGCACCACGGATAAAACCTCGACGCAGTGGGTCTTCGTCGTCAAATTTCCGCACATCGAAACTCAGCATACGACCGATTAAATATGAAGAATAACACACTCCCGAAGACATTTTGGTGGCATAACCTCACTCAGTTCGGTGGCGCAATGAATGACAACGTGTTTAAGCTCATCATGGTGTATGCGCTGATGGCTTGGAATCTGGATGCGATTAAAGCCGGAGAGGCCAGTTCCGCCACAATCTTGGCACTCGTCGGGCTAACATTTGCACTGCCTTTTCTAATCATTGTCCCCATTGCAGGTAACTTTGCCGATAGGTTCAGTAAGCAGGGAATGATTGTTAAACTCAAAATATCAGAGTTTACCATCATGGCATTTGGAATCGCGGCACTCTATTTCGAAAGTAGTCCCATGCTCTACACCACCATGCTCCTGATGTCGACACAGAGCGCCTTCTTTGGCCCCTGCAAGCTGGGAATCATCCCAGAGATGGTCGACTCCGAGCGACTCTCCAAAGCAAATGGCTCGATTCAACTCTTCACCTTCATCGCGATCATCAGCGGCACCGTCTTAGCTCCCCAACTCAGCACTTGGACGCATGAAAACTTCAGTCTCGCCGCCTGTGTTTGCCTACTGATCGCGGCATTTGGACTCGCCACGTCACTCAAAATCTCACCGACGCCTCCTCACCCAGAGCGCCACCTCAGCCTCAACGGCTTCGGCTCAGTCTTTAAGACTTTCTTGGAAATCCGTAAAGACGGCTTTCTAACACTAGCAGTGCTAGCACTCGCAGTGTTTTACCTAGCTGCCGCCTTCATTCAACTCAACGTCATCGACTATGGCGCACAACATCTCGGACTGACCCCAGAGCAGGCAACGAACCTCTTTTTACTCACTGCCATAGGTATCGGCGTCGGTTCAACGACTGCGGGCTGGCTCAGTGGTCGCTCAATTGAGTTCGGTATCGTCCCGGTAGGCGCACTATTGATGAGCCTCTGCCTCGGAGTCTTAGGCACCCTATCAGAAGGTAATCTCTGGTTATCAGCAATCAGCATGTTTGTCCTGGGATTTGCATCAGGCCTGTTCATCGTGCCGCTCGAATCATTCGTGCAGTATCGCAGCCCGGCCGACCGTGTCGGTGCGATCCAAGCCGCCAGTTCCTTCGCAACATGGATCGGCATTCTAGCTGCCAGTGCTTTTATCTACATCAACTCCTCTATACTGCATGCCACCGCGCAACATGGATTCTTCCTACTCGCATGTATGCTATTGGCCCTCGCACTCTTTAGCCTCTGGGTGCTGCCAGATTTCTTTGTAAAATTCATTCTGATGCTCGTGACTCGGTTCTGCTACCGTTTCCGCGTGCGTGGGCTCGATAACTTACCAGCCAACGAACCAGCCCTACTGGTCTGCAACCACGTCAGCCTCATGGATGCCGTGCTAATCGTGACCAGCCAGCAACGACGCGTCCGCATGTTAATGTCACGCGAATATTACGATGATGCCGGATGGCTCACCAAAAAGATCGTCAAACTCGCCAAGGTCATCCTCATCCACAGCCACGACAACCCGAAAAAGCTCCTTCAATCCCTGAAGACTGCACGCACCGCACTCGACGAAGGCTACCTCGTCTGCATCTTCGCCGAAGGCCACATCACACGAACCGGCATGATGCGCCCTTTCAAGCAAGGCTTTGAGCGTATCGTGAAAGGCACCGATTACCCAATCATCCCCGTCTATATCGGTGGCGCATGGGGCAGCGTTGCTAGCTTCCAACAAGGCATGCCAAAAATCCGCCTGCGCAGTGACTTTCGCTACCCAGTTAGCGTTCACTTCGGCACACCGCTCCCAGCCACCTCGACCACATTCGAAGTGCAACAAGCTGTCAGTGAGCTGTCGGTCGACTCCTTCGAACTCGTCAAAGAAGACCGCAAAAGCATCGGCCACGAGTTCATCCAATCCGCCCGTCGCAATTGGAGTAAACTAGCAATGGTTGACAGCACAGGCCGCGAGCTCAAATTCGGAGAGCTACTAATCGCCAGCCTCATACTACGCGACCGACTTCGCGCGCACACGACAAAGCAGGAGCAGAGCATCGGCATCTTACTCCCAACGGGACCTGCATCCGCGATGGCAAACATCGCCACCACGCTCGATCAACGCATCAGCGTCAACCTCAACTACACCGCACCACCATCCAGCGTAAAGTCAGCACAAGAGCAATGTGAGATCCGCACCGTGCTGACCTCGCGCAAATTCCTCGAAGTCTTACCCGAGTTGCCACTCGCCGAGAACGTCCTCTACATGGAAGACTTACTCAAAGACATCAGCGGCACCGAAAAATTCCGCACCTTCCTCAAAGCACGCATCAGACCGGCACGCATTTTACTAGGCACCAAACGTATCCGACCGGACGAGGTCACCACGATCCTGTTCTCCAGCGGATCAACCGCCGAACCAAAGGGCGTCATGCTCAGTCATCACAACCTGCTGTCCAATATCGAGTCCTTCCGCTCAGTGGTCAGCCCGAAGCGTGAGGACGTGATGCTAGCCACACTCCCCTTCTTTCATTCATTCGGCTACACCGTTACGTTCTGGTTCCCACTCATTTCGGGTATCACCACAGCCTGCCACACGAATCCACTGGAAGGCGAAAAAATCGGTAAGCTCGCAGAAAAATATAAAGCATCCATTTTACTCACGACACCGAGCTTCCTACTCGCCTACACACGTAAGATTAAGCCCGAGCAATTCGCCAACCTACACTACGTCTTCACCGGAGCTGAAAAGCTACAGCCGCGCATCGCCGCGATGTTTGAGAAAAAGTTCGGGATCCACCCACTCGAAGGCTACGGAGCAACCGAACTCTCACCCGTCTGTGCGCTCAGCCTGCCAAACGTCGAAGTCGACAACCTGGAAGAAACAGGCAATCGCGAAGACCGCCTCGGTCGTGCCCTACCCGGCATGGCAATGAAGATCGTGCACCCAGAAACAGGCGACAACCTAGCCCCAGGCGAAGAAGGTCTCATCTACATTAAAGGACCGAACGTCATGGTCGGCTACTTAAAGAAGCCAGAGCTCACCCAATCCGTCCTGCACGACGGGTGGTATGATACAGGCGATATCGGCCTGATGGACCCTGACGGATTCTTTGCCATTACTGGACGGCTCTCGCGCTTCAGTAAACTCGGCGGCGAAATGATCTCACACGGTGCCGTGGAAAAAGCATTGCAAGAAGCCCTCAAACTCGGGCCGGATGCGCTAGCAGTCGTTGCAATCGACGACGAGCGCAAGGGCGAGAAACTCTGCGTGCTTCATAACGCTGCAGAGCTCAACGAGGACGCGATCCGCGAAATGCTCAAAGCCCTCGACATCCCTAACCTTTGGAAGCCAAATCCCAAAGATTGGCAACTCGTCGATGCCCTGCCCCTACTCGGAACAGGCAAATTGGACTATCGCACGATGAAGGAAAAAGCAGCGCAAGTGTAGTTAAAATTCACATACGCAGCGTGTAACTTCACGTAACACGCACAAATAACGTAAAAAAAATATTAAAACGCACATAATATTAGCTCTGCTTACTATCTACTCATTGACCTTCCTAGAAAAACATTGAGTCTGGCAGTGATCCTTCACGCCCAACAGGGCGATACCCCTATGCCATAATAGTTCAACGACAGATGTTTACCCTAACTAACATCTGACATCTCCAAATAAGCACGAACAATGAGCATTCACATCTTAACACAAAATTCTGAAGTCAAAACTCGACTGGGAGCCTTCCTAGATGAGATGGGGAAGAAGTATGTATTCCATGACACCCTGTTGACTCTGGAAAAAAAGCTCAGCCGTTTAAAAAAGACAGATGCCGTTTTTTACGATCTGCAGCTCGAAGAACACATTTGGGCATTTGAACCGATCTACTTAGGATCACGCAAGACACACATGGTCGTCTTCGAGCCTAGCGATACTGGTTCCGTGAACTACAGCCCGATGGGCAATGAACACTTTTTAATATTATCGAAAGATGATGCTCGCACAAAAAAACGGCTAATCACTCTCTTCCACGAGCTCACCAAACTATCAGCACCACGTAAGGCAGCGAAAAAGAAAGCAAAGAAAAAGGCAGTCGCAAAAAAGAAAGCCACAAGCCAAACAACCGATGCCACCGCGACTACCCCAGTCGCTGAAGCGCCAGTAGCAGCAGTCACACAAACGACACGCTACTTGCAGGCAAATAGCGACGCGATGAAACACTTCGCAGCAGAGCTAAAAGAAGCCGCAGGGAAACATAAATTTACAATGCTGCAAGGCGAGGACGGTGCAGAATTCGAACTCGCAGCCCGCGAACTCAACTTTCAGGCCAACGGAGACATCAGCCCACTCATCGTGTTCGACCCGATGAACCTAAAGTCTCAAGAGCTAGAGGAACTGGCAGAATCGGCCATGGCCGCAAAAGTCACTCAATACTGCTATCTCGGTCTCACACTTGAGCTCAACAGTCAGTCCGTCTCTGAGATTGCCAGTTTCCTAGGTCACCTCAAAATGCAGCTCAAAGAGCAGGACACATACCTGCACCTAATCATTGGCCACGAAATCGAGTCCGAGTCCTGCTTCCCTGACAATATCCGCCCAACGCTCGACGCAGTGCGCGGCACCAGTCACCTACTCCAGATCCCAGGTATGGCGAGTCGTGCAGATGATATTTCAGCGATCGCCCACTCCATATTCAGCATGCTGCGCATGGCGCACCCGTTCCTGCAAGCACGCTCAATCGACAGCTCTGCGATCAAGCACCTCGAAGCCGAATGCGCCGAGCTAGATTACTCAAGAATCACACGTGTCCTACGCAATGCGATGGCTCTCGGCCGCAGCCCAACACTGACTAAAGACGAGCTACTGAGCTTCCGTGACAACAGCCCGACCACTCAGCACTTAATGGAAAGCTTAGCTGACGAGAAATACTACCCCTCCGCTCCTCAGTAAAACCAATGGCACGTATACTGCCTCGGAGATTATAAAACTCCGAGTGTAACTACGAAACCGTCAGGCCAGTGTTATCAGCGACGAGACGATAGACACGACTACTCACACCATTGGACTTGTAAACCTGCTGCATCGCAGCGCCGACTTGTAGCGCATGCGCCTTATCTGTCACACAAATCACGGTCGATCCGCTACCACTGAGCCATCCGGTAAATGCGCCATCATTACACCCCGCCTGAATACTTTCGTGCCCAAATGGATTGAGCAACTCACGGTAAGGCTGGTGAATATAGTCATTCACCGCACCTTTGAGACGCGCGAATTCACCGGAAACGAGCGCTCCGACTAAAAATGCCAAGCTATTCGCACTGCGCACCACATCATTAAACGGGATACTATCGGGCAGAACACGGCGAGAATTCTTCGTCAACACCTGATAAGCTGGTGACACGGCGACAAACATCAACGACTCAGGCAAGCCGAAGCGCACATGTTCGCGATAGGCAAAACTGTCTGGATCTGTGCGAGCGATACAAAAACCTCCCGCAAATACGGCGCAGGCATTATCCGGCGCATTATCCAACTGAGTCGTTAGGCGAATCATCGCGTCCTGATCTAGCGGGCTACCAGTCAATGCATTCAGCCCAGCGACAATACTCGCGCGCACGGTCGCACTCGAACCGAGACCACGCGCCAACGGCACATCGCCCCAAATCTCATAGTCAAACCCGCCGTATTCGACACCAGCGAGATCAAGAAAGCCACGCGTAGTCGCCTCTACCATCGCCTGAGTGCCCTCGGCAGCTTCGCCAATGCTTACGATCTGCGCATCCTCGCGCGAGGTAATGCGCACAAAGTTATACAGTGTCAGAGCGATACTAAGTGTATCAAAGCCAGGGCCACAATTCGAGGTGCTGGCCGGAGCCTGAACGAGGACAGATTGTTGAGACATGATGGTGGTGGTGACGCGCCCTATTTATGGTGGCGCATTTCGCGCTCAGCTTCACGCATCGTGATCTTCTTCTTCAGCGTCTCACGTTTATCGAACAGTTTCTTACCCGTGCAGAGCGCGATCTCGACCTTAATTAGGCCGTGTTTCAGATACATGCGCAGAGGGATCAGCGACTTACCGCCGGCCTCCATCGCACCAAATATTTTATGAATCTCTCGACGGTGCAGAATTAACTTACGCTTCCGACGCGGAGGGTGGTTGGCAAAGTTTCCGAACTTATATTCGCCAATATGCGAATTATAGAGCCAGCACTCGCCTTTCTCGATACGACAAAACCCTTCGGTGATCTGTGCATCGCCTGCACGAACCGCTTTTACCTCGGTGCCTTGCAGCACGATACCTGCCTCAAAAGAGTCCCCCACAAAATAATTGTGGTGAGCCTTGCCGTTGCGGATTTCCTTAAATCGGTCCTCCGGTGACTTTTTTTTAGCACACACCGTAAAATCTCCCTTTATATATAGGGAACGTTAAAATTTGGAATCAGACGAATAAACGACTCGCAAACAGCTATTCGCTGTCGCTGTGTTTCTCTTCGTCCAACTGGTAAGTAATCTTACCTTCCATGACTTCGCGTAGAGCCAAATCTTCGGCTGATAGGCGTTCAAGTGACTCAATCAGTGGCTTGTAGCCACTTTTCAGTTGTTTCGCACGACGCGAAATAACATTGATCAAAATCATTGGATCAGGGATTACCAATTGTGCGGCCTGTAAATAATCGTCTCTCAAAGTGATAGCTCCTTCTTAGTGGTGTATTTGGAAAAGCAGCGGAAAATGACGCAGCAGCGACCATTTGCAATAAAAAAGCTAAATAAGCTGAAAAGGTTTAAAATTCCAATTGACAGCGCCTTCTCGCATTCTACTGTTTGCCGCTTTTCCAAAATCATGAAAACAACTTTAGCTACTACATCCGATCACACCAAGAACTGGTTCGTGGTTGACGCTGCCGAAGAAACACTCGGTCGTATCTCCGTAAAAATCGCCAACGTATTGCGCGGCCGTCATAAGGCTATCTATACTCCGCATGCAGACACTGGCGATTTCGTCGTTGTTATCAATGCTGAGAAGATCAAAGTATCCGGCAAGAAGAACAGCGATAAGAGCTATATGTTCTACTCTGGCTGGATGGGCGGCGAAAGCCACGTCACAATGGCAGAGATGCGTGCGAAGAAACCTGAGTTCATCATCGAACACGCGGTTAAGGGCATGCTGCCTCGCAATATCCTTGGTCGCAAGATGATCAAGAAGCTAAAAATTCATACTGGCCCTACGCATCCTTACGAAGCGCAGCAGCCTAAGCCACTCGTCTAATCTTTAGAATACTATAATGAGCGAACAAACATTTGTAACCGTCGGCCGCCGTAAAACAGCGCGCGCACGTGTCCGCCTTACTCGCGGCACTGGTAAAGTCATCGTTAACGGCAAAGAGCCAGCTGACTACTTCAAGACTGAAGATTTCACCCGCGCAGCACTCTCCCCTCTCACTACCGTTGAGATGGCAGATCAGGTGGACATCATCGTTAAAGCAGAAGGTGGCGGTCTCAATGGCCAAGCAGGCGCAACTCGCCTCGGCATCGCTCGTGCTCTCGAAAAACTCAACAGCGAACTTCGCGTGCCTCTCAAACAAGAAGGCCACATGAAGCGTGACCCACGCTCTCGTGAGCGTAAGAAGTCAGGTCAGCCTGGCGCACGTAAGCGCTTCCAGTTCTCGAAACGTTAAACCGCCAAGCGGCAAGGACGCATTTTTGCAAACCCTCCCAGGCCGTATTACGTGCCTTGGAGGGTTTTTTCTTTTTCAACATTCTGGCTCATCAGCCACCAGCTATTCCACCACTTTCACTGCCGTAGGCGTCACTCGCCGCAGGCGCCACTTCTCACTTTATTATGAACGCAGCAGTCATCGGAGCATCCGGCTATTCCGGAGAAGAACTAGTTCGGCTACTTTCACGTCATCCAGACGTGACATTAGCCGCAGTCACTTCGCGTTCGCTCGCGGGCAAGCCCGTCGCAGATGTCATGCCAGGGCTACGGCACTTAGTCGGCGACCTTGAGTTTACAAACTCAGATCCTACAGAGCTTGCTGCTCGGAACGACCTCGACGTATTTTTCCTCGCGCTGCCACACGGTGTCGCCTCCGAATATGCAGATCCCCTCTTCCAAGCAGGCAAAGTCGTCATCGACTTGAGCGCAGATTTCCGGCTCAACTCGACTACAGTTTACGCAGACTACTACGGCCATAAACACCCAGCACCACATTTACTAGCTGCGGCACCTTACGTCATCCCCGAACTCGCGGACGACAAATGGAAAAGTGCATCGCTCATCGCCTGCCCAGGTTGCTATCCCACCAGCATTCAACTGCCACTGGTTCCACTACTGAAGGCAGGCCTGATCAAGACCGATGGCATTGTAATCAACAGCTACAGCGGCGTCAGCGGCGCTGGCCGCAAGGTCGCCGAAGACTTCATCTACTGCGAACGCAACGAAAGCATGAAAGGCTACGGCATGCCGAAGCACCGCCACCTCTCCGAAATCGAAGAACAACTCAGCAGCGCAGCTTTCGCAGATTGTATCGTGCAATTCAACCCGCACTTGGCACCCATGTCGCGGGGCATTTCGACCACCATCGTCGCTAAAGCCAAGAAAAGCTCACTGCAGAACATCTACTCGACCTGGAACACAGCCTACGCCGACAAGCCCTTTGTCAGCGTGCTTCCAAGCGGCACGTATCCAGACACCAAATACGTGACTGGCACCAACCGGGCAGACATCTCTGCCGTCTATGATCCACGGACAGACAACTTCATCATCACCTCTGTGATTGATAATCTATTGAAAGGAGCCAGCGGCCAGGCCGTGCAGCTGCTCAACCTAAAGTTCGGCTTCAAAGAAACAGCCGGACTGGTCTAAAACCTGCATAACACGCCGCCTACCGACATGAACACGCCACTTACAGTCAAACTCATCGAAGATTCCGGCGGCCTCGCAGACTGCCCTGGCTACAAACTTGCCGGCGTGCCCGCCGACATCCGGGAAACCGGCGATACCAAGCGGCTCGATGTAGCGCTCTTCATTTCCGAAGAGCCTTGCAGCGCAGCCGGTGTATTCACATTGAACGACGTCTGTGCCGCACCAGTCAAAGTGTGCCAAGCAATCCTCGCAAAGAGCGCGGACAACATCGCGGGGTGCATCTCTAACAGTGGCAATGCCAACGCAGCCACTGCCGAGCAGGGCATGGCGGACGCGAAGCAAATGAGCACACTCGCGCAGCTCGAAACAGGCATCGGCGCCCCTTTTCTCGTCTGCTCCACTGGCCGGATTGGCCGGAAGCTACCGATGCAAAAGATCGAAGCAGGCATCGCAGCAGCAGCGAAAGCACTTAACAGCGAACGGCAATCCTCACTCAACGCAGCCGATGCCATCCTCACCTCCGACACACGGCGGAAGGTCGCCACCGCACAGTTTGAATACGAAGACCAGACCATCACAGTCTCTGGCATGGCAAAGGGCGCAGGCATGATCGAACCAAACATGGCAACGATGCTCGCCTACGTCGTCACTGACCTACAGGCAAGCGGTGCACTGCTCAAAACAGTCATCAAAGAAGCCTGCGATAAGACATTTAATTGCATCTCCATCGATGGCGACATGAGCACCAACGACACGGTGCTACTCTTCGCAAACGGCAAATCCGGCATTCAAGCCGAAGCAACGCCAGAGCTCCTCGCCGCGTTTAAAGACGCAGTCTATCAAGTCTGCGATAGCATGGCCGAGAAAATCGTCGGCGATGGCGAGAAGGTCACCAAGCTCATTGAATTAACCGTCAAAGGCTGCAAATCAAATGCCGATGCCGAGAAAGTCGCCCGCGCAGTGGGAAACTCCCTACTCGTTAAAACCTCTTGGTATGGCTCCGACCCCAACTGGGGACGTCTTGCCGATGCTGCAGGTTACGCCCGTGTCGGCCTCGACGAAACCTGCTTCGATATCCACTATGATGACTGCCCCGCCCTCATTGGAGGCCGCCCACAGGACGACAAACTTCAGGAGTGGAAAGACATCGCGGCGAAAAACCGCTTCCGCATCACACTCAATCTAAATCAAGGCGAAGGCACCTTCCGTCTCCTAACCTCCGACCTCAGCGAAGCCTACGTAGACTTCAATAAATCGGAGTAGTCGCTTCGCGCTCTTTAAACGTTTCAGCGTTTCAGTTTTTCCAAAGTTTCAGCTTTTCAAATAATGATAAACACCGACCACCTCGACGTCACCACTAAGGCAGCCGTGCTCCTCGAAGCACTTCCCTACATTCAGCGGTTTCGTGATTCCATCTTCGTCGTCAAATACGGCGGTGCATTCATGGACGATGCCGACCCGAAAGTGCGCACACGCGTCGCCACCGACATCGCATTCCTAGCAGCTGTCGGCATCAAAGTCGTCGTGGTGCACGGAGGTGGCAAGGCCATCACTCGTGCCCTCGCTGAGTCTAATGTTGAGACTCGGTTTGAGCATGGTCTACGTGTCACCGACAAAGACTCGGTTCAGATCGTCGAACATACACTCAACAAAGTCGTCAATCTCGACATTTGCGAAATCTTGCAAAAGAAGAGTGCTCGCCCTCTCGGCATCGATGGCAATGACGTGCTCGTTTGCGACAAGAAAGACGTCGTGGTCGATGGCGAACACGTCGACGTCGGCTTTGTTGGCGAAACGCACACTGTCAAAACCAAGATCATCAAGAAAGCACTGAACGACGGATACATCCCAGTGATCTCACCGATCGCTTGTGACGAAGACGGGCAAGTGTATAACACCAATGCCGACGCAGCCGCTGGCCGTGTCGCCGCCGCTCTACGCGCACGCCGCCTCGTTTATCTCTGCGACGTGCCTGGCCTGATGCGCGACATGAGCGACCCCGAGTCACTCATCTCATCGCTCAAAGCCGACGAAGTCGCAGGCCTCGTCAAGGATGGCACTATCAGCAAGGGCATGATCCCGAAGACCGACAGCGCAGTCAAATCCCTCCGCAGTGGCGTGCACCGCGTGCACTTCGTCGACGGCGAAAACCCACACAGCCTCCTACTCGAGATCTTCACCGACAAAGGTGTCGGCACCGAGATCGTAAACGGCTAAGGCTTCCATTCGTAGGGCCTTTGCTCGCAAAGCGCCGCCCAGCAGAGTCAGCCGGTATCAAAGGCACTCCTAATTCGTAATTCCCAATTCCTAATTCTTCCCATGCATCACCCAACTCTCATGAAAAACTACGGCCCGCCCGCGTTCAACGCAGTGCGGGGCGAAGGCGTATATCTCTACGACGAGAGCGGCACACGCTTCTTGGATTTCGGTAGCGGCATCGCCGTCACATCTGTCGGCCACTCACACCCGAAATGGGTCAAAGCCGTGCAAGACCAAGCCGCCACCCTCACCCATTGCAGCAATCTTTACGGCATCCCTGGCCAGCAAAAGCTCGCTGACCGGATCATCGAAAAGGCTGGCCCAGGCCGGACACTGTTCTGCAACAGTGGTGCGGAGGCCAACGAAGCGCTTATCAAACTCGCACGGCTCCACGGCCGGAATCTCTCTGGCGGCGAAGAAGACAAGCGGTATACCGTCGTTGCAGCCGAACACGCCTTCCACGGTCGGACCTTCGGCGGCATGGGCGCCACACCGCAGGAAAAAATCCAAGGTGGCTTCCGGCCAATGCTGGACGGTTTTAAATTTGGCCAGCTCAACAACATTGAAAGCTTCGACAAACTCGTCGACGACACCGTCGCCGCTGTATTCATAGAATCCATACAAGGCGAAGGCGGCATCTTCCCTGCCGAAGACAGCTTCCTTCAAGAACTACGGGCACTCTGCACCGAGCGGGGCGCACTGCTCATGCTCGACGAAGTGCAATGCGGCATCGGCCGGAGCGGACACTTCTTTGCCTTTGAAAAGAGCGGCGTAAAGCCAGATGCAATCGGTATGGCCAAAGGCCTCGGCGGTGGCTTCCCAATCGGCGCGATCTGGGTATCCGAGCCCTATGCAGAACTGTTTCAACCCGGCTCACACGGCACCACGTTTGGCGGTTCGCCACTCGCTTGCGCCGCAGCCAATGCCACACTCGACATCATCGAAGAAGACAACCTCCTCGATGAGGTCGCCACGAACAGCTCGATCTGGCACGAAGGCCTCCAAGATTTAATCAAAAAGCACCCACAACACATCGCTGGCATGCGGGGTGCTGGATACATGGTCGGTCTCCCGCTTCACGCCGATGCACTTGCCGTCACTGCAGCCGCTCGCGCCAAAGGCATGCTGATCGTCCCCGCAGGTCACAATACCATCCGCCTCTTACCAGCACTTACAGCCACCCTCAAAGAACTCGCCGAAAGCGTCCGCATTCTCGACGAAGTCTTTGCTGAGCTGGATTCTTAATTGCTACGCCATTTCCGCGCAGCTCCATTGTCATTCTTAATTCCAAATTCTTAATTCCTAATTGAATCAGATGCACCATTTTCTAAAAGTCACCGACTTCACACTCGAACAAGCACAAGAAGTCTTCTCCCTCGCAAAGTCCCTCAAAGACGACCGGTTCAACACGCCCGCCTCGCTCAACAAGCAATCGTGGGGACTACTCTTCTACAAGAGCAGCACTCGGACACGCGTCTCCTTTGAGGTCGGCGTTAACGAGCTAGGCGGCTTCCCGATCGTGCTCAATTCACAGAATACACAGATCGGTCGCGGCGAAACAGTCGAAGACACTTCCAAAGTGTTGTCACGCTACCTCCACGGTCTCGTAATCCGTGCCTACGAGCACGAAGTCGTTACCGAGTTCGCTAAGCATGCCACCATGCCGATCATCAACGGCCTGACCGACTTCAACCACCCCTGCCAGCTTTACACTGATATCTTCACCCTGCTTGAGCGCTACTCGCCCGACGCAGTCGATATCAACACGCTCAAAGGCAAGAAAGTCGCCTTCCTCGGAGACAGCGCCTGCAACATGGCGAACTCTTGGATTCTCACCGCCGCCATGTTCGGCATGGAGATCGTCGTCTCTGGCCCCGAAGGGTATGAGCCGAAGCAAGCCGTAATCGATGCGCTCAAAGCCGATGGCCTGCCAGTGAACTACACTTACACTTCCGATGCGAAGGAAGCGGTCAAAGACGCCGACGCGATTTACACCGATGTATGGGTATCGATGGGTGATGAAGCCGAAGCCGAGCAGCGCCTCAAGGAAATGGCACCGTATCAAGTCAACGCCGAGCTCCTAGCACTTGCTAAGCCCGACGCCTACTTCATGCACTGCCTGCCAGCACACGCCGGCGAAGAAGTCAGCCAAGACGTGCTCGACAGCCCGCAAAGCATCATCTTCGACGAAGCTGAAAACCGTCTCCACGCTCAGAAAGCGATCATGGCCAAGCTGGTTGAACTGAACGGCTAAAGGAGCGTGGGCAACTCGCCCACCGCAACCACCAATGAAGGCGAGTCGCCCTCACTCTTTTTCAAAACGCATCTCAGCAATGAGGTGCGTTTTTCGTATCTAGTCTGCGCACCAACTTCCGGGATCAAGGAAAACTCTGCCCACTCAGGCATCAGGCCTGAGATCCACGATTTTACTCACTTTAATCTAAATGTGCAGATTGCAAACGAGGTTAAACTGAATCTGTTTAGTGATTAGTTAGTTTACCTCACCACACGTATAATACCCCAAACTATGAATAAGTTCTTCACCTCATGCGTCCTAATGCTTACCAGCCTATCGGCCGGAGCCGCCGAGAAGCCAAACATACTGGTCATCTTTACCGATGACATCGGTGTTTGGAATGTAAATGCCTACGCGCGCGGCATGATGTCCACTCAGACACCCAATCTCGATAGCATAGCAGCGCAGGGCATGCTCTTTACCGATTACTATGCCGAACCGTCCTGCACCGCTGGACGTTCGGCATTTTTGACAGGACAATTCCCGGTTCGCACTGGCATGCATACTGTCGGCTTACCCGGAGGCCCAGCCGGCCTCCGCCAAGACACCCCAACGCTACCTGAACTACTAAAGCTTCAAGGCTACGTCACAGGCCAATTCGGCAAGAACCACCTAGGTGATCGCGACGAATTCCTACCGACGATGCATGGGTTCGACGAATACTGGGGCTGGCTCTATCACCTCAATGCGATGGAATATGTCGAAGATCCTGATTGGCCTCAAGGCGAGGAATTCCAGAAAAAATTCGCGCCTCGCAATGTGATCCACGCATGGGCACAGCCAGATGGCAGTCAGAAGATTGAAGACGATGGCCCACTCCCAATCGAGCGAATGCGAACACTCGATGACGAGGTCAACCGCCACACGATTGATTTCATTACGCGCGCAGTCGAAGCAGATAAACCGTTCTTCACATGGTATTGCCCCTCGCGCGGACACGTCTGGACACACCTCTCCCCAAAGTATGAAGCAATGCTTGGTAAAAATGGCTGGGGACTCCAAGAAGTCGTCATGAAGGACTTGGACGATCATGTCGGTGAAATCCTAGGAACACTCGAAGCCCTCGGCGTGGCAGATAACACGATCGTCATGTTTACTGCAGATAATGGCCCAGAGATCATGACATGGCCAGACGGCGGCATGACTCCGTTCCGCGGCGAGAAAGGCACCACCTGGGAAGGTGGCGTGCGCGCGCCGATGCTCATTTCATGGCCCGGTAAGATCCCGCCCAATACCGTGAATAATGGTTTATTTGATGGTAAAGACTGGATCCCGACACTCGTCGCTGCTGCCGGTGGCCCTGCCGACTTGAAGGAGCAATTGTTGACTGGCTATAAAGGCCATAAGGCACACTTGGACGGATATAATCAGCTTGGCCTGCTAATGGGCACTGAAGAATCCAAGCGCAAGGAGATCATTTACTATGAACGCACACAGCTCCAAGCCGTGCGTTATGGGGACTGGAAGGCGCACTTCGTCATCCAGCCGCACGGTTGGGCAGGCGCAAAAGAAGAGTTGAATGCACCCATGCTCATCAACTTGCGTCGCGATCCGTTCGAACGTGCTCCGGATGAATCCGGCATGTATATCAACTGGATGGGCAAGAAGATGTGGGCATTTGGCCCTGCCCAAGCGGTTGTCAAACAGCACCTCGCCACCTTCAAAGAATGGCCCGCCGTTTCACCAGTCAAGAATCAGGCTCAAATTGAAGCGACCTTAGAAGATATGGATCGTCGATAGGTAGTGCCAGAGATGATCCATTACACTTTCGAGACTGCGAGTGCGCGATACGCAGCACTTAGCAGTCCCGTTTTTTAAACCTCAAAAGAGTAGTTAGAAGCTAGTAATCAGGAGTTAGTCCCAGATCATTAGTTGCTTACAATATCAGAGAGGTTCGCCAAGCTGGCGAGCCCTCAACATCCCGTAAGTCCCTGACACAGAAATACTAACTCCTACCTCCTGACTTCTAACTCCCGCATCTAGGTTAAACCTCAACAAAGGTCCTTATGAATCTAAAAAAATACCTACTCATTGTATCGTTCGCAACGATTTGCGTCATCGGAGCCATCTATGGCATCTCACCGGCATGGTTCTTCGATACCTTTCTAATCAATTCAAGTGCACCAAGCGTGGATCAATCCCACATCCTAAGAGCCGTCATGATGCTCTACATCGGACTCGGCTGCTTTTGGCTGTATTGTGCGTTTTCAGATAAATATCGAGATGCAGGCGTCGTCGTTCTGGCCATCTTTTGCGGAAGTCTAGTCAGTGGCCGTATCCTGAGCATCATAGTCGACGGCATGGCCTCGCCGATCCTGTGTGTATACATCGCCATGGAATTAGCCCTAGTGCCGATCTGCATTTGGCTACTGAAGCGAGGTTAACTCAGCCATTTAACTGAAATCAATTCCCCAAAAGGTAATCATGGCAAAGCTGGTCGAGCTGAATTCGTAGGTTCTGTCTGTTTCACCGCAAGCCCACACGATGTTTTAAAAATCAACGCGCTCCCGCAACGGAGCGCGTTTTTTTGTTTGGGAGGGACGATCTCCGCATCGTCCGTAAGCGGAATAGTAGAAGCGACACTCATGTCGCTTTGGTTCACTGAAGAGCGGCAAGAGTGCCGCTTCTACAGATGAGTCGCGGCACACAACTGCTCCAACTCTCAAAAAATTCAAATTTCGATGTTGGACGTTGGACGTTCGACGTTCAGATTGACCACAGCCCCTTGGCAGACCTCCATCCTAATTTCTAATTCTTAATTCCTAATTCTACCTACCTGTGTCCGCGAAATATAACGAAGACAGCATCAAATCCCTCGACTGGAAACAACACATCCGCCTGCGCCCGGGTATGTATATTGGTAAATTGGGCGACGGCTCGTCTTCCGACGACGGCATTTACATCCTCCTCAAGGAGGTGATCGACAACTCGATCGACGAGTTTGTCATGGGCAACGGTAAGATCATCGAGGTCAACATCGACAGCACCCACGTGGCGGTGCGCGACTACGGCCGCGGCATTCCGCTCGGCAAGCTCAAGGACTGCGCTTCAAAAATCAACACGGGTGCGAAATACGACTCCGAAGCCTTCAAGAAGTCCGTCGGCCTCAACGGTGTCGGTATCAAGGCAGTCAACGCCCTCTCCTCCGAATTTGAGATTCAAGCCTTCCGCGATGGCAAGACCCGCTCAGTCACCTTCTCTCAAGGCGAAGTGCTCTCCGAAGATAAGAAGGACAAATCCGGTAAAGGTGCCGAAGATGGCACCGCGCTACGCTTCGACCCCGACCCTGAAATTTTCGGCGCAATTCGCTTCCGCGATGACTACGTCGAAGACATGCTGTGGAACTACGCCTATCTGAATCGCGGACTGACCATCGTTTATAACGGCAAGAAGTTTAAATCAGAAAACGGCCTCAAGGATTTGCTCAACAACAAGTTGGACGGCGAACCGATGTATCCAATCGTGCACTTGAGCGATACCGACATCGAGGTCGCGTTCACACACAACGACTCTTACGGCGAAGACTACTACTCCTTCGTCAACGGCCAGCACACCACGATGGGCGGCACGCACCTCGCTGCTTTCCGTGAAGCACTGGCGAAGACCATCAAAGACTTCTTCAAAAAGGACTTCGACGCGGTTGATATCCGCACCTCGATCTGCGCTGCCGTGGCAGTCAAAGTCGAAGATCCCGTCTTCGAATCTCAGACCAAGACCAAGCTCGGCTCCACGGAAATGGGTCCTAAAGGTCCAACCGTGCGCACCTTCTTGATCAATTTCATCAAGCAGGCACTCGATAATTATCTGCACCGCAATCCCGAGACGGCTGACATTTTGGTCAAAAAGATCCAAGAGTCCGAGCGCAACCGCAAGGAGCTCAAAGGTATTCAAAAGCTCTCTCGTGAGCGTGCGCGTAAGAACAAGGTGCACAACAAGAAGCTGCGTGATTGCCGCGTGCACTATGGAACAAAGGCAGATCGTCGCCTCGAATCCACGCTATTTATTACCGAGGGCGATTCCGCATCGGGCTCGATCACCAAGGCGCGCGACGTCAACACACAGGCCGTGTTCTCGCTCAAGGGCAAGCCGCTCAACTCGTTTGGCCTGACCAAGAAAGTCGTTTACGAAAATGAGGAGTTCAACCTCCTGCAGGACGCCCTCAACATCGAGAACGGCCTCGAAGACCTACGCTACAACAACGTCGTGATCGCCACCGATGCCGACGTCGACGGTATGCACATTCGCCTGCTACTGATCACGTTCTTCCTGCAATTCTTCCCCGAGTTGATCAAGCAAGGCCACCTGCACATTTTGCAGACGCCGCTGTTTCGCGTGCGCAACAAGAAGGTGACTCGCTACTGCTACAGTGATGAAGAACGCCGCGAAGCGATGGAAGAGTGTAAGCCGAAGCCAGAAATCACCCGCTTCAAAGGCCTCGGTGAAATCTCACCCGACGAATTTGGACACTTCATAGGCAAGAGCATCCGCCTCGATCCCGTCATCATCGGCAAGGGCATGACCATTAAAGAAATGCTGACCTTCTACATGGGCAAAAACACACCCGATCGCCAGGAGTTCATCATCAATAATCTTAAGATTGAGAAGGACGAGCCAGAGGCAGTGAGTGCGTAGCCGCTACGCGGCTAGTTAGGAGTGACGAGTGATAGTGAAAAAACGTAGTCGGGTTCCTTCAGGTGCCCGACCGACATGGCCATCGTTGGCATTACCTCCAATCGGGTGGCCAGCTTATGCAAGCCACCTACTTTTGACTAAAGTGATCCACAATCCGTTGCTCTTGGTATTCGTAAAACGGATTCCAACGAAGTCGTAGCATATCAGCGGCGGCGATCGACAGCACACCTTTCTCTCCACGAATGGCCAAGGCACCGAGATGGATCCGTGTTTTATCCTTGCGCGGGCCAGCGCCATAGATCGGATCTTGCTCCGCAAAGGGCAAGGCGACGTGTGATAGTGAGTAAATCGTTTCAGGCCATTTCAAGCCAATCGAGCTCAGTTGCGGCTCATGGATATGTGGGGGATACGTATGCGCCTCAACCGCCTCATTCCTCGCATCCTTATTGGTAATTAGGGTAAAGATATAATCGCGAGTGGCCTGCGCCTCCAAAAGTCCGACATCTGGAATTTTCCCAGCTTTCAACAGAGGCTCTATTTCAGCAGATCGATTGATATCATACACCACTAACTCATGCCCCACATCGGCTGGCAGTAGATCAAATAAGTCCTTCACCAACGCCGGAGCCAACACCGTCGAATCGACAATCGATTGAAACGCCAAGACATTCGGGAACCCCGACAACTGCCCATCTGCTTCTAGCTGTTTAAGACTCTCGCGGTTCGCAACCGTCAGATTATGCGCAAGCATCCCGGCATTCGCAGGAAACGACGTGTATTTATACGGGTCATACTCAGGCAAGACCGACTGCCATTGTAGTTTATTCAAACGTAAGACGTAGCCGATACGCTCCTGCCAGATGGATAGGACCGCCATCCGCGTGATCCCAATCTCTGGAGAGAGCAGAGCCATACCTTCTAACTGCGGCAGACTCGGATCTTCAATGGCATCAATTGCATAACGCACACTGAGCGCCCCTCCGTTTGAAAAGCCTACGACGTAAAGCGGTTGATCGCCGACGGCGGCCTTTAAAGATCGCATCCCGACGCGCACTGCTGCCGCCATGTCTTCCCACGTCGTGACTGTCAAAGCCGACGGTGCCGTGCCATGCCCTGGTATGCGTAGCCCGATGACATGCGCACCCTCTTGATTCAAACGCTCACCAATCAGCCGTAAACTATAGGGGGAATCGGTTAGACCATGCAACAGCAGCACGCCACTCTTCGCTTTTTCCGCAGGCATCTCGAAACTACGATTCCAATTTACATCCCAAGCAGTCGCATCCGAAAGACTGCCTCGCGTATATCGATTCACATCCAACTCATCAGGTGTATCACTATCCGTGTAGATCAACTCATTGAGTTGCTGAAACAAGCGATCCTCTAACTCCAAATAGTCCTGAAAACTGCTGACGTCTGAATCCTCCGTAAACTCTGCATCCAACACCACTTCATGCCACAGTTGTAGATCCGGCTTATTATTCATCATCTTCACAGCAACGATGAGTAACATCACGACCGCCCCAACGATCCCATACAGGAAGCATTTTAAAGCGTAGGAGGCGGTGCTCATGACCATTTTTTTCATAACAAAAATACGTTGAATTGATATTAGCGCCTCTAGTTCTTGCGGGCACGCGCCTTCTGGATGACATCCATTTTGTTCAACTCTTGAGAGATGTCATTCCAAAGTTTCTCTTTACCACCCGTCGGCCCCGATGGCACCGCTTGCGCCTCAGATCCTTCGAGATACGCACCGTGCGCCTCCAAGTAGCGCTCTTTAAAATCATAATACGACCAGCGTCCCTCAAAGCCCATGCGCACGATTAAATCGTTAAACAAACTGCGACGGATTTGAAGGTCCTTGATCCGTAAGATTTTATAATACTCATCTTCAAAGACTTTAAACTCAGCGGCCTCACGTGCCTCTATTGCGCGCTGCTGCATCTGAGCTTGTTCCACAATCATATCAAGCGAAACATTCCCGGCCGCTTTCTGTGCGCGCAGCAGCTCTAAGTCATCCGCGGCACGTTGCCCCACACGGACGTGATACAGCACCGGAATATTGGAGCCTAAATAATAGCGCACAAAAAACAGTGCACGGTCATTCGCTTGCACGTTCTGCACCAATGGATCTAGCGCCACCTGAGGCGATAGAAAGACATCGCCTGCATCATTTTTCACATACGTCCACAAGTTTAAATCATGATCCGAGCGATACGCGACAAACGAACCCGGCATCTGGCCTTTGAAACTCTCATCGACTGAAAATGTCAGATGCTTGCCTTTCTCCCAGATCAACTGCTGCAACGGCATATCACCATAGGCAATATCCTGAAAATGGACCCCCATCACACCCGTTTGATATAAGGGCTCCGGAATCACCTTCGTCAGCTCTCCATAAAATACATGTGTCGACGCATTGTAAGTGCGCACCAGATCCCACGTGTCCTCCACCTTCGGCTGCGCCACGGAAACAGGACACAACTGCAAGATCAGGTAACAAACTAGAACAACGCGTTTCATACCTAGAGAGCTAAACGGATCATCCCAATTGGCTAGATTAAAACAGGCGCTGAGTTGAAGTGGCGCTTGATTTGGGGAGGGACGAGGCTCGGTGCTTATGCTCGGCTGACGGCGCAGAGGCCGTCCCTCCCGCAAAACTAAATAAGCGGTTAAAGATCTGGGTTCTATTCCCATCCTCAGATCGAAACCGCTTCAGGCTTCGCAACAGCTACGCGACGACAAGTCGCGGTTTCCGCAACACAAAACCGATGTATCCCTACAGACTGACTGCACCTCCACTCTGACTGACGCGACTAGCGTCGCATCGCTACCAATATATTGGACTGCCAGTCGATGTGTGATTCTACACGCCCACGAAAAAGCCCCGACCGTTTCCGGTCGGGGCTTTGTTATAATCTGTAGTATTAGCGTGGTGGCTAAAGTAACCGCAAAGCGATTACATCATGCCGCCCATTCCGCCCATTCCACCCATGCCGCCCATGTCAGGCATGCCATGACCACCAGCAGCGCCGCCTTCTTCAGGAGCGTCTGTGATCATGCACTCAGTGGTGAGGAGCATACCAGCAACTGAACCAGCGTTTTGAAGCGCGGTGCGAGTTACCATGGCTGGATCAACGATACCAGCAGCAAGCAGGTCAACGTATTCGCCAGTCGCGACGTTGTAACCCTTCGAGCCCTTGGACTTGAGAACTTCAGAAACGACGAGCGAACCTTCAACACCTGCATTCAAGCAAAGCTGACGAAGGGGTGCTTCGATCGCACGACGCACGATCCATGCGCCGAGTGCTTCGTCACCTTCAAGTGTGCCAGCAGCTGTTTCGATTGCCTTAGCAGCGCGTAGCAATGCGACGCCACCACCTGGAAGGATCCCTTCTTCAACCGCAGCACGTGTTGCGTGCAATGCATCGTCCACGCGATCCTTCTTCTCCTTCATTTCTGGTTCAGTCTGTGCACCAACATTGATGACGGCGACACCACCAGCGATCTTAGCAAGACGCTCTTGGAGCTTCTCACGATCGTAGTCAGAAGTCGTTGCTTCGATTTGACGGCGGATCTGCTTGACGCGGCCTTGGATCTCGGAGCTCTTACCGCCACCTTCGACGATAATTGTGTTTTCCTTATCAACCGACACGCGCTTTGCGCTACCGAGATCGCTCAACTGAACGTTCTCAAGCTTGATGCCGAGATCTTCAGTGATGCAACGACCGCCAGTGAGCACTGCGATGTCTTCAAGCATTGCCTTACGGCGATCACCGAATCCAGGAGCCTTAACAGCTGCTACATTCAATGTGCCACGGAGCTTATTCACGACGAGTGCAGCAAGTGCTTCGCCTTCGATGTCTTCAGCGATGATGAGCAATGGCTTGCCGGACTTAGCAGCGAGCTGAAGGAGTGGAAGCACTTCGTTCAGGTTGCTGATCTTCTTCTCGTTGATGAGAATGTAAGCATCGTCGAAGTTCACTTCTTGAGACTCAGCGTCTGTGCAGAAGTATGGAGAGAGGTAGCCCTTATCGAACTGCATACCTTCGACAACGTCGAGGGATGTTTCGATACCCTTAGCTTCTTCAACGGTGATTGTGCCGTCTTTACCAACGCGGTCCATTGCGTCTGCAATGATGTCGCCGATTTCAGCATCCCAGTTCGCAGAAACAGTTGCAACCTGACGAATTTCTTCGCGGTCTTTGACCTTCTTGCTTTGCTTTGCGAATGCCGCAGTTGCCGCAGCAACAGCCTTATCGATACCACGCTTGAGGTAGATCGGGTTCGCGCCAGCAGCTACGTTCTTGATACCTTCACGGTAAACCGCTTCAGCGAGAACGGTTGCAGTAGTAGTGCCATCACCAGCAGAGTCTGCTGTCTTAGAAGCCACCTCACGCACCATTTGTGCGCCCATGTTTTCGTAAGGATCAGCGAGATCGATTTCCTTAGCAACGGTGACACCGTCCTTAGTCACTGAAGGTGCACCGAACTTCTTGTCGATAAGAACATTACGTCCCTTCGGTCCGAGTGTTACTTTGACAGCCTTAGCAAGTGTTTCAACACCTGCTAGAATCTTTTTACGTGCTGCTTCATCAAATAAAATTTGCTTAGCCATAATGTGTTATTTCTTTAAATTGTATTTTGTTGATATGAGTGATCCTTAAGCAATAACGCCGAGGATGCTGTCTTCTTCGATGAGGATATATTCAACACCATCGACTTTGACAGGAGTGCCACCGTAGCCAGGAAGGAGAACTTTATCGCCCACCTTCACATTGAAAGGAATTGCCTTACCAGCGTCGTCTTTCTTGCCAGTGCCAATTGCTACAACTTCAGCTTCTTGAGATTTTTCTTTAGCAGAATCAGGAATGATGATGCCGCCGCGGATTTGTTCGTCTTCTTCAATGCGTTGCAAAAGAACGCGTTCACCGAGTGGTTTGATTTTCATATTTTTTTTGTATTTTTGGTTTTGAGAATGATTAAGAGGAGCTAGAATTAAGGAGTTAGAAGTTAGTGTTTAAACACCTACAGCGACTGTGTTGTCACTATACGTGAGTATGATTCTATCTTCTAACTCCTTGTTCCGAACTTCTTTTAAAGAGATTATTTTTTGTCGTCTTCGTCGACTACTTCGAAGTCGGCATCAACGGTTTCAGCACCTTCAGCTTGCTTTGGCTCGGAAGCCTCACCACCCGGAGCGGCACCTTCTGGACCAGCTGCGGCGCCTTCGGCTGCTTGTTGGCTATACATTTCTTCAGCGAAGGATTGCATGATCTCAGTGATCTTGTCCTTCGGTGCTTTCAATGCATCGACATCAGCGTCTTGGTTTTCAAGAACGGCCTTACCTTCAGCAATCGCTGCTTCGAGTTCAGTCTTCTTGTCCGCTGGGATCTTGTCGCCAAGGTCTGTGATCTGCTTTTCGGATTGGTAAACGATGTTGTCGAGTTCGTTACGTGCTTCGACGCCAGCCTTGAGAGCTTCGTCTTCAGCAGCGTGCATTTCTGCTTCGCGCTTGAGCTTTTCAACTTCGTCCTTATCGAGGCCGGAAGAACCAGAGATCGTGATCTTCTGCTCCTTACCAGTGCCTTGATCCTTAGCGCTGACGTTAAGGATACCATTGGCATCGATATCGAAAGTCACTTCAATCTGAGGTGTGCCACGAGCTGCGGTTGGGATACCATCGAGACGGAAGTTACCGAGTGTCTTGTTATCCTTGGCCATTGGGCGCTCACCTTGGAGCACCTTGATGTCCACTGCTGTCTGATTGTCAGCGTAGGTGGAGAATGTTTGGCTCTTCTTAGTAGGGATCGTAGTGTTACGCTCGATCATTGCAGTGGCAACGCCGCCTGCAGTTTCAATCGCAAGTGTCAAAGGAGTCACGTCGAGCAGAAGCACGTCGCGCACATCACCTTGAAGCACGCCACCTTGAATCGCAGCACCGATGGCGACCACTTCGTCAGGGTTCACACCTTGGTGTGGTGCCTTACCAGTGAGTTCCTTAGCGATCTCAACAACCTTAGGCGCACGAGTCATACCACCAACCAGCACAAGCTCGCCAATTTCAGATGCAGTGTGACCTGAGTCCTTCAAGCACGCTTGGAAAGGCGCCTTGGTGCGCTGGTAGAGCGCATCACAGATCTGCTCAAACTTCGAACGAGAGAGCTGGATGTTCAGGTGCTTCGGTCCGCTAGCGTCGGCTGTGATGAAAGGTAGGTTGATGTCTGTGCTCTGAGTCGAGGACAGTGCAATCTTTGCCTTTTCAGCTTCCTCCTTCAGGCGCTGGAGCGCCATCTTGTCAGAGCGAAGGTCCATGCCTTGCTCCTTCTTAAATTCTTCAACGAGGTAGTCGATCAAAGCGCTGTCCCAGTTATCACCACCGAGGTGTGTATCACCATTGGTTGCTTTAACTTCGAAGACGCCATCACCGATCTCAAGGATCGATACGTCGAATGTGCCACCACCGAGGTCATAGACCGCGATCACTTCGTCTTGACCTTTATCAAGACCATAAGCGAGTGCCGCAGCAGTTGGCTCATTGATGATACGCTTCACTTCGAGACCAGCGATTTGACCCGCGTCCTTCGTTGCTTGGCGCTGTGCATCATTGAAGTATGCAGGCACTGTGATAACTGCCTCTGTGACAGTTTCACCCAAGTATGCTTCCGCATCCGCCTTGAGCTTTTGCAAGACCATCGCAGAGATCTGCTCTGGAGCAAACTGCTCTGCCTTACCCTTCACTTCGCATTCGATGTAAGCATCGCCGTTTTTGCCTTTTACGACATTGTAAGGAAGGCTCTTTGCTTCTTCTTCAACTTCAGTGAATTTACGTCCGATGAAACGCTTCGCTGAGAAGATCGTGTTCGTCGGATTGGTTACAGCCTGGCGTTTTGCAGCCTGGCCGACAAGGCGTTCGCCATCTTTAGCGAAAGCCACGACAGAAGGAGTAGTGCGAGCACCCTCCGAGTTTGGTATAACAACCGCTTCGCCGCCTTCCATTACGGACATGCAGCAATTTGTTGTTCCTAAATCAATTCCAATTATTTTAGCCATGCCAAGTCTTAAGCAATCGCGATGCCATGATTCAAAATGCCACACAACCAACTGACTACCAACAACTTTAAGGCAGAACAAGAATCTATCAACATTCTTCAACAGCCTCAAATCGCGCCACAGTGTCACACTTTGTGTCACACCCACCAGACACTGTCCCACAACTGTGACACACTAATGAGCCTAAAAAGAGGAGTTAGGAGGCAGACCTCCGTCTGACTCCTTACTTCTAACTCCTGAATGTAGGATGAGTGTTCGTCGCAGATTCCTATAACAGCGGCGAACGAGAAGTGCATCTACCTCGATGAAACTATACCCAGTTGTGGAACGGGCTTCTCGAAGAGAGCCTGTTTTGCGTTGTCGAAGGCATGCTCGCCTGCAAGCAGGAGAAGCATGCAGCACAACTCATAGCCAACCATCCCACCAATCGTCGATGAACCGAAAATCATCCCAACAGCCCTGAACACGTATTGCATTTGGCAGAATTCTAGCTTCAACTGCGGGCAATGCTCCCGCTAAAGAAGAAAAAGAAAGTCGATTATGAAGCGCTCAATTCGCCTTTGATGCGCATCCCGCGCATGGATGTCGCTGTCGCACGCAACTTCATCGACATCGGCATCCGGGAGATTTACGAGCTCCAAGGGCGCGCGCCCGAGGTGCTATTCGAAGAGGCAAAGCGTAGAAGCGACAGCATCCCCGACGACCGTATCCGCTATTTCCGCATGGCGGTTTACTACGCGGAGAGCCCCGAACCTGATAATTCAAAGCTGCATCCCGATGAGTGGAACTAGACCGACACCACCGAAAAAAATAATACAACTGCCCGTCATGATTGACGACGTGGAGATCCCTCAAGAAGTCCCCGTCATGACGCTCAGCGGTGCCGTGCTGTTTCCGCAAGCGATGATGCCGCTATTTATTTTCGAGCCACGCTACAAGACGATGCTCACCGATGTTCTGGCAAATGACCGTATTTTTGCCGTCGCCACGCTCGACGAACGCAGCGAAGGCTCCGCAGACTCGGAGACGCCCTACTCTGTCGCTGGCATCGGTGTGGTGCGCGCATGTAAACAGAACCCTGACGGCAGCTCAAACCTCGTGCTACAGGGACTTGCACGTGTCGAATTAGAATCTATCAGCGACGAAGCGCCTTACCGCAAGGCACAGATCCGCCAAATCCTGAGCGAACCCGGCGGTTCTGAAGACAGTATCGCCACCAGTCAAAGCCGACTCCTGAGTTTAATCCAAACACAGAGGCGACTCGGAGCAGGTATTCCCAAAGAAGTCGTCCAATTCTTAAGTAACATCAACGAACCAGAGAACGCACTGGATCTCGCGATTTACACGCTTTGCTCCTCCGCTACACTCAAGCAAGAGCTACTTGAAACACGCGGCGTCCTGCCCCGCTACAAAAAATTCGCCGCCTACCTGCAATCCGAAATCGAGCGTCTCAAACTCGACATCAAATTAAAAGGTAAGCTCGACGACAAAAACATCGGACACAATTAGAGAGCGGATTAATTCCGAGGCTTCTCGAAATAGAAGCTCAACAGCCCTGGATTCACCTCAATCGTCTCAATCTTGACCAACGACACCTGCTGATCACCAATACGGTTCTCCACTTCAAACGCGAACTGGCAGCCATCGACCTCACGATAATCGCGATAGAGCGTCTCTAGGCTAGGCGTGCCGTCGGCATTCAGCTGCTCACGCTTAAGAATCAAGCCACTGCGTGCACTTAGATAGTAACGCATGAACGGTTTGCCCTGCTTCGTCACCTCCAACACATTCACAGGCTCCCCATCAACCAACCCCTCCCCCAACAGAGTAATCGCATTCCAAGACTTTTCCAAATGTCGGAATAGAGGACTATCAAAATCCGCCTCGTCACGAAGCACTGTAAGTTGACTCGATGGTAAGTCCTTAATCGTCACCTCGTCTCCGACCTGGGTGCGCTGCCAGCCCGAACGACCATTATAGCCACAGACAATCGACGTGGCCCCTGCGTTTAAACGGTAACGAATCGAGTGCGAGCGCTTCTTACGCATCAAAAACTCAAAACTTTTACCATTCTGAATTTGGGTGCCCTCAATGCTCAGGGATGACAACGCCTCCACCGCACGCGAGCCGCCTAGAGACTCAGTATACCGCTCCAGAATACGCTGCACCGCAAGCGCATCGCTCGGCTCGGCAAACACCTCAGACGAGCACGATAGAAACACATAGCTAAGAATCACTAAAAAACGCATTTCATGGATAGTTAACGGCGCGTCCCCACTCAGGCAAGCCAATCTACCCCATAGAAACACAACAGAACGAGCGCCTCTAAGATTGTAATGCCACTGCGAATCCTCCATCACTCCATTTGTGACTGCTGAAACAATATCCAAATGGCTCCTTCAATTTAAACTCTCTGCTGGCTCTGCCGAGATCGCAGCGCTCGTCCTTGCCGCGCTCTACCTCGCCGTATTGGCCTGGCTCGCCAACTTCATCACGAAGCGATTCATCACTTCCGTGATCCATCCGCTCATACATAAGACAGGCGCGAAGTGGGACGACAAATTGGCAGAGAACGGCGTGCTCATACGCTTCTCTCATATCGTCCCAGCGGCGATCATACACATATTTACGCCGACGCTCTTCCAAACTCACCCGCAAATCATCGCCATTTGCCAAGTCGTCGTAAATACCTACCTAATCGTCATCACCCTCTTCATCATCGATGGCGTGCTCAACTTCTGTCGCTCCATCTGGGATCAACTTCCGGTTGGCAAACGCTTCCCCGCAAAGAGCTTCATCCAAGCCATCAAGTTAGTGATCAACCTCGTCGGTTGTATCTTTATTCTCTCCGTCGTCTTGGGCAAATCCCCACTCGTCTTCTTCTCAGGACTCGGCGCCGTCACCGCCATCCTGCTCCTCATTTTTAAAGACGCCATCCTCGGCCTCGTCGCCGGCTTCCAGCTTTCCGTCAATAATATGGTCATGGTCGGCGATTGGATCGAAATGCCCGCCCGTGGAGCCGACGGCGATGTGATCGACGTGTCCCTCACCACCGTCAAAGTGCAAAACTGGGACAAGACCATCACCACGATTCCGACCTACGCCCTCATCTCCGATTCTTTCAAAAACTGGCGCGGTATGAGCGAGTCCGGCGGACGGCGTATCAAGCGATCACTCAACATCGATCTACGCACTCTACAATTTGCAGACGAGACACTACTCGAACGTTTTAAACATATAAGAATCCTGCGCCCCTATTTAAAAGAAAAGCTCGAAGACATTCAAAAGCACAATGACGACGTCGGCGACGATCTCTCCGAGCTGATCAACGGACGCCGCCTCACTAATGTCGGCACCTTCCGCGCCTACTGCGTGGCGTATCTGCGCAACCACCCCAAGATTCATCAAAGCGGTATGACACTGCTCGTGCGCCAACTAGCCCCCACAGAAAAGGGCCTACCGATCGAACTCTACGCCTTCTCCAGCGACACCGCATGGGCAAATTTTGAAGACATCCAAGGCGACATCTTCGACCACCTGCTTTCGATTCTACCAGAGTTCCAGCTCAGTGCCTTCCAAGCGCCTAGCGGAGCCGATTTAGAAAAAGCGATCCGGCATCTAACAGACTCCAAGTAATCAGATGCACCTTAAAAGAGCAGTCAGAAGTCAGCAGGCAGGAATGATACTGCCGCGCATCAAGAATTGTGACTTTTGCTCAACACATTTGGGAGCGATGAGCTCCGCCTCGTCCTCCGAACCTCAGTCCAGAACTAGCACGCTGCGGACGGCGCGTCGTTTCGACAAGCTCAAGACCCTGAGCCTGTCGAAGGGGAGTCCATCCTCCCGAATCTAGGATGAACGACACTTCTCCAAACCGCACCCCACTCTCTCCCTATTTCCTTGATCGCGCTTCCACTCTACGCGATCAACCCGACTGGCTGGAGGCACAGCTAAAGAGCGACACCACGCGCTGCCTGATCGCCCACGGCGCTCAACTGCTGTGCCGTGCCAACGCGCCCGAGCACCCGATCATTCTCACGCCATATGAGCTCGGTTCGGCGATCAACCTCTCAGCCGATTCGGTCTTTCTAGGCACCGTCGAAGGCATCGCCTACTTCGCCGTTCTAGTCCAGAGCGCCGAACAAGCCGCTCAACTGTGCCAGCAGTTTTCCGGCAGCTTCGAGCCCAGTGTCTCACGCGCGCCCCACATGGAGCGTGCCGACAAAGACATTCTCTCGCTCGCCTGCTTCATGGGCTACTGGCACTCAAGGCACCGCCATTGTGGAAAATGCGGCAGCCAAACCACAGTCGTCAGCGCTGGGCATCATCGCATCTGCAGCGACTCCGAATGCGCGCAGCACTTTTTCCCGAATATGGATCCCGCAGTCATCGTGCTCGTCGAACACGACGGACGCGCGCTGCTCGGCCGGCAAGCCCGCTGGCGCGAAGGCATGTATTCGACACTGGCTGGATTCGTCGAGCCCGGTGAGACAATCGAAGCCGCCGTCGCACGCGAAGTGCATGAAGAGGCAGGCGTCCCACTCGAAGCGATCGAATATCAATCCTCTCAATCCTGGCTCTTCCCTAATTCCCTGATGCTCGGGTTCAAAGCCAAAGCCACCTCCCCTGAGATTACCATTGATCCCAACGAACTCGAAAGCGCCGCATGGTTCACCCGCGAGCACGTGCGCGCGAATCCCGACATGCTGCCCAACAAAGCATCGATCTCGTATGCGTTGATCCAGAGTTGGTTGCAATCAGAAGATCGAGGCGTCATGGACCAATAAAATCATACAATTCCATCGACAAAGTCTGACAAAAGAATACTTTAATCGCATGAAATTCAGCGTAGAGATGGATGAGACGACCCTTAAAAAGGTCATGACAGCGACTGGAATCTCCAAGAAAGGGCCAGCGGTTGCCAAGGCGGCGACCGAATATTTACGGCGCGAGATGGCTAAGGAATTTGCAACGATGGTGATGGAGGGAGAGTTTGAGGACTACCCACTGACCAACGATGAGATCGAACAGTCCGACCGCTAAGCCATGGTCATAGTCGATACCAGTGCGTGGATTGAATTCTTTCGGCGAGACGGCGCTCCCGCAGTCAAACTGGCGATGAAAGCGCTCGTCGAAGAGTTGGAGGCCACCCTGTGCGGCCCCGTAGAGATGGAATTCCTCGGAGGGGCACGTCCTCACGAGCGTCCTCGCATCCAATCCCGCTTCGAAATACTCCCCTATCTAGCCAACGACCAGAAACTCTGGCGCGAGGCGGCCACCCACTACGCCACGCTTCGCACCGCAGGTATCACCCTGCAATGGAACGACGCACTCATCGCCACACTAGCCATCAAGCAAGACTGCCGCGTGTATGCAGTCGATCAACACTTCGAGGCCATGGCGCAGCATTTAGATCTGCAACTCTACAAACCCGGCTACAATGGCAGCTTCGCGCCTGAGCCAATCGATTAGTCTGCAGCAAACACCTGCTGCGTCGGCGTCTGGTCCCCCTGAACAAAACTCGCGACGTCGCCCGCATACACAATCTCGCCGCCGCCATCGCCGCCTTCTGGGCCGAGTTCGATGAGCCAGTCTGCGAGGCGGATCACATCGAGATCGTGCTCAATAATCAGAATCGTGTTGCCCGCGTCGCGTAGCTTAAAGAGCAGATCCATCAGGCGTTGCACATCCAGCCAATGGAGTCCCGTCGTCGGCTCATCCAAAATATAAAGCGTTTCGCCCTGCTGACGCTTACTCAGCTCTAACGACAATTTAATACGCTGCGCCTCACCACCAGACAAGGTCGTCGCCGGCTGCCCTATCTTAATATAGCCTAGCCCCACATCCGAAAGCGTGCGTAGTTTCTCCGCGATGCGTGGCTGCTTATCAAACACCGCCAAGGCTTCGTCCACACTCATCGCCAACACATCCGCGATGCTGTAACCCTTGAAGCGCACATCCAATGTCTCACGGTTGTATCGTTGTCCACGGCAACTGGTGCATTCGGAATACACATCGGCCATAAACTGCATATCGAGCTTAATCACACCGTCGCCCTTGCAGCGCTCACAGCGACCACCCGACACATTGAAACTAAAGCGGCTCGGTTTGTAGCCACGGATCTTTGCCAACGAGCACTTGGCATATAGATCGCGCAACTGATCAAACAACTTGGTATACGTCGCAGGGTTCGAGCGCGGGCTGCGCCCGATCGGCGACTGATCCACCTGCACGACCGACGTAAAATGTTCCAGCCCCGTCACGCCCTTATGTTTCCCAGGAATCGACTTTTCTCGGTTCAACTTAAACGCCGCAGCCTTCGCTAAAATCCCATTCACCAAGGTGCTCTTCCCTGAGCCAGAGAGGCCGCAGACCACGGTCAATAATCCCACAGGAAACGCCGCAGTGACGGACTTCAAATTATTCTCGGTCGCCTCCTTAACCGTCAACCAATCCTGCGACGGCTTTAATGATTCTACCGACTTCTCCACTTGTTGCCGCCCACTTAGGAACGCGCCCGAACGGCTCGTCGGCGCAGTATACGATGCCTCTGGTTCACCTTCGAAGATAAGCTCGCCCCCCTCAACGCCCGCGCCGGGTCCGAGCTCAATCAAATGATCCGCCGCGCGCATGGTGTCGGCATCATGCTCGACCACGACCACGGAATTCCCACGGTCACGCAATCCGAGCAGGGTCTGAATCAAGCGACGATTATCCAATGGGTGTAAGCCAATGCTCGGCTCATCCAAAATATACACCACACCAATCAAGGACATGCCAAGCTGCGTCGCCAAGCGCACACGCTGTGCCTCGCCGCCACTCAATGTGGCATAGCTACGATTCAAGGTCAGATAACTCAGCCCGACTTCATTCAGAAAGGATAAGCGTTGCGCCAAACCATGCACTGCATCGCTCACCGTTTCATACTTCGCGTTCGCCTGTAGCGAGCTCACGAAGGCCTCCGCCTCTTGCAGCGACAGTCCCAGAAAGTCCGAAATGGAAGTGCCCTCAATCAGCACACTCAAACTCGACGGACGTAAACGCCGCCCCTTACAAGTCTCACAAAGGCTACTGGTTTGATACGCCATCAACCGCGCACGCAGCCCATCGCTCGTCGTCGCGCGTCGCATCTCTTCGAGGTCTGCCAGCACACCAGCAAATTCCATCGTCTCTGGCTTCGAGTTTCCGCCCTTGAGCTTAAAGCTAAATTGCCGACTGCCCGTGCCATGCAGGATCTGTTCGCGCACCTCATCATCGAGTTCCTCCCAAGGCACATTCGGATCAAACGGCAACTGCTCGGCCAACTGCTTTAAAATCGCATTGCGCTTAATGATCATCTGCTTCGATCCCAAGCGCCAGGGTTTGATCGCGCCCTTCTTCACCGTCTTCAACGGATCCGGCACCAGCAACTCCGGCTGAAATTGCAAGGTCTCGCCCAGACCGCCACACTCGGAACACGCGCCTTCCGCATGATTCCACGAGAAATGCCGCGGCGAGACCACATCATACACATCGCCACACGTCACACAGGCCAAGCGATTGCTCAGCGGTAATTCACGCCACCCACTCTTCGCCTTTTTGTCTTCAATTAAAACAATCGCGCGATCCCCGCCTTCGCTGAAAGCCAAATCTAAAGAGTCCGCAAGGCGACTGCGTTGATCCGCATTGAGCACGATACGATCCACCACGATCTCGACCACGATCTCCTTCGCCTTTGAGTCGATTAAATCCGGCTCATCGAGACGGCGAATCGCACCATTGATCCGCACACGTTGAAAGCCGCGCTGCTGCAAACGAGGCAATTCCTCACGCAGAATCGCAGGTTTGGTAATCATCCACGGCGCAAGAATCATCAAACGACTCTTTTCAGGCTCCGCAAACACACGCGCCAAACAATCATCCATCGAGCGGCGTTCGATGATTCCCCCATCCTTCGGGCAATACGGCGTGCCACACACCGCCCACAGCACCCGCGCAAAATCCGCGATCTCGGTCACGGTCGCTACCGTGCTACGCGGACTACCGCCACCACCCGTGCGCTGCTCTAGCGCGATCACCGGTGAGAGCCCTTGAATAAAATCGACATCCGGCCGCGGGATTTGCTCCAGCACCGTGCGCGCCTTCGTCGAGAGGCTATCGATATATTTCCGGTAGCCTTCCGCATACACCGTATCGAACGCCAACGACGACTTGCCCGAACCACTCACCCCAGTGATCACCACCAATTGATCCCGAGGAATCTCAAGGCTGATATTTTGCAAATTATGCTCACGCGCCCCCTTAACGGAGATCGCTTCGGCATGTGCTGGACGTGATGGCGGCATAAAGCCCCTACCGATAGACGCACCGAGCGCAGAGCGCAAGCGCGGGTTGAATTGCAACTAACTCAGCCGTGACACAGACATTCCTGTCTGTCCACCGAGCCAAAGCCGTAGCGTGGGTCTTTAGACCACGTCACCGAACCAGAGCACAGATTTCAAAGACGGGCACACATATCAATGCAGCATGCACATAACGCGGATCTCAACGGTTCAGTGATCATGGCGTTTGGCCAGAGGCCTACGCTCCATATTTTTCAAACGCAAAGGAACACCCGATGGAGCGTGGGCGTCTCGCAACGAACCGAGCCTAAGCACGTCACCCCAACAAGATGAATCCGTCTGAGTATTGAAACTCCGTAACGCGACGAAACTACCCTACTAGAACCATTGTTGTTGATTGCAAACACATGGAAGCGATGATTCAAAGCCAACTATGCCCAGCCGCGGACGTCATCAAAGCACTTCAAAAGAGTGCAAACGCATTATCCAAAAGATCGAAATGATTGACGGCGTGGTCGGCGTCATTATCGGCCATTCCTATGGAGGCAAATCACTTGGAAAAAACAGTCGCACCGGCAGCGTAAAAATACAGCGCAAAGAATCTGGAGGCCTCAAAGCAGTCACACAATCTGCCAAAGGCCTGCAAGAACTCTTCATTCGAGTCGAAGTGGGGCACGAAGATCAAGCCATCGAAGCGATCCATAAAATCATCTAATTTGTAAAGCATTCCCCGCAAATGGCCTCTTTATCATTTGAGGATCAGACGAGGTCATGCCACTGCTTCAGTGGCGAACGCTCTGACTTTAAGGACTCAGAGATGTGGCTCAGAGCCATCGTGCACTACAGTGACCACAGGTAACGGGTGGTTTGAAACGATCCATGTCTTTAAAGAAATCACACAGCCATTTGAGATTCAACACGCTTTGGGCATACTCTAATTTTCTCCTCCCTTCAAAAGATCTACCATGAAAATTAAATCACTTGATGCGCTCGAAATACTGGACTCCCGCGGCAATCCGACCGTTCGCACATACGTGGAGCTCGAAGATGGAACAACCGCTTGTGCCTCTGTGCCATCCGGAGCATCGACAGGGCTCAATGAGGCGCTCGAGTTGCGTGACGGCGATCAGGCACGCTATCACGGAAAAGGCGTGCGCGATGCAGTGCGCCACACCATCAACCACCTCAGCCCTGCTTTGCGCGGTATGGAAGTCAGCGAACAAGCCGCGATCGATGCGCGTATGATCGAGCTCGATGGCACTGACAACAAATCAAAGCTCGGCGCCAATACGATTCTTGGAGCGTCGATGGCTGTCGCGCGTGCGGCTGCCACTTCATTGAACTTGCCGCTCTATCAATACCTCGGCGGAGTCAACTCGGTGCGGCTCCCCGTGCCTTGTATGAATATCGTCAATGGCGGCGAGCACTCGGACAACAGTGTCGACTTTCAAGAATTCATGGCCGTGCCCCACGGAGCGCCCACCTTTACCGAAGGCTTACGCTATGTCGCCGAGACCTTCCATACACTCAAAGCGATCCTCAAAGACAAAGGGCTCGCAACAAGCGTCGGCGATGAAGGCGGCTTTGCCCCAAACTTCAGCAGCAACGAAGAAGCGATTGAAACGATTCTACAAGCCATCGAGCGCGCCGGCTACAAGCCGGGAGAGGACATCTCCATTGCCATCGATAGCGCAGCAAACTCGATTGCGACCGATGTAACAGGCGCTTACGATTTGAAATGGTCAGGCGAGGGCGCGCTCTCCAGCGATGCACTCATTGCAAAATCAGGAAAGTGGCTCAGTAAATACCCAATCATCTTGTGGGAAGACCCACTCTCTGAAGATGACTGGGCTGGGTTTGCCAAGTTCAACGCCGCCTACGGCGAGCAAATCGAAGTCGTCGGCGACGACATTTTTGTAACCAATACCAAATACATACAGCGCGGCATACAGGAGCGCACCGCCAATAGTTGCCTGATCAAGCTGAACCAAATTGGCACAGTGACCGAGACCATCGAAGCGGTCAAAATGTGCCGCGAAGCAGGTTGGCGCTACTTCCTGTCACACCGTTCAGGCGAGACCGAAGACAGCTTTCTAGCGGACTTCGCCGTCGCAATGGATGGCGGGCACTTGAAGACCGGATCCGCTAGTCGCAGCGAGCGGATAGCGAAATACAACCGCTTGCTGGAGATTGACCATGCTCTCGGTAGCCGAGCCCAATACTACTGGAAATAGGTCTTAGTCTTAAAAGAGTAGTTAGAAGTGGGAAGACAGGAGCTAGAAGGTGATCATGGTGATTGATAGGTTCTTCACCGTTCGCCAAACTGGCGGCGACATACTTGAATCGAAGTATTCCACTACCAATGGCTCACTTCTGGCTCCTAAGTTCTATACTCACGCGATTTCTCGATCTGACTGTAGGGGCTTTGCTTGCGAAGACCGTGCAAAGGCCAAACGCATAGGAAGTTGTAACACTTTAGCTACCTTCGCGGGCGACGCCCTACGACTAGCTATGGGCCTTGAGCCTGTCGAAACGGCAAGCAGCTACCCCGACAGCAAGGTTCTTCGATTTGATAACTCAGCAGTTATCCTAAAAAGATGAGCTGGAACCGCGACGCAGGTCTGCCGAATTTAGGTTTATCATGCGCTACAGTAATACCCCTAGGTATGGGCCTATATATCGGAGCAAACGATTGAATCCGCCTAAGCAGTTTAATTTTAGCCTTTCGGCAGCTCAATGTGCAAGCCGCTGAGCAAATGATAGTATGCGATGACAGCCAAGAGCCCGAGGCCGACGGTGACTAAAATTCTTAGTTTCATTCCATGGGCGTGATGCTTTTCCCGCTCACGGTGAGAGCTAACATCCATCATTTCATCGCCGAAATAGATCGAGAGCAAAGTCCCCGCGGCACTAATGATTAGTATACTCCAGTAAGGGTAAGGAACGGTGAGGATCTTTTCGAGTAGCGACGTGATGAAGGTGAGCTGATAGTCCGCTCTAAATTTCCATAGCATCACCAGATTAATCCCGACGGCGACGAACCATATAATGACCTGAGTCAGCGCCATCTTAACGCCGAATAGAAGACGCACGGGAAATGCGACAATAAAGCCGCCATCGGCAATAGGCGTGCAGAGCACAAAGAAACTCCAAGTCAGCAGCGCGAGACCAAAGCCAGTGGATGCGTCATACTTCCAACTCATCCATACAAAGTATCCCAGCAAAAGCGCAACCAGCGCAGAGAACTTCAGTATGGTCTCCTGATGGGTCTGTTTTTTCGGATTGATTTTGTTCATTCTTAAAAGAGTAGTTAGAAGCTAGAAGGCAGTAGTTAGAAGTTGAATATCAGTGCTTTGTGAAGAATATTCAATTCGCCAAGTTGGCGGCAGCGAATACGACCGCAAGCGTCTCATTACCAAAGACTAACTTCTAACTTCTGAATCTAGGTTCATAGTTCTGGATCTGCAATCGAACGATCTATTTGCAGCAGCTCGACCGGCGCTCCGTTATCTTCAATAAATGCAACGAATACTCCGGGCGACGGACTATTGGGCTCAATAATGACATGCTTACCTTGAATTGCCTCATGTAAGTCTTCCACTTCAAAGGCCACATGCGGCAGAGTTTTGACAATATCAGGGAAGTCTGCGTCCTCATCAAAACGCATCCATTCAATGCCATAGTCGTTTTTACCGAACCCACTCACAGTCATTTTGAGGTGCTTCAGATATTTCTCATCTTTGAGTTTTTGCTTCGTCGGAATCCCGAGGTGGTGATATTTCATGTATGTGATTGATATCAGGTTAAGCCATACGACATGTGTCAAACAGCCAATTCGTCTACTGATATTTAATCAGCTGCGCAGAAAGAACATGGTCACGCATTTGAGTGGTCGTAGAGACCTCAGAATAACTGCCTTTACTGTGTTTATTACGCTCCTTCAACTTACCATCCTCGGTAATGTAATACTCAGGATCAGATTGCTTGTTCTGCCCACTGGTATAACTCGAACTGCCCACGTTGACTGTCTGCATACCGGTAATGATAATACCGTCGGCTCCCTTCGCCATCGCATCGCGCATCAACTGCTGTTGCATATCCTCAAAGGACATATACTCGGTGGCCTCAGCCTTTGCCATGCCCATCTGAGTGTGTGGGCGCGTGACTCCTCCCGCGCTCATATAAACATCTACATGCGTAGTGGGCGAATAGGTCTGACCGACATATTCCGTATTCGCGCAGCCAGCGAAAAACATGAGAGCACTGAACGAGGCCAAAGCAGCAATGAGTATTTTCATTGAACGCAATTGAATTGCCCAACCGACGATACGCAAACATCAGGCGTAGATTTTATCTGTTACAAGGACTCGGGCAACACCACTCATGACGTCTGCGGCGGTTTAGGACGACATCGTTCCCTCTCTCCAGCTTGCATCCCAGCCCAAAGTCATCATGGCTTTTTCACTTGAGAGCGAATCATCTGCTTCTGCCACATCATAAATAAACGAAATACTTTGTCTGAATGAAATCGTAGTTTATTCAGGTAACGACGGAGTGTTGCCCTCCGAGGTGCCACAAACTCCAGTGGCACCTCAGGCAATTCGAGCTAAGGCTGCTGTCGCGTCGGGGCGAGCACAATTTCACGAATGCACACGTTCTGAGGTTGCTCATAGGCAAACACCACTGATCGTGCAATATCGTCTGCAGCTAATGCTCCGCCAATAGACTCCGCCCATTCGCCATAGCCGTCTTTAATCTCAGTGGAAGTTGTATGCCCCAGCAACTCGGTCGCTGCAGCACCTGGAGCAATGGTAATCACCCGAACATTTGCATCTGCGACCTCCTCACGCACCGTCTCACTAATGGCATGCACGGCGAATTTAGTGCCACAATACGCCGCATGCGATGGAAATCCCTTACGGCCAGCAATTGAAGAAATATTTATAATGGTGCCTGAATTCCGCTCTTTCATCGAACTCAGCACAATTTGCATGCCACTCAATAAGGCCAACACATTGACCGAATACATCTGCTTCCATTCATCTTCTGACTGATCCACAACAGATCCAAGCAACATCACCCCAGCGTTATTAATCAAACACTCAGTGGCTCCATACTCAGCCTCCGCAGCTATAATTGCATTCCGGAAAGCTGCACTGTCAGTGACATCGACTGCTTTACACAGCGCATTTGGTAAGCCCAAAGCTTCGATTCGATCCAGACGACGGGCAATTAATAGAAGCGGATAACCTAGATCCGAAAAACGTTGTGCGATTGCTGCCCCGAAACCGGAACTGGCACCTGTAATAACGATTAAACCTTTTTTCATAATAATATAAGTGAACTACGTGACCGATAAATCCGACACACACCCAGAAAATGGAATGACAAGATGAAGTAAAATAGGGCAACTGTTTGCTAGAAAATCTAAATACATAGGATGCTATTTTCTTGTCGAGAAGTCGAACCACAAATGCGTCCTCTTTCTACTGAGATCGCACTACCGATGAACCATCTCATAGAGCGATGTAGCTTATAGGAGGTTACGATACACTTCCTACAATCGCTGGGATCGCCACTCGACAGGCTCTGGACCTTAGCGATGGCGAGCAACTCTCGGACAAATATCTCTAATCAAAATGCGGTCTATATTCCGGCACAAAGCGACGGATTGCCTGTTTAATTTCGTTCGCATCGCTATCAGCTAAAACAGTCAACGCCGCTCGCATCGACCCGACGGAATCTGCTCGTTCCCCGCCAGCAACGAAGCGCATCACGCGTGGATGATCCGTCGGCTCGTGCGTCTCACTGAGGTGCTGCACCTCCTCATAGAGCTTTTCGCCCGGCTTCAGACCTGTGAATACAATTTCAATATCTTCGCCCTCTTGAAAACCACTGAGCGCAATCATTTGACGCGCGACATCCAGGATCTTCATGGATTGCCCCATATCGAGCACGAATATCTCGCCGCCAGTTCCCTGCGTCGCACTTTGAAGCACCAAGCCAACCGCTTCTTGAACCGTCATAAAAAAACGCGTCACTTCGGGGTCAGTCACCGTCACGGGGCCTCCCTTTGCAATCTGGCGTTTAAAGATGGGGATCACACTGCCCGATGATCCAAGCACGTTACCAAACCGAACGGCCATAAACTTCGTAGTGTTCCCCTCTGCCTTCTGCTGCTCGAGAAGAGATAGTTCAGCCAAGCGTTTGCTCGCGCCCATGACACTAGTCGGGTTGATTGCCTTATCAGTCGAAATCAGGATGAAACGTTCAACCGCAAATTGACTGGCAAGCCGTGCCAAGCTAGCCGTGGTAAAGAAATTATTCTTCAACGATTCAGCAGGTTGCGCCTCCATCAGATTAACATGCTTATGAGCGGCGGCATGAAAAATCACTTCAGGCTGGTAGCGTTTAAACACCGCCTCCACCTCATCCGTCTGATGCACATCCAGAATCAGAGTCTGCGCGGGCTCAGACGTATCAAGCTGCGCCAACACTTCCTGCTGCAAATTGAAAATCGCGATCTCTGCCTGATCGATACAGAGCAAGGATGCAGGCGCATATTCCAAGACCTGCGCCACTAGCTCACGACCAATACTGCCTCCGGCACCAGTCACTAGGACACGTTTACCGGCAAGCATTGAACGAATACCATCCGAGTTCAGATCAATCGTATCGCGCCCGAGTAAATCTTCTAGCTCGACGGGGCGCAACTGTGTCATCTGCGCACGGCCACTCACCAAATCTGTAAGTGCTGGAACAGTATCCACTGCCAGTCCGGCCTCACGCGCCATTTCAGTGACCTTACGCACACGTCCAGCAGATGCCGAAGGAAAAGCAATGATGAGCTTATGTGCCGCGTAACGTTTCGCCACGTCGCCCAAACCATCGATATTATCCGCGACCAAGACACCATGCACATAACGACCAATTTTCCTTTTATCATCATCAAGAAAAGCCACCGGACGCATACCGAGTCGGGCCTTTTGCTTTAGCTCAGTGCAAAGCCCCGCACCGACTTCGCCTGCCCCGACGATCAACACATTTTCCGCATCTTCCCATGTCAACCAATCCTCCAAGCCGCTACTGGCTTTCACACGCATCGCGACACGGAATCCGGCCAACATTAAAAAGCTCAACAGAAAGTCCGTCAAAATAACAGCCCGTGGCGGCACTCCATTACCACTGTAAACATACCACATAGACGCGAGTATCGCACTCGCAGCAAACAGTCCGCCTGACAACCGCACAGCATCGGGTATTCGGAAATACGAGAGCACACAATCCACCTGCCCCGCCGCGATCAACAACATCAACTTCAGCCCGACAACCCACCAGATGGTGTTTACCAAATCCTGCGAAAAATGATCCGGCACATTGAAATCGAAGCGCAATTGAAAGGCGACGAAGTAACTCACCCCGCACAGAAGTGCATACAACAGGATCAATCCCAGAGTCCGAATACTCAAATAACGCGATACAGTGCTGACAGCCATAGTGAAGTATCTTTGTTATGCCTGTGACTGCGAAAAACACGAGCGCACACTCTCAATGACTTTATCCCGATCCTCATCACTCATCGACGAACCGCTCGGCAAGCAAAGCCCGTTGGCGAAGAGCGCCTCTGCACAATCCCCGCCGATCGACGCACAATCCTGAAAGACTGGTTGCATGTGCAAAGGCTTCCACAAAGGCCGCGCCTCAATAGCTGCATCCGCAAGCGCAGCGATCACTTGATCGCGCGAGCTGCCACCCTTCACTGGTTCAATAGTCAGGCAAGAGAGCCAATAATTGACCGCATCTGGATCCGCAATCGGCATAAATGCGACGCCAGGCAAGCCACCCAAGGCCTCACGATACGCCTCGAAATGCGCACGTTTCACAGCTATGCGCCGCTCCAAATCATCCAGTTGGCTCAGGCCGAGACCAGCCAAGACATTGCTCATCCGATAATTATAGCCGACCTCTCGATGCTCGTAATGTGCGACTGGCTCTTTCGCTTGAGTTGATAAAAACCGCGCCCGCTCAATCCACGAGCCCTTATCAGCGAGCAACATCCCGCCGCCCGAAGTCGTGATGATCTTATTGCCGTTGAATGAGAAAAACGAAAACGCCCCCATACCACCGGCCGGACGCCCTTTATAAGTCGCACCCAATGCTTCGGCCGCATCTTCCACTACAGGAATACCATAGCGCTCACACACTGCTAGAATCGGATCCATATCCGCACATTGACCATACAAGTGCACCACGATCACCGCCTTTGGCAGTTCGCCCGAAGCCGCGCGTTCGCCCAACTCCAGCTCCAGAAGCACCGGGTCCATATTCCATGTATCTGGCTCACTATCGACAAAGATTGGATCGGCGCCGCAATAACAGATCGGGTTCGCACTCGCAGCAAACGTCAAGGTCGGGCAGATCACGGTGTCCCCCGGACGCACATTGAGCAGTTGGAGTGCAAGGTGCAGCGCCGCAGTGCCTGAGTTCAGCGCCACTGCATAGGCACGCCCAGAGCGCTCAGCAACCGCGGCTTCAAAAGCCTCCAAATGCGGCCCAACCGGAGCGACCCAGTTAGAAGTCAACACCGCGTCCACCGCAGCATGGTCCTGCGGGCTAATATCTGGAGGGGAAAGATAAATACGGGGCATAGTGACTGGCATGTTTCCCGTTTCAGCAGCGTATTTCGATCTTTTTCCACATCGATTACATGAAAAAGCCCCACATTACTGTGAGGCTAATCAGAATACCCAGGGCGGGACTTGAACCCGCACGCCATTGCTGGCAAGGGATTTTAAGTCCCCAGTGTCTACCATTCCACCACCTGGGCATAGGCTGTGTCATTCGACAAGCGCAGAAAAAAGCAAGCAGACTGAATGTTGGCAAGTCTCGATCACAGCGAATCGATTAAAAGAGACGGCAAGCCAACCACTATATGGGGCCGCACCTTGCAACCCCCTCTCCTCATGCGTAGCATCTAGCTATGAAACACATCGTCATTACCCTTATAGCCATCGCCTCGCTCAACAGCCTCAACGCACAGATAAAAGGCCCAGTAACCATCAACAACCCGAAGGATCTTGAACTACAAACCAAGATCCATGCCAGTGCCTTAGCCGATCAATGGGCAGATGCCTTCAAAGTATTCAAAGCCACTCCTGGAGTAAACCTAGAGATCGTCACCAGCAAAGATGGGCTCGCACTCACTCTGAGTAATATCCACACACTAGAGAGCACCGCAGCCATCACCAAAGGAGGCAACCTGCTCTACGCAGTGCAACGTATCGGCAACCGCGACTATACTGTAGTGCTCGACCCACGCCAGATACGCTACATTCGCCAGATGAAAGCCGACTAGCAATGACTACTTCTTCGATAGGTCGTAGATCGCATAGCCAGCAAAAAGGTTAGGCAGAACCTTACACTCTCCACTCCAATCACCTGAGAGATACGCTCGGTTCTCGATTTTTATCTGACGTGCAGCACAAAATGCATCAAACTCAGCGACAGAAAAAGGATTCGCTCTAAGCGTCTCATACCACGGGCGCGGATACACTTCGTTAATCGTGCGTTGCCCCTTCACGAGGAAGTTGAGGCGATTCAGCCAAAAACCGTGATTCACAAATCCTACTGTCACTCGCTTACCGACACGCAGGCCTTCTGCTAAGATGGCATCTGGATCATCGAGCAACTCTACCGAGCGACTAAAGATGACGCGATCAAAGGCATTGTCACCAAACGTCGCGAGCAATGACCTCACATCGCCGTGATACGCAGGCACGCCGCGCTTCACGCAACTAAGAATACGCTCGAAATTGATATCTACGCCAACCCCATACACAGATTTCTTCTGCTTTAAATACTCCAAGAGCACCCCGCGCCCACAGCCAAGATCCAGCACGCTATCGCCCTCACTCACCCATTGGGCGATGACCTGAAAATCAACTTGGCGTCGCTTGTTTTTATGAATCATAGCGTCAATTACCGGTCCAGAAAGGTTCGGATCAAGTCATAGAGTTCTGGTGAGCGCACGAGGAACGAGTCGTGCCCAAAATCCATCTCTAGTTCTGCATAGGTCGCATCTTTGCCTAAGCGTAAAAGCGCTTCAGCGACTTCACGGTTTCCTTGCGGCGGATACAACCAATCGGAAGTGAAACCAACAACAAGCCCTGGAGCCGAAACTGCAGACAGCGTGTCATCCAGCGACACTGGACTGTGCAGATCAAAGCGATCGAGCGCCTTAGTTAAATACAAATAGGTATTTGCATCGAAACGACCCACAAAGCTTTGCCCTTGATAGCGCAGATAGCTCTCTACCTCAAATTCGACGTCAAAGTGCTCACGCCCCCCATCCAAAGTGCGCCGCTTACGGCCAAATTTGGCCTCCATCCCAGCGTCTGAGAGGTAAGTAATATGCGCCATCATTCGCGCGACTGATAGGCCATGCCCAGGCGGTTGATCGGGATCATAGTTCCCCTCATCCCAAACTGGATCACAAATAATCGCTTGGCGACCCGTATCATTGAACGCAATCGCCTGCGCATTGTGCCGCGCACAGCAAGCCATTGCGATATAACGCCCCACACGATCTGGAAAATCAATCGCCCATTGTAGCGTTTGCATCCCTCCCATACTGCCACCAACGACAGCATGCAGTCGGTCGATCCCCAAAGAGTCCAGTAATACACTCTGCGCTTTAACCATGTCACGCACAGTCAGCTTGGGAAAGTCCAAGCGATAACGTTCACCCGTCTCAGGGTTGACCGAATACGGCCCTGACGAACCAGAGCAGCCCCCCAAGGAGTTCGAGCATATCACATAATAGCGCGACGTATCAATCGGCTTGCCTGGGCCGACCACAAAGTTCCACCAGCCCGATTTGCGCTCATCCATACTATGCACACCCGCACAGTGATGATTACCACTCAGCGCGTGGCAGATGAGTATTGCATTATCCTTCGCGTCATTAAGGTGCCCGTAGGTCTCATAACGCAGCGTCAGTTCAGGAATCGTCCCGCCCGATTCGAAGCGAAACGGTTCACGGGAAACGAAATCTTGATACTCAACTAAGCCGACATCCCCCTCTTCTGGGGAATGCGGTGCTGGTTCGGAATCATTCATTACTTAATAGTGAAATAGTATGCCTCCGACAAGAGGACGCAGCGAAACGCGCGTCAAGCAAACGGACTAGTATCCTTTGATCTCAAAGAGACCAGTGACACTGGCGTTATCATGAATACGCTTAATACCTTCGCCCAGTAGCGCTGCGACACTGAGCACAGTAATCGGCACCCCTTCACGCTGCTCCACAGGAGTCGTGTCTGTTGTGATCAACCGATCCAGCAAGCCATTGGAAATACGCTCGTAGCCCATATCGTTCAAGACACCGTGACTCACGGCAGCCATGACACTCTTGGCACCATTCTTTTTAAGCAATTCCGCAGCAGCGCAGAGCGTGCCTGCAGTCTCGGTCATATCATCAATCAATAGGATATCTCGACCTTCAACATCTCCCACGAGTGAAACAGCCTCAACCGTTTCGGCTGAAGTGCGTCGCTTCGCGATAAATCCGAGCGGCACGTCCAACATGCTCGCATACGCAGACGCCATCTTCATGCCACCGACATCAGGAGAGAAGAGCGATAAGTTAGTCGTGTCGATATCCTTCAGGTATTCGAACAAAACCGGCGAAGCATAGAGATGATCGACTGGAATATCGAAGAAACCTTGAATCTGCTGTGCGTGCAAATCGACGGTCAATACACGCGTCGCCCCCGCAGAAACCAACAAATTGGCTACCAGCTTTGAGGTAATCGGCACACGTGGCTGATCCTTACGATCTTGGCGTGCATACCCATAAAACGGGATCACAGCAGTAATGCTTCTCGCCGAAGCGCGACGCGCCGCATCGATCATGATGAATAGCTCCATCAAATACTGATTTGCCGGATTACAGGTCGACTGAATGATGAAAATATCCGCACCGCGAATATTCTCATTAATACGAACAAAGCTCTCTCCATCTGGAAAACTAATCACCGTGGCATCCCCAAGAGGAACATCCAGATAATTACAGATATCTTTCGCTAATTTCGGGTTGGAATTCCCGCAGAAAATTTTCAGTGAGCTTTCTTTCATATCAATTATTTTGTTGTGTCACGTTCAGCCAAAGACTCGACACTTTTCTCTAATTTATCGAATCTTTTAAACAGATCCGGAAGACGCCGCTGTAAAACAGCAATGCGGTTAAAAAGCATAATAGGCTCTGCAGTCGGCCCACGCACCTGTTCTTTAGGTTTCAATGAACGTGCAATTCCAGTCTTACCCGCAGCGACGACGCCAGCTCCGATCGTCAAATGCCCGGCAACGCCGACTTGGCCTGCCAGCACAACACCATCCTCCAGCACTGTGCTGCCGCTGATACCGACTTGAGCAATGATCAAGCAATGCCTGCCGATCCGCACATTATGGGCGATCTGCACCTGATTATCGACTTTAGTCCCAGTGCCGATGACCGTGGACCCGAAACGAGCCCGATCAATCGAAGTATTCGAACCAATATCGACATCCGCTTCTGTCACGACATTGCCAATCTGAGGAATACGTTGATGTCCTCCGTCGCGGAACTCGTAACCATAGCCATCAGAGCCGATGACACAACTGGAGTGAAGCCGGTTTCGAGGACCGACGACACAATAATCACCGACAACGACGTGCGGATAAATATACGACTCATCCCCCACCTTCGCATATTTACCGATGCTAACATGCGACTCGAGCACTGCTGCCCCCACCACCGCACCTTTGCCAATATAGCAAAACGGTCCAATCGTCGCAGACGGCGAGATCACTGCGCCCTCATCCACAAAGGCAGTCGAATGCACGCCCGGCTCAGGAGCCGGCTGCAAGCTTTTCTCCATATCGCGGCAGAGCAAGGCGAGCGCATACGAAGGGCTATCCACTTTGATGTGTAGCTGTCCAGCCTTAGGGGCTTCTGCATACTCACGCGGTAAGAGCAACACAGATGCCTGCGATGCGGCCACAGTATCACGATACTTTGCATTCCCTAAAAAGGAGAGATCCCCCTCGACCGCCTCGGAGAGAGACGCGATGCCGAGGATATTACCTTGGAATTGACCGGAGCATTCTGCGTCGTCGCCGACGATTTCCAAGATACGTTGAATGGTGTAAACAAATGCCATACAAAAGAGAGAACAAAAAACCCTGTCCTAAGCGAGAACAGGGTTTTTGAAATTTGAAATTATTAACGAACTTATTTAGCCGCATTCAAAACTGCGATCACAGCGTCGGAGATCTCAAGATCATCCGAAGCGTAGACCACTGCATTAATTGGCACGACCAAATCGATGCCCTTGTCTTGAGCAACCTGCTTGACTGCTTCGACTGCTTTGGCTTGTAGCGGAGCGAGCTCTTGTTGCTGGCCTTGCTGAGCGAGTTGCTGTGCTTGTTGGCGGAACTGGTTGAGCTCGACTTGAGCGGCTTGAAGCTGAGATTGGAGACCAGCGACTTCTGCAGCAGCTTCAGCCTTTGCTTCATCACCTAGAGCAGGATTCTTAACCTTCGCCTCTGCCTCACGGCCAGTTGTAACGATCGCTTGGATGTTTTCCTGCATCCTCTTCATTTCCTCTTCTACTGGGGCGACGGACCCTTTGACCTTCTCAACAGCAGTCTGGAAAGCAGTGTAGTCGTTCAAGATACGCTGAACATTGACAGTCGCAACGACTGGAGTCTTCTGGCCGAATAGACCGACCGCGCAGAAAACAGAAGCAAGAAAGAGAATAGTTATTTTTTTCATAGTTATTAATTGAGGATTATGATTTGAGAATGCAAGCAACACTAGAAGCGTGTGCCAAACGAAAAGTTAAACTGAGCCCCATTATCATCCGCATCATCAGGCACTGTAATAGGGAAACCAAGGTCAAGCTTCAGCGGAGAGCCCATTAGGATAATACGCGCGCCGATCCCCCAATTAGATGCATAGTCTGAAGGACTAAAATCATAATCAGATTCGTTAACAAAACCACAGTCATAGAAAGCAACGAGCCCTAAAGGTTCCGCAAGTCGCCAACCATATTCGAAAGAAAGCATGCCGTAAGTATCACCACCGACCGATTCACTCGAATCTTCCTCATCCCGTGGGCTAACATCACGATACTCGAAACCACGCAAACTATCCGGACCGCCCAGGTAGAATCGGTCATAAAATGGGACATCATCACTATCGCCGTATGGCGAAGCGGTGCCGACACGCCCGATAATTGACAGCGTCTGATCATACAGATCAAAGGTCGGAAAGAATTGAGCAGAGCGCGCCTCAAGCTTTAGATAATGCACATCACCGCCCACACCAGCGAGGTTCGCAGAGAGCGTCGTCCGATTACCATTGCGTGTGAACATCAGCGAATCGCGAGAATCACGAAGTAATGTCAGGCCCACGGAAGACACATATTCATCTCCCTCGGCCTCACGATAGGTCTTCACATCATCATCCACATCAAAAATATCGACCAACTCCAAACGGTAACTGACACGCGCTTCAACCAACTCAAAGAGTCGACGACGCAGATACAGCTCAAAACCAGTGCGGAGCTCATTATAATCACTACTATTGTAGTCCGACTCCGTGCGGAATATCTCGACCCCAAAGGCCAAACGCTGCTCGAATAACCAAGGCTCCTCGAATGCGATCAAGACTTCATTACTCGTCGTGCCCAACGATGCGCGGAAACGGAACTTCTGGCCAGCACCACGAAAACCAGAGCGCCAGTTAAAGAGGTCGAAATTACCTTGAGTCAGCTCGAAGTAAACGACCGCACTCTCAACGGAACCAAAACCAGCACCAAAAGTGAAGTTACCCGTGCGACCTTCGCTGACAGTCACACTTAAATCACGACGACCAGGAATATTGGTGGCCTCCGGATTCATGCGCACATCACCAAAATAACGCGTATTGCGCAAACGGTTCTCACTGGTCTCCATACGCTTAAGGTCAAACACGTCACCTGGGCGAAGCGCCAATTCACGAATGATCACCCGTGTCTTCGTAATCGTGTTGCCTTCGACCTTAATCGATTCGACATAAAACTTCTCGCTCTCCCGCACTCGGAACACGACATCAATCGCACGTGTAGCCATATTCGGCACACGTTCGGCACGCACACCTGCATCTAAATAACCACGCGAAGTATAATATTCGCGAACAGCAGTCGCAGCCTGATCGACTTTCTCAGGAGAAAATGGATCGCCGGACTCAACCTCAACCGCTCCAATTAGCTCCCCTTCAGTAAAAATCGTGGCATTCTCAATCGACATCTCACCGACGGTATAGCGCTCCCCTTCCGTCAAACGAATCGTGATGTAAAGATCCTGATCGGTCTTAAAGTCTAGGATCACATCATCCGCATCCACAACCACATCCAAATAACCCTGATTGCGATAATACGTGCGGAGCAGCTCTAGATCTTCCTTAAATTTAACTTCATCAAAACGACCAGAGCCAGTCAACCACGACAACCAACCTCTCTTTTTAGTCTCCAGGACCTTCGCAAGTTTCTTACTTTCGATTGAATCGTTCCCCTCAAACCCCAGCCCCTTGATCTTAACATTCGTGCCCTCATCAATATCAAACAGCACAACTGCAAAGCCAGTGTCTTCATCCCGCCGGATACGGTAATCCACTTTTACATCAGGATACCCCTTCTTTACGTAGTAAGCTTGGATTTTGTCAGCAGCCTCGCTGACTTGATACTCATCCAGCGGCACACCTGCCTCCAACTCACCTTTCGAGGACAAACGCCCTTCCTTGTATTTGTTATTTCCGGAATACGTAATGCGCTCAATGGTATACTTAGGAATCACCTCAAAGATCACATCCACCGAACCGTCATCTGAATTCTCGACCTTCACCTCGACAAACTCAAAGTGTCCGGTGCCATACAGTGTGCGAATCGACTGATCGACCAACGCTGTGTTATAGTTCATGCCGCTGCGCAATTGCACATTGCTGAACACGAACTCCTCACTCACTGACTTGAAGCCGTCGAACTCGACACGCACTTCATTTACCTTCGGGTATTCCTGAGAATCCTGAGCGGATAAAATAGTCAGATTGGCAATGGCTGCGAGGCAGATCACTGCACGCAGGAAAGTCTTAATAAATCGCATTTCTATGTATCTCTAAGTGTTCGCGAACGGCTAGCGATGAAAATTTTCATAGCGTGTATAACGTCGCACAAATGTTAAATCAATGTCGCCAATCGGACCATTACGTTGCTTCGCAATGATCAATTTAATATGCTCCACATCACCAGGCATCGCCCCGTCTTGCACGCCCTCATCATCATCGCTCTTCTTTGGACGATGCAGCAGCAACACCACGTCGGCATCCTGCTCGATCGAACCGGACTCACGAAGATCAGAGATGCGCGGATCGCGATTCTCTTTCTCTGACTCACGATTCAGCTGACTAAGCACGACCACAGGAATACTCAGCTCCTTCGCCATGCCTTTCATACCACGGGAAATATCGGCAATCTGCTGCTCACGCGGCACGCGTGGATCAGCGCCACGAATCAGCTGTAAATAATCGACCACCACGAGACCGAGCTTACTCTTAGTGTGCAGACGACGCGCTTTTGCACGAATATCTAAAATAGTTGAGCTAGAATTATCATCGATCCACAGCGGCGACTGCTTCAGCTCTTTGGCCGTAGTCACGATGTCCGACATATCCTGCTTCGAAGCAACACGGTCGCGAATACGCTTCATATCGACCCGCGAACGGCAGCAAATCAAACGCATCGCCAAGTCTTCGGAGGTCATTTCCAAACTGAACACCAGCACGCCTGCAGGCTTACGCCCCTCCGCTGGCAGCATTGCGTGCTCCGCAAAATTCATCGCCAATGAGGTCTTACCCACCGATGGACGGGCCGCCAACACGATCATTTGACCTGGATGGAAGCCATACGTCATGCCATCCAAATCGCGAAAACCAGATAGCACGCCGTCAATATCATCCTTACCACTTAACAGGGCTTGGATATTACTCACCGCGCCATCAACCGCCTCGCGGATCGGCGTGGCACCCTCAGTGACACGGCCACTACTAATATCGAAGATGTCCTGCTCAATCTTTTCGATGAACGTGGACATATCCTCCTGCTGTTCATAGCAGGCCTCGATCGTCTCGCGTGAGGTGCGAATCAAGCGGCGTAGCAAATACTTCTCGTGAACAATACGGGTAAAGTAGCGCGCGTGAGCTGGCGTCTCGATTCGGTTCTGAATCGCATAGATCGCAGCAATGCCGCCGACTTCTTCTTCCATCCCGTTCTTACGGAGATAGTCCAAAAGCAAGATTTCGTCGATCGGATCACCCGTTTCATACAACGCTAGAAGCGCACGAAAGAGCTCTTGGTGAGATGTCTTAAAGAAATAATCTGGTGTAAGCTTTGCTTCAATACACTCAGTCAGAATTTCGCGACCACCATCAATCAGACAGGCAGCCAGCAGGCCTTCCTCGGCCTCAACATTATGCGGCTGCACACGGATCTCATCAGGTGAGTTTTCCGGGCTCCGAGCATCACGAAACTTACGGCCGCCTTTGTTGCGACCGTAAGAGGAATTCGTTGATTCAGGCGGCATGGAACGAACTATTGTCTAATCGACCGCGCTGAGTGGCTTAATCTTCGTCTTCGTCAGAAGCGTCTTCAACAACGGCTTCTTCGATCGGATTTTCAGATACCACTTCGAACTTCAGTTCTACTTCAACATCAGCATGTAGCTTGATGCCAGCAGTGTGCGAACCGAGTTCCTTGATTGGCTGAGCCAAACCGAGTTGCTTCTTAGCAAGCTCGATACCCTCTTCCTTGAGGCGCTCGATCAAATCGTTGGCAGTGACAGCGCCAAACATCTTGCCGCCTTCGCCAGTCTTCACTGCGATTGCGATGCTGGTCTTTTCGATTTGCTCGCCCAATGTGCGTGCTGTTTCGAATTCTTTCTGCTCACGTGCTTCACGTGCCTTGAGAAGCGCTTCAACATGCTTCTTGTTTGCCTGAGTGATAGGCAAAGCTTGCTTGCGTGGAAGCAGGAAGTTGCGTGCATAACCTGCACGCACTGTTACTGTGTCACCCTCGGCGCCGAGGCCTTTGATGGGTTGAAGGAGGAGAACTTGAGAGTTAGCCATGATACGTTTAATTTAAACTGTTATAAAGAGGAGAAATGATACTTTTTTAAAACGGAACGTCCTCATCGAGTGTGTCGTTATCGTTTGAGAAATTTGCCGCTGGCGCAGCAGGTGTTGCCGGAGCAGCTGGCGCAGAGGGAGCCGAACGCGCCGGAGGCGAGCTCTTTTCGTAACCACCGCCAGTATTGCCACCGTCATTGTCTTCGCGACTGCCGAGGAACTGGAAGTTCTCGAGCACGACACTCAACTTACTGCGCTTTTGGCCATCAGATTCCCACTGATCGAGCTTCAAGCGGCCTTCGACCATGATCGGACGCCCCTTACGCATGTATTTATTGATCACCTCGGCCTGCTTACCAAACGCGTCGATATCGACGAACGTTGTTTCTTCGCGGCGCTCTCCATCTTTAGTGGAGTAAACACGCGAAGTCGCGAGACCGAGCTTACAGATCGAATTACCATTAGGCGTCACACGCAACTCAGGGTCGCGGGTCAAGTTTCCCATGAGGATGACTTTATTAAATGAGGCCATGGCGTTTCAGTTGTAAGGAGAGAGACCGACGCAGAAGTCAGATTAGACTGACTGAACGAAGATGCGGTTGACGCGTTTGTCGAGACGAAGCTTTTCTTGAAGCTCTGCAGGCACTGTTCCAGGACCGTCGAAGTAAACTTCGAGGATATGGCCCTGAGTGTAGCGGCGGTCAGCAGCACGCGCGAATTCGCGCATACCGAGATCTTCGCTCTCAGTTACCGTGCCACCGAGTGACGCGAGAATTTCAGTCAAGTCAGCTAGAACTTTAGCGGAATCGTCTTCGGATTCGCGTAGGTCTAGGATGAAAGTAGTTTTGTAGTTGTTTGTAGTCGTTGCGCTCATGCTAGTGTGCCGTGCGTTGGTTGATGAAGTTCATGGCGTGCTCAGGCTCCTTGTCAATAATGAGCTGAAAATGCTCAAGATAGGCGGGAATCCGATCTGCCAAAAGTTTTTGCTCGTCCTTCGAAAATTTGCTTAGGACGTAATCTGCGAGGTCCATCTCTTTGTGTGGTTTCGCACCGACTCCGATACGATAGCGAAGAAAACCCGGCCCAATCTGCGCGAGCAAATCAGTAATCCCGTTGTGACCACCAGCACTACCACCGGCGCTGAGCTTGGGCCTGCCAAGTTCAAGGGTGATGTCGTCATATACGGCGACAAGTGATGAGGTCGGGAGTTTCCGATAGCGCAAAATCGCACCTAACGAGCGTCCGCTGGCATTCATGAAGGTTTGAGGCTTCACCAGGAGGAGCTTGCGCTCCTCATAGGACACAGTCGCGATTTCAGCTTCGAAACGAGCTTCCGTCTTCCACACGGCACCCAGCTTTGCTGCTAGTTTATCAACTAGAACAAAGCCGACATTGTGCCGAGTGTTGCGGTATTTTGACCCCGGGTTTCCGAGGCCGGCAATGACCGCTATGGACATTTTGGAAAGAACAAAGAGAGAATCGAAAACGCTTCTCTCGAAAAAAATTACTCAGCGTCGTCAGCAGACACCTTCGAAGCAGGAACTTCGTCAGCAGCAACTGCTTCAGCAGCATCCTCAGCAGCAGTCGTAACTGCAACAGTCGGAGCTTGGATCGATACGATCACTTGGATTGGGTTGCCTAGGTATTCAACACCTTCAATGACAGGAAGCTCACTGATGTGAAGCGCATCACCAACACCAAGATCCTTAACGTCCACTTCGACGTGATCAGGAAGCTTAGATGGACGGCAACGAATTTCAACTTCGTGCGTCTTGTGATCAACAATACCACCTTCAAGGCGAACACCAGCAGCCTCAGACGCGTTGATCAAGTGCACAGGCACGTGAGCAATAAAGCTTTCACCACGAGCAACTTCTAGGAAGTCGATATGGTTAATGCAGTTCTTAAATGTGTCGCGCTGAACATCTTGGATATTAACGAGAGCAGTCTCACCCTTCTCATCGACTAATTCGATCAGAGCAGCACCGCCGCCGATCGAGCGTTTGAGATCACGATACTCCACAACGGAGAGCGAAATCGAGCGTGAGTTTCCTTTACTGTATACACAGGCAGGAATGTTACCTTCCGCGCGGAGGCGGCGAGCGACGCCACGACCGGTATTTTCACGGCTTAAGATGTTTAGTTTGAACTGTTTCATTGTCTAAAAATGTGATGAAATGCGCCCCCAGCATGGAGGCTCTTGTTATTAGAAAACCGCGCACAATAAAATAGGGGTTCCAAAAAGCAACCTAAAGTTTCGGCATTTTTCAAAAGACGCCAAACACCCCGACATCATTTGATCTAGGGATATAAAAACAGCTCGCAAAGAAGCCCCAAGCAGCCTTTTTACAATCACTAAACGACATATGGCTCAAGATCCGACACCTCCCTTGACTCCCGAACGCCTCGCCGCGCTTCGGGCCATTCCATTTGAGAAAGCACCTTCTCCTTCCTACATTGTGCACCTCGACCGCCTAGAGGAGAACTGCCAGCTGCTCAAATCTGTCGCCGAACGCTCAGGCGCAAAAATCCTGCTGGCTCTCAAAGGGTTCGCTTGCCACAGCACCTTCCCACTCATTAAGCGCTACCTCAGCGGCACCACTTCCAGCGGACTGCATGAAGCACTACTCGCCCACGAGCTCTTCGGCAAAGAAATCCACGTCTACTCCGCAGCCTACAAAGACACCGAACTCATACACCTGAGCCGGTTCGCGCACAGCCTCGTATTTAACTCTGCCCAGCAGCTCTCCCGAGGGATCGAACAACTCCCACCCGCCAATCGCCCCGAACTAGGCTTGCGCGTCAACCCCGAATACTCCGAAGTCGACACCGAGCTCTACGACCCCTGCTCCCCCGCGTCCCGACTCGGCACCACGCGCGCTGCACTAGACCACGCACTTTCTAAACTCCCTGGCAATCCACTCGAACAACTCGACGGCCTACACTTCCACGCACTCTGCGAGCAAGACGCCGACGCGCTCGAACACACTGCCGACGCCTTCGAAGAAAAATTCGGCGACCTCATCCCTGGCCTCAAATGGCTCAACTTCGGCGGGGGACACCACATCACCCGCCCAGGCTACGACATTGATCGCCTCTGCTGCACCGTCCAACGCTTCCGTGAGCGCTACGGCGTTGACGTTTATCTAGAGCCAGGCGAAGCGGTAGCGCTCCATACCGGCGTGCTGGTTGTCACGGTGCTCGACCTCATTGAAGCTGGCGGCCACCAAATAGCCATTCTCGACACTTCAGCGACCTGCCATATGCCAGACGTGCTGGAGATGCCCTATCGCCCGAACATCCTCGACGCAGCAGAACCAAGCGAGCTCCCCCACACCTATCGACTCGGCGGCATGTCTTGCCTCGCCGGCGACGTGATCGGCGACTACTCGTTTGCCGAGCCACTACAAATCGGGCAGCGCATAGTCTTCCTAGACATGTCACACTATACGATGGTCAAAAACTCGACTTTCAACGGCGTGCCACTCCCCGCCATCAGTTTATTCAGCGAACACTCCGGCCTTCAGGTAGCCCGAAAGTTCGGCTACGAAGACTACCGCAACCGCCTTTCATAAAACTACACCATAAGAGCATTGAATATGACAGCCAAGCCACTAGAGTTGATTCGAATTTAATGAAACAACTTACCACAACCAGTATATTACTAGGCATCGTGCTACTTATTCTGGCAATCGCGTCCACCGTTTTAGTGTTCAACCTCCGCTCCCAACAGCCCACTGCCACTCAGCCCACCATCGAGTCTCCCAAATGAAACTGTCGGAACATCCCTTCATCCAAAGTATCTCTGCAGATCGGCGCGATACCATCCTCAGCGAAGTGGAAGTCCTGCATCTTCAGCCTGGTGACATCATCTTTCTCGAGAACAGCCCGCCCGACGCCCTATATGTCATCCTCGAAGGCATTGTATCCTTCACCAAGGAGAAGCCTGACCACTCAAATCAACACGTCAGCACTTCCGGCGAAGGCAGCTTCTTTGGCGAAGTCGGTGTATTCACTGGCGAAAAACGCGCACTGGATGCCAGCGCCCTTAGCAATTGCGTCGTCGGTCGCGTCCCAGAGGAAACAGTAAAAAAAATCATCGAGGACGCTGAGCCCGTCAAAAAAGTGCTCGAAAGCGTCATCGAACACCTAAGAAGCACGACCTCCCATTATATGGAGGAAGTCATGCGCAAGGAAAAGCTTTCGCTGGTCGGCACCATGATCTCGTCCATACTGCACGATTTCAAAAATCCGTTTTCTATTATTAGCCTCGGCTCACACATCATCCAACAACGCCACGGAGAGGCAGATCCGAAGACCGCAAAGATCTGCGGTAACATCGAGTCACAAATCCGCCGCATGGTCGATATGGCCAACGACCTAGCCGCCTTTGCACGAGGTGATGGTGAAATCGAGATTGCCCACGTATCAATGGAGCAACTCTTACATCACTTCAAAGAGCTAAACGCCCCGTTCTTTCAGGACGAGAGCGTGACGATTGAGATGAGCCCCAACAACGTCTCTCTAGAAGGCGACGCCAGCAAGCTCCTACGCGTCCTACAAAATTTAATCGCCAATGCAATCGATGCGATTCACCTGACCGATAAGCCAGGGAACATCGCAATCACCGCGATTGACAAAGGTCATACCATCTACCTGTCCATCGCCGACAACGGCCCAGGCATCCCTGAAGAGATACAAAGCCGGTTCTTCGAGCCATTCGTCACCTTTGGTAAAAGCGAAGGCACAGGACTAGGCACCGCAATTGCGCGCTCCATCATCGATGCGCACCATGGTAACATCATCTTCTCGACCAGCGCAAAAGGCACGACATTCACGATCCAACTACCCAAAGAATTCAAACCATCGAGCAGCAGCTCCCTGGATTCCAAGAAGTTAGCCCGCTAACTTAGAGGTGCACACTAGATGCATCGGCATCGTCGAACAGAGCCCCCCCAAAAACAGGGCAAAGGAACGCCTAGCCTACACAACTTTGATTCATCGTTTTATTTATGAACATTTTAGTCACAGGCGGCGCAGGATTTATCGGCAGTAATTTGATTCGGACGCTCATTCAAAACACCGAACACACCGTCCTCAACCTCGACGCACTCACCTACGCCGGGAACCGCCATTCTCTCAAAGACCTCGAGAGCCACCCACGCTATCAATTCAGCCACACCAATATCTGCGATGCACAGGCGATTGATCAAGTCTTCACCGACTACCAGCCCGACTGGATCATGCACCTCGCAGCCGAGAGCCATGTAGACCGATCCATTGATGGCCCAGATGCCTTCATACAAACCAACGTCGTAGGCACTTTGAATATGCTACAATCCGCGCGGCGCCGATACCACACCTTAAGTGGAGCTAAGAAAGCAGCCTTTCGCTTTCTCCACGTCTCCACCGACGAAGTATACGGCTCACTAGGGGCGAAAGGCTTATTCACTGAGACCACTCCCTACGATCCGCACTCTCCATACTCCGCAAGCAAAGCCGCATCGGACCATCTCGCCCGAGCATGGAGCGACACGTATCACTTACCTGTCATCGTCACAAATTGCTCTAACAACTATGGCCCCTTTCAGTTCCCCGAAAAACTCATCCCTGTCGTTCTCCTAAAAGCACTACGCGGCGAAGCGATCCCAATCTATGGCACTGGTGAAAATATCCGCGACTGGCTCTACGTAGGTGATCACGCGGACGCACTTCATACCGTAATAGCAAAGGGAGCCATCGGCGAGACTTACAATATCGGCGGTTACAATGAGCGGCAAAACATCGATTTAGTAAAATTACTGTGCGACCTACTCGACGAACTCAAACCACGAACAGACCGTCAACGCTATGCCGATCAAATCACATTTGTAGCAGATCGCCCCAGTCACGACCTGCGCTACGCAATCGACGCCTCGAAAATCAAGCGCGAGCTCGGCTGGACGCCCAAGCAGGATCACACCTCAGGCTTCCGGGCAACGGTTCAATGGTATCTCGACAACACGGCATGGACTGAGCAAATCCTAGACGGCAGCTACCAACTGGAGCGCCTCGGGAACAGCTAAATAAAGCGCAAACGAGACTCCCGCCACGCAAAGGGCCCCTCTTAGCGGACGGATCCTGCACACGCTTCGCGAACTAATTTACCGATTCAGCGCCCCGACGATCCCACGCAAGCCCCACAAATCCTTCATCCTAGATTCAGGAGTTAGAAGTTAGGAGTCAGACGGAGGTCTGCCGTAGATGGCGTAGCAAGTTAGTCCTGGCAATAAACCACTTACGAGAGTATTTGACGCCGCCTACCGAGCGCAGCGACACTTTATTATGCCCTCGGGTGCAACCGAAGGGCGAAGCCATTTGGCGAATCGGAGATTCTTCATAAAACACTGATATTTAGCTTCTGACTACTGTCTTCTGACTTCTAACGACTCTTTTAAGGTTCATAACTCAGGCCGAATCCAGCATTGACTCTCGAAGTTTCAACTTCTGACTCCTTTCACCTTAAATATTATGAAAGAAATGTCTCCACTCGAGGAACTCCGCCACTCCTGCTCGCACGTGCTCGCCACTGCTATTCTGCGTCTTTTCCCAAAGACGCAGCTCGATATTGGCCCTCCCACGGACAACGGTTTTTACTACGACATCGACCTCGACAAGAAGCTTGATGCAGCTGACCTCGAAGCCATCGAGGCCGAGATGAAGAAGGTGATCAAAGAGAACCAACGCTTCACCCGTATCGAATGCTCACGCGAAGATGCTATCGCGAAGATCAAAGAGATCGGCCAAGAAACCTACAAAATCGGCCGTCTCGACGACATCCCCGAAGGCGAGCAAGTCAGCTTCTATCAGAACGGTGAATTCATCGACCTCTGCGCCGGCCCACACGTTGGCTACACCAAAAAGATCAAAGCCTTTAAGCTACTCTCCATCGCAGGTGCGTATCACCGCGGCGACGAGAAGAACAAACAACTTCAACGCATTTACGGCACCGCTTTTCCAAGCAAAGTTGAGCTCACTGAATACCTAGAGCGCCTCGAGCAAGCCAAAGCACGCGACCACCGCAAGCTCGGCAAAGAGCTCAAGCTCTTCCACATCGACGAAGCTGTCGGCGCAGGGCTCACACTTTGGACGCCGAATGGTGCCGTCATCCGCCAAGAGCTACAGAACTTCATCTCCGAAGAGCTGCGTATGGCGGATTACGATCAGGTCTTTACGCCGCACATCGGCAAGCTCGGCCTCTACCGCACATCGGGTCACTTCCCTTATTACAAGGAGTCGCAGTTCCCGCCGATTGTCGATCCCGGCACAGTCGACCGTCTCGCGACTGAAGGTTGCTCCTGCAGCGATCTATCCAATCAGCTCGATTCGGGTGAAGTCGACGGCTACCTGCTCAAGCCGATGAACTGCCCGATGCACATCAAGATCTTCGACAGCCAGCCGCACTCCTACCGCGACCTGCCGGTGCGTCTTGCTGAGTTCGGCACCGTCTATCGCTGGGAGCAATCCGGCGAGCTCAACGGCCTCACTCGCGTCCGTGGCTTCACTCAAGATGATGCCCACCTATTCTGCACTGAGGATCAAATCAGCCAAGAAATCAAAGGCTGTCTCGATCTGGTCAAGCTCGTGTTCAACACGCTCGGCATGAGTGACTACCGCGTCCGAATCGGTCTACGTGATCCAGATGCCACTAAATATGTCGGCGATGCCGAAAAGTGGGACAAGGCCGAAGAGGCACTGCGCGACGCAGCGAAAACACTCGGCGTCGACTTCGTCGAAGAGCCAGGCGAAGCCGCTTTCTACGGCCCGAAGATCGACTTCGTGGTGAAGGACGTGATCGGCCGCGAATGGCAACTCGGCACCGTGCAGGTCGATTACAATCTACCAGAGCGTTTCGACCTCAACTACATCGGAGCCGACAACGAAAAGCACCGCCCCGTCATGCTGCACCGTGCGCCGTTTGGCTCAATGGAGCGCTTCTGTGGCGTGTTGATCGAGCACTTCGCTGGCAGCTTCCCGACATGGCTTGCTCCCGAGCAAGTTCGTATCTTGCCAATGAACGACGACCTCGTGCCGCAAGCACGCGAAATCGAGAAGCTCCTCAAGGCAGCGAAGATCCGTGTCACGGTCGACGCCATCGCCGACAAACTCGGCGCGAAGATCCGCAAGGTGCACGTCGACAAAGTGCCGAACTTCCTCGTTCTTGGAAAACAAGAAGCCGAGCAAGGTCTGGTCAAGGTCAACTCGCGCGCCAACAAATCGCTCGAAGGCCTCAAGACTCCAGCTGAGTTCGTGACCGAGCTCCTGCAGATCATCGCCAACAAGACGCTGCCCGACCCCAAAGAGGACGCGTAACGAGCCTGATAGTTTAACTATTCATCCAAGAACGCCTTCTACGTAGAAGGCGTTCTTTTTTTGTGATAGATACGCACCTATAAAAAAGCGCGCGTCGGTCGCGTTCAATGCGCCCATCGCCATCGAGCACATTGCCCTGCGTGCGCTAGACGTTGGACTCGGCACCTGCTGGATGCGCTTATTCAACGACCAGGCCGTGCGTGAGCTCTTCAACTGGGAGCCGCACATCTACCCCGTCGCACTCATCCCGGTTGGCACAGCCGACGAAACGCCGGCAGCGCGCAAACGACGCCCGCTGGATGAGTGGATCCTTGATTAAGCGAAAACAGGCGCGCGAAATTTTCATTTCTCTGACATTCGATGTTCGACGTTCGACGTTCGATGTTCAACGTTCCCTCGTATGGAAGACAGCACACCACTCTCAAGCGCCGAAAAGAAAGAACTACGCGGTATCGCGCAACGCCTCAAGCCACACGTTCATATCGGCAAACAAGGCCTGACACTCACAGTCCTGAACGAGATCGAGACCGCGTTGCTCAAGAACGGGCTCATCAAGCTTCGCTTCGAATGCGACCGTGCGACGATGAAGACCTACTGTGAAGAAATCGAAAAACTCCGCCAATGCGAATACGCCGGCGGCGTAGGCAAGACTGGTATTTTCTTCCGCGAGATGCCAGAAGAGGGAGAATAGGATTTCAAAATTACGCCTACTCACCGAATTCCCAGTATGAACCCCGCTCCTGATTCAAGCAATACCAACAAGAAGCGATCCACTGGGGCTAAAAAAAAGCGAAGCGCGGTCGGTTCCGCGATACGCGCATTAGGTCGTGGCTTGTCCCATGCGGGTAAAGCCATACACACGAAGCCGGTAAGACCCACTCCTGGCGGATCTCCTGGCATTGAGCAATACCTCCACAACGACACAAAAGAGGTTCCGTTCAAGATTACGACCGTCGATTATGGCAGGGACTTTCATGATGCTCGCTCCGACGTCTCACTGGAGCAGGCGTTAAACTCACCACGCAAAGAAGGCCAGCGAGTTCGCTGGATCAACATCGACGGACTGAATCCGCACGTCATCGATGTCGTCTGCAAACACTTTGGAGTGCACACGCTGGTGGCAGAAGACACGCTCAGCATCCACATGCGCCCTAAAATCGAAGTATTTAAGGACTATCTACAAATCGTCGCTCGCCAACACTACCACAAGCAAAACGAGCTAAAGAATGAGCAAGTGAGCATCTTTTTATTCAAAGATACACTGCTCTCATTCCAAGAACACGCCGGCGATGTCTTCGATCCAATCCGTAAGCGCTTGATGAACCACGACTCACGCTTTCGTTCGAATCAAGCCGACTATCTCTGCTACGCACTGCTCGATTCGATCGTCGACCATCTGTTCCCGATTCAAGAAAGCTACACCAATGACCTTGAGGAGCTCGAAGATCGGATTTTAGAAGCGCCCACTGCGGAGTGCCAACAATCACTCTTTTCGATGAAGCACGACCTATCGCGGCAACGCCGTGCCCTATGGGCCTTGCGCGAAGTCATTGACGGACTGTATCGCACAGAGTCGCCACTGATTGGACACGATTTAAAACCGTTCTTACGCGATGTGCAGGATCACACAATTCAGTTGATTGACCTTATCTCCAATGCGCGTGACACGGCAGCCAGCTTGGGAGATCTCTACCAAACCTCGGTCAGCAATAAGATGAATGAAATCATGAAGGTGCTGACGTTGATGTCTAGTTTCTTCATTCCGATGACGTTTCTCGCAGGGGTTTACGGTATGAATTTCAAATACATCCCGGAGTTAGACTGGAAATATTCGTATGCGACCTTCTGGCTGATCTGCTTAATCAGTTGCACTAGTCTATTGATTTTCTTCCGGCGTAAGGGCTGGATCGGCCAGAGACGCTAAGCGCTATAGGCGTATCACTTGCTGCAGATCCTCACTCAGCGTCAGTGGAATAACTTGCATGCCGCCCTCATTCTCGACGGTGATCTCATAGTCACCCCAAAAGCCCCGTAAGCCCACGCGACCGTCCTCATCGGTCGTCAACTGAGAGTCCGTATTCCAGCGTTGCTTCATCAAGTAGAGCCAGACCTTACCACGTAAATTCGGAGCACCCTGCTCATCTAAAATGTGACGTTCCGCCGCTTTCTCAAAACCAGACGGCATCAGTGTCCAAGCATAGATTCCGTTCACCGAAGGGTGGCTAAAATACACCGTCATGACTCGTTCGGTCATGATGGCTTTGTTCAACTCCCCCTCGACATTCGAACCGATCTCAAACTCGGTCGCAGTCATTGACAACCTAGAACCTGCCAACAAACAAAGGCGTTGATAGATCGTCTCAGGTGGCGTCATCGCATGAAAACGGCTCTGCAAGCCGAGCCCAGTCAGAGGGGCACCCTGTTTCAACAATTGAACGACCTCCTTCATATAGAGAACCATCTTTTTGGAGCGCACCTCAGGATCGGTATCAGAGATCACTCGATTCTCATTCAGATACAGCCCTGCATGGGGCTGCACGCAATTGGCTCGGGCGATGTTAAACCAGTCAATGTAAACTTCCTCTCCGAGCAATTTCGCGACATCAAAATTCCCGCGGGTTTCATTAATCACATCCCACTCGAACACATCCCACTTCGCCGCCCAATCCGCGACCTGCATTTCACACATCTGCTTCAGCGCCTGCTTATTCTGCTCTGAGGGATCCGCCTTGCAGCGTTTCACCAACACAGTCATTTCACGGCTCATATGGTCACGTCCTGGCCAGATCAAGCAATGCCCTCGAACCGGAATTTCATGCGCGCCAAACCACTCCAGCTGTTCGGGTATCAGATGCTCGTTGCCCTTTCGCAGCTTATACTTGAGCCCATTGTTAAATCCAGCGTGGTTGAACCCGAAATCTAAAAAAGTCTGTCGATATTGACCAGCTGAGAGCTCCCCCGTCCCCGCCGCCATTCTTTTGGCATTTACGATACCACCAAATTGAAAGGCGTGATTGACCAGCCTCACCCGCACGTGGGCGTTCGAAACTGGCCGACCCGACTTCAGCACAGTCAACTGTAGATCCGCCATACGATGCTGACGAATACGCTGATCGGCCTCTGCGCGCCACGGTTCGGCAGACTGCTGCACGGCAGAAACAATTGGCTCAATGCCAGTCAGATCAGCACCACTATAGCGATCCTCCGCGCTTAGCGACAGAGCGAGCAGACACAGAACGAACAGGCTAAAATATTGATTCATCCTCCGATACAACGCTCGAGTTAAACTGAACACTTCTAGCATCACCACTCAGCCAACCTCTCGATTTCAGCCACGAGCTCGGCAGCCATTGACTTATGCTTTTTTACACTCGGATGATAGTGCCCACCCTTATCAGCTGGCCCGGCAAATGGCGCATACGAAAGATAACCATTCTGATTTTCAACGGAGTTGCCTTCATCCAGGGTCTTCGCCTCGTTCCCATAGCCGCAAGTTATCGAATCTCCGATCACAAGTATCTTTCGCTGCGGTGCTTCAGGCAGAACCACGCGCCCATCATCTGAGATTTCAAAACCATGAAACTCCACCTCCCCTTTTCCGCCTTCGCTGCGCTTAAAAATCTCGATGCTATGTGACAAGGCGGGAGCCAAACCATCCGCCAAGGTGTAGAGCTGACGCCCCTTCGTTAACTTCAGAAAACGAGATGCACCATCAACCACAATCGTCAGCCCCGCAGCGTCTCCATCTACCACTTCAAGGTCAGCGGCAATCGACGTGCCTGAGAACTCCGTCTCAATCATCGACCCTGTCCAACCGAAACGGAAGTCCTCCGTGAAGCGGCCGACCATTCGAATCGCGTCATCATTCAGCGCCACAGGCTTGGCAAGCAAGACAGGGCACAAAGCCAAGAGGCAACAGATCACAAGGAATGGAGGCATGCGCATACAGGACAGGGTAATTAATAAGGAGACCGGACAAGTCATAGTTTGCCCAAACACCTAGGGTGACAATACGCCAGTCCATTGATTTCCTACAAAAAAACGTGACAATCATGCACTTAAAGAGCCGGGTGAGACCGCACTCTTCAGTGCCTAATAAAGCATTAACAACGCAGTGATCGTGGAGGCGACTCGATAGATGAGCGAAAGCGATTGAGGCGCAGTCTGCAGATACCTGAGGGCAGTGCCATCGGGTTCGGCGCACCCAAGGTTGAGGTTTATTTTGCCCTTGGGTGCTCTGCGGTTAAAATTACACCTGATCGGTTTCCATTCTTCTGTATATCAGCGCATTCGGGCTCACTTTCATCTTCACTTTCGGAGTCGCGCACCACAGAGTCTTGCTATGTCTGATTATAAAACCGTTCAGGAAGTCAAAGCGCTCGACGTCAACATAGCGGCTCGCTTCCGCTGCATCCTCATACTTCGACGCAAGACCACCAAAACGGCCAAAACAGGCAACCCCTTCCTCAGCATCGAACTGGGCGACAGCAGCGGCAGTTTTACCGCCAACTGCTTTGATGGAACAGACATTTATAAGGTGATCGACGCCGTGCCCGAAGGCTCCATCCTGCGCATCGCAGGGATCACCGAATATTGGCAGGAGCGCTTTTCTCCTAAGATCCAAGCCGCTGAGTTCATCGAAGCTGAAGAAGCCGAGGCTGAAGGCATGATGGCAAATCTCATCGAGACGCCGCCCGAATCGGAAGACGAACTTTGGGGGCACATTCAAGAAGGCGTCGAGGCGATCCAGCACCCACAGCTCAAAGAGACCGTGCAACGCGTGCTGAACGAACTCGGTTCACGTTTCCGTAAATGCCCTGCGGCTGTGAGTATGCACCATGCCTACTACAACGGCTTGCTCGAACACACCACCCATATGGTGCGCGCCGCCCGCGCACTCTTGCCACTCTACCCCGAAGTCGATGCCGACCTCGCCATCGCGGGCATCATTCTACACGACATGGGCAAGTTAGAGGAATACGAAGGCGAGTTTGCAGCAAAGGTCAGCCGCATTGGCACCTTACAAGGTCACGTCGTAATTGGCTTCCGCATCGCTCGTAAAGCCGCGATCATGTCGAAACTCAACGCCGACCTCACCGAGCGCTTAGAGCACATCATTCTCAGTCACCAAGGCGAAAAAGCCTGGGGCGCCGCAGCCATGGCCGCCACGCCGGAAGCCGTGTTCGTCTCCATGGTCGACAATCTCGATGCCAAAATGGGCATGGTGCAACGCGTGCTACGCAACACCGCCAAGGGCGAAGAATTCTCCGACTACCTCATGGGGCTGCAGACGCGCGTGCTAGTGACGCCGCCGGACAAGAGCTGAGCAAATCGACATGCACCGTATTACCTTATTATTGCTAGCTCTGCTACTTGGAGCCAGTGCTAACCCACTGCTTGCTCGCGACTTGACTGACATCAAAGGCCGCAGCATCGACGTCGACGTCATTCTGATAACGGAAACTACCGTTACGGTTCGACGAAGTAGTGACGGCTCTCAATTTGAGATTCCACTCGAAAACCTCACAATCGCAGACCGTGAGGCGCTCAAGCGAGAACACGAAAAACTGGGCACCAACAACAGCTTTACCCCTAAAAACGAGGCACTCGGTATTGAATTATGGGCAGATACCCTAATCTGGGATGATGCCCCAGCCAACATCGCAGCACGACTAGGCTGGCAACTTGAATACCAGACACAAAAACTCGCATGCTATCGGCACTATTTCCCCAAAGATGCACCGCTAATTGCTGGGGCGCGACCGTATGCAGCTGCCTTATTCGTTATCGATGGCAAAGTGGACTACCTCTCCATCACATTTGCCAACTCACTGGACTCCACAACCGCCAGCTCGCATAGTAAACGTATCGCAGAAGTAAAGCGAGGCATCGGCAAAGCGATTAGGTTGGATCAAAAAGCAATTGAGAAATGCCTAAATTCCTTAACGAGGAAATTGAATCACAAGCGCGAACATGCAGACGAGAAGTCCGACTTCAACCGATGGGACATCCAACACTGTAGCTTTATCTTACACACAAAAGAAGAGCAATATATTAACCTACAAATCATGCCTGCAAAACTTGCAGACTGGTTTGAACGTTCCGACAAACGTAAACTTGCGAACAGGATGATACGCCCGACACCAGCCTCAGACGGCCCTATCGTTTTAACCGACCTCCCCGAAGTGAGCCCAGGACCAAAGCAATTGCAACTGGCTGCCACAGCTGAAGCCTTTCTGAGACACAGCAACATTCGGGCAGATATGTATCTGCTCGCAATGCACTTAGATAATGAAGACGCCACCACACCCCGCACTGAAAAGATATTCAATGCGGCGAAGCAATTCGCAATCCAAGACGGGGACACCCCCATCCCAACTGATTTAGCCATTAGAAAAATTGATTCAAGAATACTCTTTCAACGAACAGTCCTATGCGCACTAAAGCCACTACCAGAACTAACACCTAAAGAAGAACAACCTTCCGACGATCCAAACCAGGAACAAATCAATGGGCACACTCTGACGCAACGCTCCACAAATCACAGCGAAAACAATACACCCAATTTTTTCATCATTACTGGCTACAATCCGCAGAATCAAACACTCGCACTGACAAGTGCAGCATCTGGCTATAAAGTCCATTGGGTGAATGAAGCGCTAGTCAAATCGGTAGATTCAAGGCAAAACCACTACTTCTACCCACACTACCGCTGACACTTCGGGCAATAAAAGCTATTACGCTGCCCGATAGTCACCGAGCGAATCACGGTGCCACAGGTCGGACACGGTTCACCTGCTTTGCCATACACTTTTAGTTGTATCCGAAAATAGCCGGGCTTGCCATCCGCGCCCATAAAGTCGCGTAGCGTTGTCCCGCCCTGCTTGATCGCACGCGCCAACACCGTCTTAATATGCGCACCCAACTCGACATAGCGTGCACGGCTCACCTTGCCTGCCGCCCGACGCGGGTCGATGCCTGCCATAAATAAGGCCTCATTCGCGTAGATATTGCCCACGCCGACCACCACGGCATTCGTCATTATAAAATTTTTGACCGCCACGGAACGTCCGCGCGACTGCTCAAACAATCGCTCGCCATCGAACGCCTCCGAAAGCGGCTCAGGCCCCATGCCTTGCAATAATTTGAGCGGTGCTTCGTCCGCTCCCTGCCACAGGCACGCACCGAAACGGCGAGGATCGTTGAGCCGCAGGCAATACCCGCCTTCCAACACGAGATCTAAATGGTCGTGCTTCAGCACTGGTTTATCACTCGGCTGCACCGTCAAGCTCCCTGACATGCCCAAATGCAGCACGATACTACCACGCGCCGTATCGAGCAGTAGATACTTCGCGCGGCGACGCACGGCCGTAACGATTTCACCGATAGAGTCTCGCACCGCATCTGGAATCGGCCAACGCAGCTGCGCTTGCCGAATGACAATCGCCTCAATCCGCAATCCTTCCACATGCGGCGCGATCCCGCGCCGCGTCGTCTCAACTTCTGGTAATTCTGGCATACTTCGAATTCATAAACCTTGAATGCTGGTAAAATACAACCTAACACTATCCCCAACGCATATGCTAACCATCTGCCTTATACTATAATGAAACAGTTACACCTCCTTCTTATGATTGCCTGCGCACTGACTGCAGGCTCACTCTGCACCGCTCAGGCGGAAGACTCCGCTTCGGCAACCTCTGTGCAACTCGTGTCCGACGTATGGCCGCCATTCACAAATCACTTTGGCCAGCCACGCATCGCCACAGAGCTCGTCCACCTCGCACTCGCGAAGTCCGGCTACAAGCCAACTAGCGAAATCCTCAACAATTGGACAGTGCCCGCCGACCTGAAGGCAGACAAATACGATGGTTGCGCAGCAATCTGGAAATCCGAGGAGCGCGAGGACTACTTACTTTTCTCCAAGCCATACCTAGAAAGCCGTATACACCTCGCGGGAAAAAAAGGCAACGATGTCAGCATCACCGACCTATCGCAGCTCAAAGGTAAACGCCTCGCCCTCGTCAAGGACTATGCATATGGCGAGTTGGTAGAGTCACTCACCGGCGTCGAAATCATTTACGGCAAAGATGACGTAACCAACCTGAAAATGCTCATCAGCGACGAGGCTGACTACACACTCGTCGATGATCTCCTCATTCAATACGCGTTGAAAGAACACGCCGAAAAATGCGAAGAGTTCCTCGACTTCGGGCAGCAGTCGCTACAAACGAATCCGATCCACTTAGCCGTGCGTAAGAATCTGCCAGGTGCAGAAGACATGATCAAAAAGTTCGATCAAACCATTCGCCTCATGCAAGCGGACGGCACCTACAACCGCGTGCTCCGCCTCAACTCCATCGCGATCGATATCGATGGTGATGGCCAGAAGGAATTAGTCCTCGCTGACGTCAACCTTGGGATCGAAGCGCCCACAGGCGGCTACGACGTCTTCGCAGACAACACCGACGCGCCCAAACTACCCGCCAAAACACGCTACTCCATCCGTGACACCATCTACAATGGCTGGGACGCGGTGCCAGACGACTACCGTGGCATGGACGACGTCATCCCAGACACCCGCGAAGAAGGCTTCAGCATCTTCGGCGGCGACTTCTAGACCATTACAAAGCAATTTATTCAAAAGCCTGATCGCACCTGCGCGATCAGGCTTTTTTGTGTGCTGGTGGGATTCCATAGCCACGAAGCCTTTGTAGGGGTGCTGCTTGCGGCACCCGCGAGCGTTCGAGGGGTTACAAAACTTCGAGTGCGGTGGCCTTTGCGCGGGCTTCGCGAGCAAAGCCCCTACAAACGAACGACACAAAAAAGCCTGAACCACATACGGTTCAGGCTTTTTGAAAAAACGAAATATCGCTCCGATTACTCAGCGCTCTTCAATGGCTTCAAGCTCGGGAAGAGAATCGTGTCGCGAATACTTTCAGCTCCAGTGAGCAAGATAATCAGCCGGTCAATTCCAAGCCCCATACCACCCGCTGGTGGCATACCGTGCTCAAGCGCGTTGAGGAAGTCAGTGTCCATGTCTTGAACCTCTTCACCGACCTGTGCCGCAAACATCTTACGCTGAATGATCGGATCATTCTGCTCAGAATATGCGGGCGCGATTTCCTGACCGTTGATGCACAACTCGAACACATCAATCGTGCTGTCGTCATCGACAGTGATCTTCGCCAATGGGCACAGCTCCTTGGGAATGTGCGTCACGAAAGTCGGCTGGATCAATGTCGGCTCAATCAGTTTTTCAAAGACGTTGTTGGTGATCTCGTAATCTTCCAACTCGCCATCGACTTCGATGTCCATCGCACGTGCCTTAGCCAACTTCTCGTCGCGGCTGTGGCTGAACCACTCCGCGTCGCCAGTCGCTTCAATGATCAGGTCCTTATACTTCGCCTCGCGCCACTCGCCATCGAGATTGATGGTGCTGCCATCAGGACGGGCGATTTCGAGCGAACCAATCACTGTCTTTGCAACGTGTTGAATCAGACCTTGTGTGAGCTCCATCATGCCACGGAAGTCCGTGTAGGCTTGATAAAGCTCTAACATGGTGAATTCCGGATTATGACGGCGCGAAAGGCCTTCGTTACGGAACACACGACCGATCTCGAACACGCGGTCTTCACCTGCAACGAGCATGCGCTTCAGGTAAAGCTCCAATGCGATACGCATGTAGAACTGGCAATCCAGCGCGTTGGAATGCGTAACAAATGGACGCGCAGCCGCACCACCTGCCACACTCTGCAGCATCGGAGTTTCGACTTCAGTAAAGTTACGATCCCAGAGATACTTACGCATTTCTTGGATGATCTTCGCGCGGTGGCGGAAACGCTGACGCGACTCTTGATTCACGATCAAGTCGAGGTAACGCTGACGATAGATTTTGTCGTCGTCAGTCAGGCCTGCCCACTTCTCAGGGAGCGGACGCAGCGCCTTCGACACCAGCGTATAGCTCGCCGCACGCACGGTGATCTCGCCAGTCTTGGTTTTAAAGAGCTTACCGGTAACACCGATGATGTCGCCCAAATCGAGCATCTTCTTAAAGTAAGTATTGTATTCGCCCTCGGGCAAATCGTCGCGAGTCACGTAGCACTGGATCGGGCCATCGCTGTCTTGAATCTTAATGAAGCTCGCCTTGCCCATCACGCGGAAGACGGTGATGCGACCAGCGACAGACACTTCTGCCTGGTCCTCGTCGGCTACGTCTTCTTTATAGAGTTTAACAGCCTCGCCGGATGTATGCGTCTGCGCGCAATTTGCCTGAAAGGGATTACGCCCTTCCTTGCAAAGATTCTCGAGCTTTTGGAGGCGGACTGCATAGAGATCATGCGAATTGTCCTGGTTGGCTGTCTTATCTGTCATAACGAAAGCAGGCGAAAATGTGCCAGCACTCCAAAATGGCAATTGTAAATTGAGCTTAGCCCCAACAGGGGTGCCCATATGTCAAAATGAATATACCGCTTGCCAACACGTCCATTTGAGCATAGCATAAGGCTCAAATGAAACAACAAGACAGAAACGACAAAGTCGAAGAGCCGACGGCAGTCTATAACGTAGCGAGCAGCGCTGCTGGAGAGACGGTCGAGCGCATCCGAGCTGGCTTACCCATGGTCGAGTTTGTCGCACTTCAAGAGCTGCTCGGCATCGGAGCCGAAGCACTCGCGCAGCACCTCGCGATCTCCCGCAGCACTTTAGTGCGTCGCCGTAAAAGCGGTCGCCTCGACATGCAAGAGTCGGATCGACTTTTACGGTTTGCTCGCCTCTATGCGCGAGCACTGACTGTCCTACAAAACGAGGCTACTGCCTGCGACTGGCTCAAGCAACCCGCTCGCGCACTTGATTTTATCACGCCGCTGACCTTCGCCGAAACCGAAATCGGAGCACGTGAGGTGGAGGCGCTCCTGGGGCGGATTGAGCATGGCGTCTTCAGCTAGCCGAACATGATTACCGCATGGCGCATCGTCCCGAAGAATTGGGCGCACACCGCATTTGATGGCGAAGGGGCACGTCTATATGGTGGCCGCTGGAACAGCCAGGGGCGCCCTGCCGTCTATCTGGCAGACAGCCGAGCACTCGCCGCGCTTGAAGTGCTCGTCCACCTCAACCCCTCAATGGTTGCCCAACAGTATCAAATGATTGAGGTCACTTTCCCCGCGAACTTGGTGCAGGAAATCGACATTACCCCGCTGGCTGCAGCGCTCGCCTCGCCATCAATATTGCCAGCCACCCAACAAGCAGGCGACGCATGGCTCACCGAGAGTAGCGCCCCCGTATTAAAAGTATACAGTTCGATCATTTCCGAAGAACCCAATTACGTGCTCAACCCCAAGCATCCTGAATTCGCACGTATCACAATCGGCGACGCACGCCCGCTTGCCCTTGATCCACCACTGATAAGTAAAGCGTAGCACTTTTTTTGACGTGCGAGTTGACTCGCGCCCGCAGTGCCCCTCAGCTCTCAAGTCTCCCCCCTCAGCTCTCTCCTGATTTTCAGCCTTCCAGTTTTCGCAAGTTTCAGCATTTTCCCCAGCAATGACTTGGATCGAATATACCGCACTCAGCGTCACCAGCCTGATTTTCATGATCGGCCTCGCCACTTCCCTGCTCCCAGTCGTGCCGGGCAGTCTCATCGTTTGGTCAGGTATTATCATCCACAAACTTTGGATGGGAGACGCGTCTGTCGCGTGGAAAATCGTCATTATTACCGGAGTGATCACCCTCATCGGCCAAGTCGCAGATTTTGTCATGGGCGTCTGGGGCGCACGTAAATTCGGAGCATCATGGAAAGGCGCACTGGGCGCATTTCTCGGGGCCTTTATCGGATTGTTCCTACCACCGCCGCTCTTCTGGCTGATCGTCGGCCCGATTATCGGCGCAATCATCGGCGAACTCGCAGCCGGTCGCACCTTCAAAGCTGGTAGTAAAGCCGGCCTCGGCACTGTCATCGGCGGCATCGTCGCCTTCGCCTTGAAGTTCAGCCTCAGCGTCTGTGTGGTGGCAATCTTCTACTTTAGCCTGTTTTTAACAGTTTAACAACAGCCCCCGCTTGACTCCCCTAGATCTCAGATATCAAGATGTGCCTTCACACATCACCCTCACAAATTATGAAACTGTTACTTCCCGCCCTCTCCCTCTCCTGTGCCGCACTTTTTATTGGTTGCTCTCAAACGTCTGAAAAAGCGACCTCCGACGCAGATCATGCCGTGCCCGCAAGCACCATGGGTGTGAGCGATGGGCTCATTCCAGCGAAATTTGCAACCGAAGCAACACCGACGATCACTCAGCCCACAGTAGAGGTAGCTCCAGCAAGTCCCAAGAAGACACCAGTCGTGAAAACAACAGTAGCGTCACCTGAACCAATTGAAGTCGTATCGAGTGGTGAAATCCCCAAGAAACAACAGAATCGATTCAACAAGAAAGATGCCAATGGTGACGGGCAACTCGACAAAGAAGAGATAGTCGATGCCTTCAAAGCACACTACCAACGCAAAGAGCTAGATAAAGATCCAGAAGCAGGTGCAGAGAAGTATCTCAAAAAGCACGATGAGAATGGCGACGGCACACTCACCGCGGAAGAGATCTACGGCAACTAAGCCTCTAGGCTCGAAGAGGTATCTGTGAAAAACAGCAGCCGCAGGCTATTTAGGCACACAACTACGGTGCTGCCCTCATGAGCAAAGACACCGACACTGAGCGGAATCCAACCTAGAATCGCCGCAGCGACCATCAGCACCACTGTGCCCAATGCAATCGTCAGATTCTGGCGTATGATCGCACGCGCACGATGGCTCAAGTCCGTCGCCGCTAGATAGTTCTCAATTCGATCCTTCATCAGCACCACCTCGCTTTGCTCCAGTGCGGCATCACTGCCACGCGCACCCATGGCCACAGAGACATACGCAGCAGCAAGACTCGGCGCGTCATTCACACCATCGCCGACCATCGCCACTTTGTATCCGTCTTTCGAATACTCCTGAATGGCAGCCACCTTACCCTCCGGCGTCAGCCCAGAGCGCACTGCTTCGATGCCGATCTCACGCCCCACAGACTCTGCCGCACCGCGTCGATCACCGGTCAACATCACCGTGCGCACGCCCATCGATTTGAGCTTTTCCAAAATCGGCTTTGATTCCACTCGGATCTGATCCTTCAGTAAAATACGGGCAATTAAGTCGTCCTTCAATATCCAGTTCTCCGAAAACTCAGGCGCAGGCTCAGGCACATCTTTAATCCACTCAGCCAACGGCCCGTCCGCCAAGAGTTCACGGCGGCCGAGCACACACAGCGTCTCGCCCTCCCGCCCCTGCACACCTTTGCCACTCATGGCTTGAAAGTCATCAATCACACGGCGCTCCAAGCCCTGCGCTTTTGCATACTTTTTAATTGCACGTCCGATCGGATGCGAACCATGCGCCTCCAGCGAATACGCCAACTCCGCCGCTTCACGCTCGCGCCCCGCAGGAAAGCTCTCAATCGAGTCCACCTCCATTTCGCCCGTCGTGAGCGTGCCAGTTTTATCAAGCGCCACGAGATCCACCTCCGCCATCTTTTCGATCGCAGCACCACCACGAAACAAGATGCCGTGCCGCGCACCCCACGCAATCGCTGCAAGAATCGCCGATGGAATCGACAGCACCAACGCACAGGGACTCGCCACCACCAGCAAGGTCATCGCTCGATAAAACGCTGAAAATCCTGCCTCAGTATTTGTAAAGGGCGCGATACCGAAGCCCAACCACCAGACAAAGAACATCACAGTCGTCAGCGTCAGAATACCAATCGTATAGCGCGTCCCAAACTTGTCAGTGAAGCGTTGACTCGGCGCCTTCAAATGCTGCGCCTCTCGAATCAAACGAATCACTTTCTGGAGCGCACTTTCGCTCACTGGCCGCAGCGTCCGCGCATCCACTGCGCCCCACAAATTGATCGTGCCGCTAAAAACAGTATCGCCGACGAACTTCGACACAGGAACCGCCTCACCCGTCAGATTCGACTCATCCGCCGCACTCTTCCCTTGAATCACCTCGGCATCGACAGGGAATTGAGCACCAGGCTTCACCACCACGACATCGCCGACATTCACTGCCGACACTGACACCTCACGTTCACCGCCCGAGGCATCGCGCACCGTCGCTGACTTCGGTGCCGCATCAAACAAACTATTAATCTCACGACGCGTCCGATACAGCGCGAAATGTTCCAACGCAGCCGAGAACGAAAACAGAAACAGCAGCAAGGCTCCTTCCGCCCATGCGCCAATCAACGCCGCTCCAACTGCCACTGCTAACATCAAGAAGTGGATATCGAGCTCGCCCTTTGGCAGGCCTTCCTTCGCATCTTCAAAAGCATCCCAACCACCAGCGATCATCGCGCCGATATAAAACACGATCGACACCCACGCAGGCGCAGCTTCGACATAGGAAACGATCCAGCCCGACATCCCAAGAACCGCACACCCACCCGCAAGCAGAGCAAGCAAGCGCCACTCCTCACCTGTCTCTTCCTCGGCATCCTCCGCAACTGGCCATTCTAATTCACGCCAATGCCACAACATCGGCGCAGTCAAACACGTCGCCTTCTGCAAACGAATCCCACCGTCCGCCTCCTTTTCAATCGAGACTCCAACCGCAGCGCTCGTATCGGTATCGGCCTCAATCAACCGAATCGTCTCGGCCAAGCTCTGCTGCAACATGTCCAGATTGACTGGTCCAAACGTCGCGATCTCAACTTTACGATGCCCGGAATCCACCCGTAGTGCTTCCACAGCAGCATTCTCCTGTAAAAAGCGAGCCAAGCCAGCCGACCAATTATCCGATTTCAATGGTTCTGCTTCCGATGTCATATGCTTATCTAGAATGATTCTAAATTAAGCACATGCAAGCGACAAGCCACTTTAGCTGCCGGCTAGAACGATACCTGCGCGCGACTAAACGTATCACTAATATCTTGATCGATAATCAGCTGCCCGTTTCTAGCCGACGGAACTTCTTCACCAATATTCCATGGCGTGGCGCACAAAACAGCACCACCGCAAAAATAACCCCAGCCATCACTGCCATCATACCGGAAGTGGATGTCGCATCCACCACATCAGGATCGAGCCCTAGCCACCCTGGCAATACAATGGCAGAGACATGCCCCAAGACAGCGGCAACAACGGACAACAGCACACTGATGATCACCATCACATCTAAACGATCCGTTAACAAATGCGCCGACGCCGCTGGCACGATCAACATCGCAATCACGATAATACTTCCCACCGCTTCAAACGCCGCCACGGTCGTAATCGCAACCAAGGTCATCAACATATAATGCATAACATTCGCATTGATCCCCATCGTCGTCGCGAGCTCGGAATCAAACGAAGTAATACGCAGCTCCTTAAAGAACAGCACCACAAACAACAGGTTGACCACACAAACAGGCAGCAACACCAACGCCGCACGCGGCACTTGCCAGACAGTGCCAAACACTTCAGGACGCCACACCACGTCAAGTGGCGTCATTTCAATCGCACCATACAGCACACAGCTTGCATCCAGATCCACATGATCCGCCGCCTGCACGATCAGCAACAAGCCCAACGCAAATAGCGTCGTAAAAACGATGCCCATCGAAGCCCCTTCATCCACCTTGCCGAAGCGACTCACCCACTGCGTAAAGACCGCAGTCAAAATACCCACCACCGCCGCACCGATAAACATCGTCAGACTCGCACGTGCACCTGTAATCAAAAAGGCAATCGCCAAGCCAGGTAACACCGCATGACTGATCGCGTCGCCCATCATACTCATCTTACGCAGCACTAAAAAGTTACCCAGTAGCGCACACGAAACCGCCGCCAGTATCCCGACGATGACAATCCACGTATCTATTGAAACCCAAGTCATGGCTTCGCAGTGAGAGTGAGGCGCTGCGCGCCTAGTGAGAGTGACAAAGTGAGAGTGTTAAAAAAATTCATTCCTAATTCCTAATTCCTAATTCCTAATTCTCGGTCAGTCTCCAGGTGTAATCGGGTGAGGGCTCGCCGGAACGTTTAGATCGCTCGCGGGGTGTCGTTTCACTAATTTCGCCTCTAACAGCGCTACTAGTTTTTCGCCTAAGACGTGCTCCACCGCATCCGCATCGCGATCCACTCGGCTCGTTGCCACATCAGCATATTCGATCAAATACAGTTCCCACAAACGGTGATTCCGGGTCACCTTCGCAGCAGCTTCCAACCCGGCCTCGGTCAGCGTAATGGAATCGTCCTTACCCACAGTATCGACCAATCCGTCGTCGTAAGCCTGCCCTAAAGTGCGGCGCAATTGACTATCGCTCCATGTGCGACGACCGCGCACCTGACGGAAAGGCACCGCACGAATGCGCAGACTCGTATCATCCGCTTCAAGAATTTCATACAACGCCCGCAACAGATGCTGGCGTCCAACACTTCGCTTTAAATTTAACTGACGCAGCCAACGCACCACCACGCCGCGCTCCCCACCAAACAACATACTAAATAAAAAGAACGCAGCCGCCACTAACACGATCACTGCCCCCGCCGGCATATTCGGAATCAACGCGCTCACGCTCGCTCCCATCCAACCGCTCACCCCACCGATCAGCGCAGAAAGCAATAACATCCGATCCAATCGATCCGTCCAAAAACGAGCCGCCGCCGCTGGTGTAATTAAAAATGCGATGATCAAGATCAACCCGACCGCTTGCAGACCAGCCACCGTCACCGCAGTGACCAAAGCGATCAGCAACACGTCTAAAAACTTCACCGGCCAGCCCTGAGAAGCCGCATAAGATTCGTCGAAACAAAGCAGTCGAAACTCCTTAAAGAGTAAACCTGACAACAGCAACACACTACCTGTCACCACAGACAGCAGTTTAAAATCACTCAACACCATCGATGCTGTCTTACCATAAATAAATGATTCCAATCCAGCCGCAGCACCTTCTGGCATTTTCGTCACCATGGTCAATAATGCCACACCCGCACCGAAAAATACGCTCAGCACAATCCCCATCGCCGCGTCATCTTTAATCCGCGAACGATTACGAATAAATAAAACCGTGCCACACCCCAACACACCAGTGACCGTGGCCCCGAGTAATAATAGGGGCAACGACTTGCCCTGCCCGCCCATCATCACACCGACGAAGAATGCAAGACACACACCCGGCAAAGTCGCATGCGACAATGTATCCCCCATCAACGAGCGTTTACGCAGCAACAAAAATCCGCCCATCAACCCACAGGCACAGCCCAGCAACATGGTGCAGATCACTACCAGTCGCGTATTATACTGACGCAACAGCAGCACATCGAAAATATCAGTCAGCTCAAACATCCCTACAACGATTTCGCCAATGCCTGCGCGGCTTCACTCAACAGCGACAGTTTGCCACCATACGTCTTGCGAAGGTTCTCTTCGTGAAACACATCCTTCGTCGGCCCCGACGCGACGACGCGCATGTTCAGCAGCACCGTCCAATCAAAATACTGCGGCACCGTGGCCAAATCGTGATGCACCACTAGGCAGGTCTTACCGCGCTGCTGCAATTCCTTAAGCAACTCAACAATCGCCCGCTCGGTCGCGGCATCCACCGCAGCAAACGGCTCATCCATAAAATAAACATCCGCATCCTGCACCAAGGCACGCGCAAGAAAGGTGCGTTGCTGCTGCCCGCCTGATAACTGACTGATTTGTCGATGTGCATAATCCGCAAGGCCAACACGATCCAGCGCCTGCAAGGCCAACGCTTTTGAGCGCTTACTCACGCGGCGAAACCATCCGAGTTTACCATACGTCCCCATCGCCACCACATCCAAGGCGCTCACCGGAAAGTCCCAGTCCACACTCTCGCGCTGAGGCACATACCCGACTCGCTTGCGCGCTTTGGCATAGGTCTCTCCATAAATCGAAACCTCCCCCGACGTGCGCGGAATCAAATCCAAACAAGCTTTAATCAACGTGCTCTTTCCGGCCCCATTCGGGCCAACGATACTGACTAACTTCCCCTCGGGGATCTCGAGGTCAATATCCCAAACCACTGGCTTACGATGATACGCCACCGTCAAATCACGAATCACCAGAGGTAATGACTGACCCGACGCACCGACCAACGGCGCGGACTGTAATTGTTCTTTGGAGACTGTGTTCATAATTAAAATGGTTTAGGCCACAAAAAGGCACGAAGATACACAAAAACTAAGACTACACAATTGGGTCTAAAATGTAGCGCTTGATAAATAACTTCGGGCTACCAAAATTAATTAGCAGTCCGTATTTTTTACCACTGCCTCGTAGATAACCCAACAATTGAGCGACATGATCGTCATTGACTGCGCGCACTGCTTTCAATTCGACGATAATCTCCCCCGAGACAAGTAAGTCGGCATTCAAATCACCAAGTATGGTGCCGTCTTCATCATAAACTGGGGCTTGCTGCTGAACTACAATTTCCAGTTTTTTGAGTCGATGAGCCAATCCGTTCTCATAAATCTTCTCAAGATGCCCGTGGCGCAAATGCTTATGCAACCCGAACGAGCATTCTCGGATCGTATCACAAAGGTGGTTAATGTCTGTTTCATTCATATTTTCATCCTCCTATATTTTTGTGCTCTTTTGTGCCTTTTCGTGGCTAAAAAAAACCAGCGCGAAACTCCGCGCTGCCCCCATCGTATCCATGGTATATATCCTTTGACTACTGTGTTCATAAAGGAAATCCATCAGGCCACAAAAAGGCACGAAGATACACAAAAAGTATAGCGCTGGGTTCAAGACGTCGCTTCATTTACATTTTCATCCTCCTAACTTTTTGTGCGTTGTTGTGCCTTTTTGTGGCTAAAAAGATCAGTGCACCACTCCAGTCAGTTTACCTTGCATCCCAGTCACTGGAGCCTCGCCGCCAAGGGCATTCGTAATCGTTGTCACATTATGATCGATCATACCGATATACGTGCCCTCATAGGTGCCAGTTTGCCCCATCGCATCGGAGAACAACGTTCCACCGATCTTAACTTGATGCCCACGTGCCTTCGCGCCTTCAACCAAGGCACGCACATTTTTATCGGCAACGGAGGTCTCAACAAATACTGCAGGAATTTTCTGATCCGCTATGTAATTCACCAAATTCTCAAGATCACGCACACCCGCTTCCGATTCGGTGCTCACGCCTTGGATGCCACGAACCGTCAACCCCGTCGCACGTCCCAAATAGTTAAACGCATCATGCGCGGTGACCAATACCCGTTGTCCCTCCGGGATCGAGGCGATCGCATCGCGCGCATACGCATCCAGCACCTTCAGTTTTTCCAGATACGCCGCCGCATTGGCCTGATAGACATCCGCATGTTCGGGATCAAAATTGCTCAACGTATCTGCCACAACAGGCACCGCCAGCATCCAGCCACGCACATCCATCCACACATGCGGATCGGTATGCTCCGAGCCATCCTCCTTCTCCATCAAATAATCCGGATCCTCCAAGATCAACTCCGTCACCGCTCGCACAGGCTTACCGCTCCCAGCGATTCGCACGAGCACATCCGTCATTTTCCCCTCAAGCAGCAGACCATTATAAAACACGACGTCCGCTCCACTGAGCTTCACCACGTCACTGCGTGTTGGCTTATACAAGTGCGGGTCAACGCCTTCGCCAATGATCCCTTCCACCTCGGCATAGTCACCTGCCACATTACGCACCACATCCGTAATCATCCCCACGGTGCAGACCACTTTATAGGAACCCTCCGTATCCACCGACGACGACTCTGAGCCACAGCCGACGAATAACACCGCGACCACGAAGACTAAAAATGAATTAATTGCTCTATCAAATTTCATAATTTGACCATTCAAAGTAGAACCCTCCGCGTGTCAACTCGTGATATATCACTTAGTCGCGTAGACCTCAGTCGTAGAGCCCAACATCTTTCCTCAAAGTAAACGTTCCCAGTCAAATACTGACCATTTATCAATGAATATACGCATGGCGCTTCAACTGCCAGGCTTACAGGTTATAAGCTGAATGCCTACCATTCATATCCCCAGCAGAAAAGAAGTCACCCGCACGTCACTCACGACAACAACCAAGCCGACGCCCCTACCCCACGAGCAATCATCAGCACCCCTCTAAAACAAACTTAGATATGAGCTATAAACATTTATTCACAATCTCGCTGCTAGTAGCATCCACCTCCTTTGCGGCACGCTACCACGCTCCACATACCGATGGTATCGAGCCCTACTACCAACCAGAGGAGACTGTGCGCTACATGAGCGGCCTGTCAGAAGAAGAACGCGCCACTTTGTTTGCCAAAGAAGGTGCGATCGATTGGTGGCTCGATGCCCGCTTCGGTATCTTTGTCCACTGGGGGCCGAGCTCCATGCTTAAATGCTCCATGAGTTGGGGCCGCATGGGGCCACGCCCGCAGCACTCCACCGATGGCACAGTCAAAAAAGGCATCCCGCAGGAAATCTACGACAATCAATACAAGTTGCTCGAAGCCGCTGAGTTCGACGCAGATGAATGGATCAAGCTCGTCAAAGACTCCGGCGCAAAATACTTCCTCTTCACCACCAAGCACCATGATGGGTTCAGCACTTATGACAGTGCGGTGACCGATTACGACATCATGAACACACCCTTCGGCCGCGACATGACCCGCGAGATCGTCGAAGCGTGCAATAAATACGACATCAAAATCGGCTTCTACTATTCTCAGCCCGATTGGAATCACCCGCTCTACGCCGCGGGTGAAAATGAACAATACTGCGAAGCGTTCCTCTTTCCGCAAATCCGCGAGTTGCTGACCAACTACGGCAAGATCGATATCATGTGGTTCGATGGCCTCGGTCGCAATCCCGACACTTGGCAAAGCCCGAAGCTAATGCAAATGATCCGCGAGCTACAACCGGATATCATCACGAATCACCGCTTCGCACACCCGCCCGCACACATGGGCGACTTTGACGGCCCAGAGCGTAGCATCGGTCGCTTTCAAACCAATCGCCCTTGGGAAACCTGCACCGTCATCGGCGGTGGCTGGGCTTGGATGGGCGACGCACCTGCCATGCCACTCCCGCAAGCGATCAGCTTACTGGTGCGTTGTGCTGGCGGTGGCGGCAACCTCGCACTCGGTGTCGGCCCCAATGGCGATGGCGAGTTCCTTCCAGACCACAAAAAGCGCCTGCTCCAAATGGGCGACTGGCTCAAGCAATACGGCGAAACCATCTACGGCACACAGGGCGGCCCTTACATCTCCGGCCCTTGGGGTGCAGCGACCTACAAAGACGACACCGTCTATCTACACATCCTAGCCAACTGGTCGGGCAAACTCACCCTCCCCGCGCTCCCCGCGAAAATGCTCAGCACCACAGTGCTCTCCGGCGGAACGGCACAGGTGCAACAAACCGACGATGCACTCACCATTTCGATGGATCCGAAAGACATCAACCCCGTCAACACCGTGATTGCGCTGAAGCTCGATCAATCGGCCGCAAACATCACACCGATCCCAACGATCAGCCTACCACTCTCCATTGGCGCAACCGCCACAGCGTCTTCCGAAAAGAGCGCGAAGCATACTGCAAACTCAATCGTAGCTGGCGACCTGAAGGAATTCTCCGAAGGCATCATGGTTAAAAGCTCATGGAGTCCAGCCCCCAAGGACAAGGCACCGTGGATTCAAATCGAACTCACAGAATCACAATCTGTATCACAAATTCAAATACGCGAAGGCAAGTTCGGCGCAGCCAGTCGAGTCAAAGCATTCGTCCTCGAAGCCAAAGTCGATGGCGCATGGCAGGCCATCTATGCAGGCAAGCGAATCGGCGGCGACTTCGGCCTAGTCCTGAGCGAACCAGTCACCAGCGACACCTTTCGGCTACGGATAATCAAATGGCAAGGCGGACTCAACATTAACGAATTAGAGTTATTTTAGTAGATATAGCACAATGAAGCCCCTATCCATCACTTGCCTACTCGCGATCACGAGCATCGCCTCCGCGAGTCAAAGCATCTCCAGTGATGATGCACGTATCCAAACTCTGGGCACGAAATACATCAAGCAGGCGGAGTCCGGCACTCAGTATCAACGTCACCGCGAAGACGTGCTGCAAAGTCCGCGTAAACAACTCGGTATCAACCCCGACAAAGCGCGCAACACCAGCGGCATCGTGCTGGCCTTCAATAGCGACAGTAAAAACATCACCGCCCATTTCGATATTCTCGCAGCCAACTATATGGGCTCTGGCTTTGGCGCCTTTGAGAACGGCGAACTCATTGAGGAATTGAAGCTCAAGGCGAAAGATAAAACCGCCACGCTTAAATTCACTTCAAAATCCAAAGGGAGTTCACTCTACGAAATCGCACTCCCCAGCTTTGCCTACGTCGCGTTCAAGGGGCTCACCATCGACGCCGGCGCTGATCTGCAACAAAACCCTGCGCTCGACAAGAGGATCTATGTCGCGCTCGGCGACTCCATCAGCCACGGCGTCGGCCAGGACGGTGCGACGCACAAGACATGGCCCTTTCTGCTGTCACGTCAGCTCAACGCCGAAGTCTTCAACCTAGCCGTTGGTGGTGGTAAGATTTCAGTGCCAACAGCCGCCATGCTTTCCGATTGGGAACAGATCGACCTCATCACCGTGCTCATCGGCTACAATGATCTGCATTTCGATGCCAAAACACCCGCTGCCTACGCAGCGAAATACAACGAACTACTCGACACCATTCGCGCCAACCATCCGAATACTAAAATCTACTGCATCAGCTTACTCTACACCGATAAGCCAACCGCCAAGTCAGGGCACACCGCCGATGAATTCCGTGCAGCACTCACGCAGGTGATTACCCAGCGCAAGTCCAGCGACAAGCACCTCTTCCTCGTCAAAGGCGACAGCATCACCTCCAAGAAGAATCTGCGCGCCGATAATGACAAAGACCCCGTGCACCTCGGCGTCGAGGGCGCTGCAATGTTGGCCAATGAATTGGCAGCGATCATACAACGATAGAGGGCCCCAAAGATGAAACGCCTGATCTCCATCTGTTTTGCACTACAATGCATCGCCATGCTCATTGTATATACATCGAGCACTAACGTGGGTGCATCCCAGCGATTACAACAGAATTGGGTATTTCACCATGGCGAAGCACAAGGTGCGAGCAGCATCAAAGGCGATACCGATGCGATAAAACTAGCGATCGAAGAACACGGCCACATGTGCATCGACTGCTTCTGCTGGTTATTGAACAACAACAACTTCGCGCATCGTAAATTTATAGTAAAAGAAATTGTAGAGTTCGTAAAATCAACGGAGAGCGGTAAATAATCATCCTGTAATACATTTGTGAAACCACTGTAGATCGCGTTTTCTGTGAGATACTTCACAAATCTAACTCTACACCACCCCCCCCTGCAGAACTATGACTAAACTCACCCCCTATATCCTCGGCGCATCGCTTTGCTTTGCAGGCGCCGCCTCAGCTCAAGTTCTTGTTGAGCAGTTCCTATTTGAAGATGGTGTTGGAACCAATCTCACCGCGGCAACAAACTCGGTTGGCACTGCTACTTTTGGTGGAACAACAACCGTTGCCGAGAATGCCAGTGGAGATATGGTTTTTGGAGTCGATGCCACCAATGGTAATTATTTCAACAATGGCACTTTGACTGAAGCCAGCGGCTATAGTGTAGGCACACTAGAGTTACAATACACAGTAACTGGATACGATATGTCTAATACAGCAGACCCTTCTGGTGCAAGTGCTGGCTTTGGTTTTAGAGATGCTAACAACACTGACCTTTTTCTTTTTCGTCTACAGCACCAGAACAATTCAGTTCGCCTACAGCACCGCATCGGAACGACAAATACTGATCTGTTTGACTTCGGAAATGAAGTGGATACTTTCACGACTTTAGCTCTTCGCGCTGTGGCTAATTTGGGCACAGATAAGGTCGACTTTTATTGGTCTATTGATGGTGCTGCGGAGTCTTCAAGTCTTGGTGTCACAATTGGTGGCACAGGGCTAGCAGCGGTCACTAATTTGCGCACTGCTGCAACTCTCAATAGCACTGATATGGCTGCTGGGGACTTTGTTTCCGTCGAGTCCGTATCAGTTTTTTATACCGTTCCAGAGCCCAGTTCTTACGCGTTGATCGCGGGTCTTCTTGGGTTGACTGCAGTGATGATTCGCCGTCGTGCTTAAGTCCTAAGTTAGACGCAAATTTACAAAAGCCTCCGTGAAAACGGAGGCTTTTTTTGTCGAAAGTTGCATGCGCTTTTCTTCGCATGGTGGTAGAGGCCAAAGCCGCGCGTAAGGAACTGTCGCGAAAGTGCACGTATGAATCACAACCGCGATAAGTATCATTGAAAAAGGCACTCCCCCTCTCGCTAAAAAGAGTTACCTTTAGCATTCTATTTCCTTCACCTCGATTTGTATTCAGATACCCCATCCACCATTTTCAATGAAATTCATTGCCCAACTCTTTATCGTCGCCGCGCTCTGCGCCTGCAGCCTCACGTATGCGCAGCAAGCACCCAACATCGTCTTTATCCTAGCTGATGACCTCGGCTATGGCGGACTGAATTGCTACGGCACGGATTGGCTGGAAACACCTAACATTGATCAGCTCAGTCGCGATGGCATGAAATTCACCAACGGCTATGCCTCGCACCCGACTTGCCAGCCTTCGCGCATCGCGATCCTCAGCGGCCAATATAGTCCACGCACGGGAGGCTACCGCGTGATGAATCACCACCGCGGGCAGGAAGATAAGATTAAATATATCGTGCCGCAGTTGACAGGTCTCGCACTGGAAAAGACGACCTTTGCCGACACTTTTAAGCAGGCAGGCTACGCCACCGCGATGTATGGTAAATGGCACGCCGACAATTACGATAAAGCACTGCACCCGAGTGGCCAAGGCTTCGACGTAGCGATCGTGGCCAATGATCATTACGGCAAGAAGCCGTCTAGGCCCAAAGTCGACCTGCCCGAAGGAATGGACTACGCCGAACTCTTCACGGGTATGGCCATCGAGTTCATGGCCGAGGCCAAAGCGAATGATCAGCCCTTCTTCCTTTATATGCCCTACTACCTCGTGCACGCTCCGTTCGAAACGCGCGCGGATTACATTGAGCACTTTCAAGCCAAGCTCGCAGGCAAAGTATTCAAAGATAAAAAGGCGGACAACATTCCAATCATCGCAGCCATGACCAAGCACCTCGACGATCAAGTGGGTCGACTCGTTGCAGCGCTTCAAGAAATGGGACTCGAAGACAATACCATCGTCGTCTTCACCTCCGACAACGGATCTTACTGCAAAGACCTCGTCGGTGGCTATCGCGGCACAAAAGGCGATGTCTATGATGGCGGCATGCGCGTGCCGTATCTCTTTAAATGGCCAAACAAAATCGCAGCGGGCAGTCTCTCTGAAGAGCGCATCACCCACGTAGATCTGTTTCCTACCTTTCTCGACATGGCTGGCTTGCCACGCCCGGAGAATCATCCACTGGACGGCGTAGACCTCACGCCACTCCTGACCGGAAAGGTTGAGCACATAGCGCCTCGCCCCATCGTTTGCTATTATCCGAAATATGCAGGGTTCAGCGACAAGACCAAAACGTGGAGAGTGCCTTGGCGCAACGTGCTCTTCGATGGTGACTACAAGCTACGCGAAAACGTCGAATACAGCAGCTACGAGCTCTACAACTTGAAAAACGACCCACTCGAAAGCAAAGACCTCGCGCCGAGCCATCCCGAGAAGGTGCAACAACTCGAGCAGAAGCTCCGCGCATGGGAGCAGCAGGTCGGAGCGCCCGAACTGACACCGAACCCCGACTACAGCTTAAACTAATCCCAATGCCATCTCACAAAGGCCGCAAAGGCTCACTCGACGAAGGCGGCCACCGTGTGCCCTTCATCGCGCAATGGCCTGCCGTCATCGCAGCCGACAGCCGTAACGATACGCCCTGCAACTTAATCGATCTCTATGCAAGCTGTGCCGACCTGCTCGACGTCAAGATCGAACCAGACACCGCCGAAGACAGCATCAGCATGCGACCACTCTTCGAAAGCAACAACGACGCCTATACTCGCAGCGAAATGGTGCACCACGACTTCGGTGGACGCTTCGCCTTTCGCCAAGGGAAGTGGAAGCTCATCACATCTCCATTCAGTAAGAAGCAGGCGCTCTACGATATGGTCGCAGATCCGAGCGAGACTACTAATGTCCTTAAAGCGCATCCGGAAGTTGTAGAGCAGATGGAGCACCGATTGACCGCCATCGTGCAGGACGGCCGCAGCACGCCTGGCCCGAAACAAACGAACGAAGGCCCCGCATGGTGGCCTGAGCTGGTTTGGATCGAGCAACCGTAGAAGGACGCTCGCATCAAGAATTGTGATTTCTAGCTTACCCCATTCGGGAGGGACGAGCTCCGCCTCGTCTTGCGGTGCGCTGGTGCTTTGGTTGAGTGCTTTGGTTCTGTGCTGAGGCTCCGCGGACGGCGCAGAGGCCGTCCCTCCCCCAAGCAACACACATTCAGCAGATCTGCATGAGCCGTGGCGCTTTTCACGAATCATGATGTGAGCGAGTATAGACACTCGCTGTATTGCCATTCAGTAACGCATCCGATTGGATCGTTCAGTGGACGAACTCTCTCTATTCACCGACGGCAGCGTCAACACACAGAACAAGCTCGGATATGGCGCATCTTTGACGCTCACTGAAGACGAGTTTTCACTGCCGATCGCAGCTCTGAAAGCACGTGTCACAGTCCAGAAGTTTGAGCAGACCTCGTCCACCAAGTTAGAGTTGCAGACACTCCTTTGGGCGCTCGCCGAACTCCCTGACGCCATCGAGCAGCTCACGGTCTACACGGATTCTCAAAACATTGTGAATCTAGCGGCGCGCAGGGAGCGCTTCGAAGCGCACGACTACCACTCAAAAAAGGGGCTACCGCTACGCAACGCTGAGCTCTACCGATCCTTTTTCGAGGTAAGCGATCGATTACAGTTCAAGCTAGTCAAAGTCGAAGGCCACAAGCCGATGCGGAAGCGGAACCAAATCGACCAGCTGTTCGCGTTGGTCGACAAAGCCTCACGCAAAGCAAGACGCGCAAAAAAGTGATACAGACATTCTTGTCTGTTCTACCACAGCGAGTCCGAAGCAATTCATTTCCCGTAATAGGGGACGTGCTTGCGCGAACCGCGACCACTCCGATGTTCACTTGAACCTAAAAAGATGAGTTGAACCGTTAATAAACGTTAATGGACGTTAATCAGAGCTTCTAAATACATACTGCTTAAATACTTGAGTGACGTCTCGAACTAGGAATCGCGTGTTAGCTCATTCGCCATTTTGGCAGTGGCTGGATTGACGTTAATTAACGTCAATTAACGGTTTAAGAATCAAAGCCCATGCCAACTGCCGAATCTAGGTTGAACACGACGCGGAGCAAAGTAGAAGCGGCTTCCAGCCGCTGGCTCCATACTGCCGCACATGATAAATTGTGATTTGTGAAATCGAAGGATCTTGCGTAGGGGTCGTGCTTGCCGTTTCGACAGGCTCAAGGCTCAGAGCTCGTCGAAGAGCGGCACCCGCTAAGGCCGCTAAAGTTTTAGAACTTCCTGTGCGTGTGGCCTTTGGGCGGGCTTCGCAAGCAAAGCCCCTACAACAAGATCGCGAAATAGCGTGAATGCGCTTTTCACAAATTATGATGCGTGTGAGTATACTCAAAAAAAGGCTGCTCTCCCGTTCGGAAAGCAGCCTTTTGAAAATTCAACTCTGAGAGAGAGCGTTATGCAGGTGTCGGTGCAGGTGCTTCGTCGCCTGCAAGACCATCCTTGTCGTCGTCCTCATCGACCTTCTTTGCGACTTTATCTTCATCCTCCTCATCGGTCTCAGGTTCTTCCTTCGCGATTTCACGCTTTATAATCGGTGAGCGCATTTCGCCGTGCTCAAGAATCTCCAAGACGTGCACACCATCAATGGTTTCGTGCTCAAGGAGCATGTCAGCCATCGTATCGAGCGCAGCACGGTGCTCATTGAGAATATCGAGCGAGCGCAAATACTCCTTCTGCACAATCTCGTAGATCTTTTTATCAATCTTCTGTGCTGTTTCTTCGCTAAAGTTATTCGCCCCGGCTCCCATCGTGCCCATGTAGGCATGGTTCTGACTTTCACCGAAAGCAATCGGCCCAAGATCCGTCATGCCCCAGTCGCACACCATGTGACGCGCGATGGATGTCACCATGCGAATATCACCGGAAGCACCACTGGTAATGTCACCCACTACGATCTCTTCCGCAGAACGGCCGCCCATACCAGTGCAAATCTGATTCAACAAGCGACGCTTGGAGTGGTTGAGCAAATCCTTCTTCGGCATGAACATCGTCGAACCGAGACTCTGGCCACGAGGAATAATCGTCACCTTATGCACCGGCATATGTCCGTCATCCACGACTGCTTGAATCAACGCGTGACCGGCTTCGTGATAGGCAGTGATCTTGCGATCTTCGTCATCCATCAACCTGCGACGCTCGCGACCGAAAGAGATCTTATCGCGCGCTTCATCGAGATCGTTCATCTCAATGACCTGCTTATTATAACGCGCCGCGATCAACGCACCTTCATTCAGTAGGTTGGCGAGATCCGCACCCGAGAATCCAGGCGTGTTACGCGCAACGTGCTCAAGGTTCACTTCTTCGGAAAGAGCGACCTTTTTAGCATGCACCATCAAAATTTCGTGACGACCATTCAAGTCAGGCAAATCAATGGTCACTTGGCGGTCAAAACGACCAGGACGTAGCAACGCAGAGTCGAGCACGTCAGGGCGATTCGTCGCCGCGATGATGATCACACCTTCGTGCCCATCAAAACCATCCATCTCAACGAGGAGGGAGTTCAACGTTTGCTCACGCTCGTCATTACCACCACCGACACCCGCGCCACGTTGGCGGCCCACAGCATCGATCTCATCGATAAATACGATACAAGGCGCGTTCTTACGACCTTGCTCAAACATGTCACGCACACGTGCCGCACCGACACCGACGAACATTTCGACGAAGTCGGAACCACTGATCGAGAAGAACGGCACTTCCGCCTCACCTGCAACCGCCTTCGCAAGCAGTGTCTTACCAGTTCCCGGAGGGCCGACCATCAGCACACCACGAGGGATGCGACCGCCAATGCGTTGAAATTTCTTGGGATCTTTGAGGAAGTCAACGACCTCACTCACCTCTTCCTTGGCCTCATCGCAACCCGCGACGTCCTTAAAGGTCAGCGAATCTTTATCACGCTTCAGCATCTTGGCCTTGCTCTTGCCAAAGCTCATCGCTCCCTTACCCGCGCTCTTGAGTTGGCGCACAAATAGGAAATAAAGCAGACCGATAATCAGTAAGAACGGCAGGAAGCTGATCAGGATATCTTGAAACGCCGTGCTACGGGGACTTTCTTTCAGAACACTGCGCACCAATTCGAAATCCTTTTCGAGCAAGCGACCTTGCGCAGAAAAGTGCACCTTCTCGGGCACAGTCTCATCCGATAGATTCGCATCATAGTCGGGGTTCTTCATCATACCAGTAATGGCATACCCATCCTCGCCGAGCGACGGTTCCGGCTTCATGACCCCCTTATCTTCCTTCACGATGGCACCATCCTTTACGGCCTCGACCAATTCACTGATGGTCAATCGCTGATGATTCGCCCCGGCATCGGGTTGAGCGAACCAAAGTCCGATAATTGCCGAGATGATGACCAAAAAAATTAGAAGCACTTTAGGGTTAAAGCGCTCTGGTTGGCCGTTATTTCCGGGTTCTTTTTGTTGTGGCTTATTTTGCTGTGACATTTGTGCGGTCAAAGTGGGTTTCTTCGTTCGTAAGTCAATCTAAGAGCCCTTTTCGTTGCGGCACTGATTTTCAGGGCATCGGCTGGAGGAAAACCTGGCACCCATACGACTTCTCCTGAATGCGACAAGACAAGCGGGAGCAGCTTTCGTTCCTTCACGGGGATCTGCCGGTCAATAAACCAATCTTTCAGCTTCTTCGTGCCCGGAGCACCAATCGGACGAAAGCGATCCCCGGGCAACCAACCTCGGATCTCAAATGTCTGCCCGACCTCAACGGCGATATAAGCTTCGCATGCAACATCGACCCCACCCTTCAGAATGGCATCGCGCAACTCGTCGTCTAGCTCCACGACCTCAGTCTCGAGCACAGCGCCCGTAGTCAGCATCACCGACTCACCTGCCTCGATCTCACTAGGCTCCAAAGTCTGCCCTCTCACCTGTGCCGATTCGAAATGAATACTCGTCTCGTCGAGTTCGATATAAAACGCCCCCGCGCTCAACCGGTTCTTCGGTTTCACCGCATAGACGGCATCCATCAGCAGGTCCATCGCTGGCGCACTCATCGACTGAATCAAATCATGTGAGCTCAACCACGCAGACAATGCCCGCCGCGTCAGGGCTCGTGGCGCAGCGCGTAGCACCAAGCGATCCAGCGATTCACTCTCGGTAAAAGCTTCTGGCACAGTGACTCGCGCCAACGCATCCAGCGCATCCGCATCTTCTTCTAATAAATACCGCGAACGCGCCGAACCCGCCGAGGCATCGCGATCCAAAGCATCACTCAGGCTAGGAATGACATTATGCCGCAGCGCGTTACGCGAAATCTCCACATCTTCATTGGATATATCCTCGCGCCACGGAATTTCGGCGGCATTCAGCGCCATGCGAATCGCCCCCGCTCCCAGATGCAGCACGGGCCGCACATGTGTAGGATACGACTCAAAAAAATGAACCGGCCGCGGAGCCGCCAGACCATCCGTGCCACTGCCCCGCGCCAAGCGCTGCAGCTGCGTCTCTAAAATATCGTTCTGCTGATGCCCAAATGCGATGCACTGGCAGCCGTGCTCCTTCGCCGCAGCCCGCAAAAAGTCTAAGCGCAAGGCGCGCGCCGTCGTCTCCGTAAACGCCGCCTCATTTTCTGGCCGATCCGCGGTCGCATAGCCGCAGCGCAGTTGCAGCGCCAATTCTCGCACGAATGCTGCATCCTGTCGCGAGTCCTCCCCCCGCCAGCGATGATTGTAGTGCGCGACCACCAGCTCGACGCCCAAGTCAGCCGCCTGTGCCCACAATTGACACAGCATATAAATCGAATCAGCGCCGCCCGAACATGCCACCAACACACGCTGACACTGCGGTCCAGTCAGTAGCTGACGCACATTCGCATGCAGCGAACCTTCGCTCATTTGCGCATGCAGCATTCGCGCCGCTTCGGGCCAATCATGTGGGTGGGTGGGGTTCGACATAAGACCCTATTAGTTGGCTACACTTTTGATCAGACCGCAAGCCCGCAGGGACTTTGTTGAAAGGTTCACAGAACAAAAAAACGACCAATCGCTTTTCGACTAGCAGAATCACAACCACAACAATTCGCATGCATCGCAATCGTTCCCCCATTACGCCACACCCTGATCTTTGGAGCGGAGCCAGGAACTGGTTACGACACTGAACCTCAGCACCGCGCCCCAAAATGAAGGAGTCGCACCCGAACTACCCCCCCAACCGCTCTCGCAGCTCCGCTTCGCTCAAGCCGGTAACCAACAAGCATTTCTGCGAATTCGTTTGGCCGCGCAACACCGACACCGCCCGCTTCGGCAAGCCCAGGTGCTTTGCCAGTAACGCGCAAATCGCCTTGTTCGCTTTTCCCGATTCTGGCGCCACGGCGGTCTTGATCTTCAGTGCGCCCGCATGCCAGCCGACAATTTCGTCACGCGAGGCATTCGGAATCACCCGAACATTGAGTTCTGTTGTTATAGGCATCGGAATTCTCATCATTTCAGGACAGTCACCTTCAGCCATTCTTCGCAAAGCTTCGGCCATGTCTCCGCAGCTCGATGTCCGGCACGCATCCCATAGCCGTGCCCGCCTTCGGGGAGCACATGCAATTCAAAAGGAACTTTAGCTGTGCGCAGTGCCGAGCTCATCACCAGACTGCTGTTCGCATGGGGATCATCTGCAGCGACAAACAAAAACATCGGCGGAGTCTCTGCATCAAGTTTCAATTCCGGGGTCAGCACATGATTCTTCCCCTGATCCAAGTATGCTGGGTAAATCAACACGGAGAAATCAGGCCGAGCCGACACGCTGTCCAATGCATCGATCGGATCATAAAGCACCTCTTGATAACGCGTGCTGGCTCGGGCGCTTAAACTCCCGCCGGCAGAGAACCCTAATATCCCTATTCTATTCACATCCAGCTCCCATCGTTCACTCATTCCCCTCACCATCCGAATCGCGCGTTGCGCATCCTGCAGCGCGCCCACCCGCTTCCGGGGCACCCGATATTGCAGCACAAAGGCGGTATACCCGAGCTCACTTAACCACTTCGCAACCTCATACCCTTCGTGATCAATCGCCAAAATACCATAGCCACCTCCAGGGCAAACAATGACAGCCGCCCCATTTCGATTTTCATGGCTTGGCTCATAAACGACCAACGCAGGATTCGTCACCTGACTAATACGAGTCACGCCACCTCGTCGATTATCGGAAATCTCCGGTGACGCCTTAGCCGTCGTTTCCCCTGGAACCGAATTCGGCCACAAATACAGGATCTCACGATCCTTCTGCGCATGACCGATGCTGCCTAGGAATAAACATAGTAAGGTTACATATACTGTTTTCATATATTACGAAGCTAAGAAACGAGTGGCAGGAACTCATATAATTAGCCTATCAAGCAAGCAATCCTCAATCACGTGGCCGACATCACCAAACAGTGCAAACTCATCCTTAATTTTTCGTTTGCCTTCTATGATTGCCGATTGATCCTCTGCAGCGCGTTACGCACCAAATATTGAACCCAAACAGATCACATTTCACTCTACATGAAGACTTTCAAAACACTCTCCGCGACAGCACTCCTGCTCGCGACTAGCGGCATGACACTCTCTGCGCAAGAAGTAGCAGAGACACCAACACCTGCAATCACAGAGCCAGCAATTGATGCAGTCGCAATCCGTGTAAACGGCGAAGACATTAAGCAAAGCGAAATCCAAGCAATGGCGGACATGATGCTCCAGCAGGCTCAAGCAAGCGGCCAACCAGTGCCACCAGCGATGCGCGAGCAAGCGATCAAGGCAGCAGAAGATAATATGATCATCCAAAAGCTAGTCACCAGCGAAGTGGCTGCCGCCGAAATCGTCGTCACTGATGACGAAATAGAAGCAACGATCGAGCAGATCAAAACCAGCCTGCCTCCAACCATCGACTTCGACCAAGCGCTCGCGATGCAAGGCCTCACGATTGAAGAACTGAAGGAAAACATCAAAGACGACACCGCTGCCCGCCAACTGATCGAAAGCAAAACACAAGATGTCGCCGAAGTCAGCGAAGAGGATGCCCGCGCATTCTACGACAGCAATATTGATAAATTCGCAGAAGAGCCGAAGGCCTCTGCGAGCCACATCCTTCTCTCATTTGAAGAAGGCGAAAGCGACGAATCCAAAGCCGCTAAGAAAGCACAACTCGAAGGCATTCGCGCCGAGATCATCGCTGAAACCATCACATTCGAAGACGCAGCTAAAGCACATTCCGGTTGCCCAAGTAGCGCCCAAGGCGGCTCACTCGGCGAATTCGGCAAAGGCCAAATGGTTCCAGAATTTGAAATCGCAGTCTTCAGTCAAGACGTTGATTCCGTCGGCGAGGTCGTCGAAACATCCTTCGGCTATCACATCATCAAAGTCACTGACCGGACAGACGGCGGCACCGCAAGCTTCGACGAGGTCAAAGCACAGATCATCGGCTATCTCAATGGCAACGCCAAACAAGAAGCTGTCGGAGCTTACCTCGAAAGCCTGCGTAAGAGCGCCACGATCGAATACGTGACCGCAGATGCACCTGCACCAACAAACTAAACGTTTTTAAAACACCTGGTTGAGCGCTCCTAAAACAGCAATCAACTCGCCGAAACGGCGGATCTGCATATTTGCTAGATCCGCCGTTTTTTTTGGGGGGGGCGACCACCAAGCCTCTCGCCTCAAACGATACCATCGTGTCGCGGGAGTGGTCGAAATGGCTTCGCCAGTCCGCTACCAATTAAACCTAAAAAGAGTAGTTAGACGGAGGTCTGCCGTAGATGGCGAAGCAAGTTGGAAGGTCGGAGTTAGAAGCTGAGCATCAGTGCTTTATAGCCCCTGAAGCGCTCGGCAGGCGGCGTCAGACTCGGCCGTAAGCACTTCATTACCAAAGACTAACTTCTAACTTCTAACTTCTAACTTCTGAATATAGGTTAAAACGTAATCAACTCGTCGGGGCGACGGATCTGTGTGCGGAACCAAGTGCCCTGTTTTTTCACTAAGTGATTGGTGCTTTGCACGATCGCGGGTGCCAGTGATTTGAGCTGAATCGCACCACGAAGATACTCAAGCGTCTCGCGATACCCAATCGCAGAGGCCGCGCTGGGATTCTTTTCAAGACCAAGCTCACGCAGGCATTCGACTTCTTCGATGAGCCCATCCTGCAACATCTTATCCACGCGACGTGCGACACGTTGCTTTAAATTTTCGGGATCACGCTCCAGTAAAATATACTTTTTCTCACAGTCCGCATACGGCTCAGGGCGCGCAGCAAACTCAGCTTGTAGATCCGGCAAGGACTTACCCGATGCGATACAGCGCTCCAGCGCGCGCAAGACTCGGCGCGGATTCAACGCATCTAAATTCCCAATCCCTGCAGGGCTGCGTTGCCTCAGTTCCGCCACCAAACCATCTAAGCCTTCGGCGGCATAGAGTTCCGCCACCTGTGCACGAATCGCATCAGAGACCACGACAATATCGATCACTGGCGCAAAGAAGCTCTTCAGATAAAACCCGCTACCACCAGTCACCACGACCGACTTGCCACGCGCAAAAATATCGGCCACGGCCGCCTTAGAATCGCGCACATAAGCAGCGATATGATAGGGCTGATTGACCGCGTTCACATCAATCAAATGATGTGGCACACGCGCAAGCTCCTCAGGCGTCGGCTTTGCGGTGCCGATATCCATACCGCGATAAACGAGTGATGCATCGCACGACACGATCTCAGCATTGTGCTTCTCAGCGTAGGAAAGCGCATACTCGGTTTTGCCAACCGCGGTGGCTCCAGTGATGATGTGTAAAGTCTGTGTCATAAAATTGTGCATTGAGGCTATGACAAGCTATGCCCAGACTTCCAACACCTTTTTAGGGGGCACACCGAATCACGCTTGGCAACCAGAGCAATGCGCGTAATCCTGAGCCCACGAATGACGCTTGACCTCACCGAATACGATTGCACCGCATGTGGCGCCTGCTGCCGAAGCTTCCCCATCTTTGCGAGCGAGGCCGACGCCGTGCGCGAACCCGCGATCCGCAACGAAGCACGCCGACTACCGGAACATTTGGAGACCGAGGATAAGGCATATCAACTCTTTCCACTGCCCTTCCAAACCCGCTGCCCCTATTTGAAAGAAGACGAGCTCTGCCGAATCTACGAATCGCGGCCAAGCGTGTGCCGTCGTTTTGAAGCCGGTAGCGCGCAGTGCATCGAGGCGCGACGACGGCAGTTCGGCGAAGCCGAACAGTGACGCTTTGCGAGTGAAAGTGAAAGTGATCAGTGATCAGTGGGACAAGTGTATGAGACAGAGCTCGTCACCCCCCGAACGATTCACTCTCACTAGCGAAGCGCCTCACTCGCCGAAGGCGCCTCACTAGCGAAGCGTTCACTCGCGAGCGCAGCGAGCGCTACTCTCTCAACGTCCCAGCCGCTTGCTCGTCGAGGAAGGATTGATACGCCATCGCCACCCCTTGCTCGATTGGAATCTTAGGTGCCCACCCAGTGGCTTTAATCTTCGAAATATCAGTGAGCTTGCGTGGCGTGCCATCTGGCTTGCTGGTGTCAAAGGTCAGCTCGCCTGCGTAGCCCACGGCGTCTTTGACCAGACGCGCTAGGTCACCAATCGAAATATCGGTCCCGCAACCGAGGTTTACCCATTCCGGCGGATTCTCAAGTTCCAGTAAGTGCAAAATCCCTGCGGCCGCATCGTCCGCATGCAAGAATTCGCGCAACGGTGTGCCCGTGCCCCAGATCGCGACTTCGGGTGTGTGGTTTGCCTTCGCCTCGTGGAAGCGACGGATCAACGCGGGGAGCACATGGGAATTTTGCGGATGATAGGTATCGCCCGCACCGTAAAGGTTGGTCGGCATCGCGGAGTGATAGCAGACGCCATATTGACGCCGGTAATACTCGCACATTTTGAGACCTGCGATCTTCGCGATGGCATAGGCTTCATTGGTCGGCTCTAGCGCACCAGTCAGCAACGATTCTTCCTGGATCGGTTGCTCGGCAAATTTCGGATAGATACAGGTGCTCCCGAGAAAGAGCAGACGCTGCACGCCTTCATTGTAAGCCTCGCCAATGGTGTTTTGAGCGATGGCGAGGTTCTCCATCATAAACTCGGCCGGATAGGTATTGTTGGCATGGATACCGCCAACACGTGCCGCAGCGATAATCGCGACTTCTGGCTTCTCAGCGGCGTAGAACGCACGCACCGCGGCTTGGTTCGTCAGGTCGAGTTCACCCCGAGTGCGCACCACGATGTGATCAAACCCCTGCGCACGCAACGCACGCACCACAGCCGAGCCAACCATACCACGATGCCCAGCGACGTAAATTTTTGATGTCTTATCCATGTCTACCAAAGCCTCAATCAACTCTCAATTCCACATTCCTAATTCCTAATTCCACATTCCTAATTCTCCTCATCCGTTCGTCGCTTGCTTGTAAGCGAGCTCTTGCTTGGCCAGAACGAGGTCGGAATCGACCATGATCTTGACCAACTCCTTGAACTTCACCTTAGGCTCCCAGCCGAGTTGCTTCTTCGCTTTGGCAGGATCGCCGATCAACAAATCGACTTCGGTCGGACGCTCATAGCGCTTGTCGTAGTCAACATACTTTTCCCAGTCTAAATCGAGGTTGTTGAAGGTCTCAATCACGAAGTCCTTCACGGAGTTCGTTTCGTTGGTGGCCATCACATAGTCATCGCCCTCGTCTTGCTGGAGCATCAGCCACATCGCTTCGACGTATTCCTTGGCATAGCCCCAGTCGCGTTGCGCGTCGAGATTGCCGAGGTAGAGCTTATCCTGCAGACCGAGTTTGATACGCGTCGCCGCGCGGGTGATCTTGCGCGTCACAAAGGTCTCACCACGGCGTGGCGATTCGTGATTAAAGAGAATACCATTAGTCGCATGCATGCCATACGATTCGCGATAGTTCACAGTGAGCCAATACGCATAGACCTTCGCGCAACCATACGGCGAGCGCGGATAGAACGGTGTCTTCTCGGTTTGTGGCACGTCCTGCACCAAGCCGAACATTTCGGATGAGGAGGCTTGATAGAAACGGCACTTACCTTCGAGACCGACTTCGCGGATCGCTTCGAGTAGACGCAGTGTGCCTAGACCTGTGACGTCGCCAGTGTATTCCGGAATATCAAAGGAAACACGCACGTGGCTCTGCGCGCCAAGGTGATAAATTTCGTCTGGCTGCAAATTGTAAAGCAGCTTCATCAGCATCACGCCATCAGCCAGATCCCCATAATGCAGGAACATCTTGGTGCCATTGATGTGCGGATCATTATAGAGATGATCGATGCGCTGTGTATTGAAAGTCGAGCAACGACGAATAATGCCATGCACCTCGTAACCCTTAGCTAAGAGAAGTTCTGCAAGATACGATCCATCTTGACCGGTGATACCTGTGATGAGTGCTTTTTTCATAATGGCGGCAGTATATACGACCTTGCTTGGCCTGTCTTTTCGTATTTACGTATAAATAATTATATATTTACGAATAAACCATGCGCACCCATGAACAACTCGTCGCGATCGCCTTCGATCTGAATTTCCGCCACGCCGCAGAAATCTTCAGCGGCGTGTCCGATTATGTAACCGAAGCACGACTCGATTGGCAGCTCATGCCACTCAATTTCGGCTTCGAAGTGCGGCTCATGGAATTGGCAAAATCCGGACAACTCTCCGGAGCGATTGGCACCTTCGTGAGCGATGGCTGGATCGCAGGATTGCTCGAACAAGGCGTCGCCGCGATCAACATGTTTAACTTTTCGGAGATTCACAGCATCCCCAATGTCGGACCGGACGACTTCGCCACAGGCGAAGCCGCTGCTGAGCATCTGATCGCCCAAGGTGCCAAGCGCTTTGCGTTCTTCGGAGCGGACGGCGTGCATTACACACGGCTACGAGAAGCGGGGTTCAAGGCTGGCCTCCAGTGGCGCAGCACCATCGAACTACGCCCCGGCCCTTGCTTAGACGATCAAATTAAGGACTTAAACACCGCCGAAGGTCTGCTCGGCATCTTCTGCTCGAATGATCTATCCGCCCGTGAATTCATCCTTGCCGCACAACGGCAAGGCCTGCACTGCGGGCGCGATTTCCTGATCGTCGGCGTGGACAACGATCCCTCCGAGTCGATCTTTGCCGGCATCGGCATCAGCAGCTTCAAGCAACCGATCCGCGAGACCGGTTACCTCGCAGCCAAAGCGCTTCACCAACAGCTCACGCTCGGGCAACTCACCTCCGAGCTGACACTGCAAACACCCTCGCAACTCATCGCCCGTGAATCCTCACTAGCGTCAGGCCGCGCCCGCATTGCCCAACAAGCCGTCAACCTACTACACGAGCACCTCGCCGATCCGGAGCTAGAAATGGAAAGCATCGCTCAACGCATCGGCGTCTCTCGCCGCGTGCTAGAGCTGGCCGTCAAAGAGCAACTCAGCACCAGTCCCTACCAAATCCTCTCCAAAGCCCGACTCGAGCGAGCACAGCAGCTCCTGAAAACCACCAAGCTCCCGATAATGGAAGTCGGCACACAGTCCGGCTACCCCGAGCCGCACCATTTTTCCGCATGGTTTAAGAAACAGTGCGGCATGGCTCCGAAAGCTTTTAGAGGTTGAATCGCCGAGCGAAAGGCGAATGTCAGCCAATGATACGCTCTTCCTCTAGATAATTGATTTACAACCGCTATGCTAGGGTGCCCTACGGACGAGAATGGGGAGGTCATTACCTATATGAAGTAACAGACTGAAAGGTCTGAATTACTGATTCCACTCATTCGATTCTTAAGTTAATTTCGATGTAGTAGATGCTCTCACCCTGCCACTTTAGTTCTTCAAAATATCTATTTTTGTCAGTATTAAGCATTATTGAACTATCATAGTGACGCGGCCGATCGTAGAAACTGGAGCTATTCTTCTTTTCCGTTTTTATCCGAAGTTCGGTGATGTTCCCCTTACGGTTCAATTGGTGATAACCGGGGTAATTATAGACGAAAATTTCTATTTTACGGCTATCACTTCCGAGTATAACGGTGGTCTCAAAATCGGATTTTGCATCAAACCGAGTCTCCACGATTAACTTTTCCTTCTTCCCGATTGAAATCTTTTTATAAGATCCGTGCAGCCCCAGCAACGCCGCCTGCTTCCTAGAAAATTCGTTATTCGTCTTGGGTGGCGTCAGTTGCTGCCAAGCGTTCAGTCGGCACGTCAAAGACAGGAGCAGAATTAGTAACAGTGGTTTCATTATTTTTATGCCGAACGTGGAGAGTGATCGATATCGCTTTCACGACATTGATCAGCTCGATTAGATATCCTGTAGATGGTTATCTGCATGTCCAGATTCGATATAGACTCCAGGTTGCATCTTCGTTCCTTTTGAAGTCAATGTGAACGTGAGAAAGGGCACCGCCGTGTCCTCCTAGCTTAAAGTCACTTTCATTGCTGGGGAATTGCTCAGAGCTGAAAACCTCACTTAAAGAGCGCTGGCCTAGGGTTTCTTTCATTCTTTCTATGTCGTGTAGTTGGCCAACTGCATCAGCCTTATGCGTCTGGCTTCTTACGATCTTACTTTCTTCATTTTGGTCCAATGCTTCATCAATCCACTGCAGGAATGGGGCGAGTTCTGTAAATGAAACGGCATTCGACTGTGCTGAATCTTGCTGTGCTAGAATTGAAGCGGGATTCTTCTCTTCAGGACGATCGGGACCGCAGCAAGTGAACGGAACTCCCCCTGCGCATCCCAGTGTGATTGCTGCTATCAAAAATTTCATTTCCTCTGGATATCGTAGAGATCAGCGGATGCGAGGCAACTGATTTAGATTAACACCGGCGCATGAACTCGCATTCGCTGCATCGACTGGATCAGGACTCAAATGTGACAAATGCACAGACCGCTCAACCGCGTCTATGCACTGTTTTTTTTTCAGCATCTTGTCACGGCGTAATGCAATGGAGGCGGAAGCTGGAGACCGCTTATTTTCACTAATTTACGCTTATTATGAGGTTTCATTTTTCGTTCTTAGCGTCGGGTTGGATCAGCGTTTATTAGCGTAAATTAGCGGTTAAAAAAATCTGGGTTCCTTTTCTTCTGTATATCGTAGATAGTGGTAAGAGGACTAATTCTGGATATACCAGTGGGCAGTGCAATCGGGATCGGCGCTTCGGAGTGGTTGAGGTTCATTTTAGTGGGATTTTTAAGATTCGTTCAGAGTGGTTAGAATGTGGATTCATTCAATTCAATCATCCCCAGAGGCCAGCGGGGCTGGATCCGCTTAACTTGCTACGCCATCTCCGGCAGACCTCCGTCGCTTAATTTACGCTTAAAAAGAGATAGCTGACGTCGTTCAGGTTAAGCGTGATTAAGCGGTCAAAATCTGGGTTCATTTCTTCTGTATCGTGGAGCGTGAGCGTGAGTGATTCTAAGCGAACCTCATTGATCACCGCGACTGGTTATCATCCTGGATTAGTTCTAGAAGGATTTGGCAAACTTGTGCTAATGCTTTTAAAGTTATAAATAGGATTCCTGCGACGACTATAGTTCCTATGGTGTAATAGAATTTTTCACTATTGTCTAGTCTTTGGTTTGTTAAAGAAAGGATTGGAAGTGTGATGCCCAACGCGATGCTAAATGCAGCCATCCCATTTAGCATTGCTTTGAGTAAATGAAGGTAGGTAAAGCGATGCCCTGATAGAGCTTCCCTGATCTCCTTATCCAGTATGCCTTCGTTTTGATTCTTCATTTCTCTGATAACGTCCGAGTCATCCTACGTCTGACCGAGGGCGCGCTCCGAATTCCGAATTGATGGTTGAATAGCGATGAAGCGTAGAACTCGTGGCGGGTCAGGCGTTAGGATCGACGCCTTGTTCTGCTTCTTCCGTTGATTCTGCACTCTTCGCCCACAGGCATAAATAGGCGTGGAATTGGCAGTGCCAGAGCAGGCGGAGAGGATTACAATCGTCTCCTTCGCATTACCATAAGCCCCACTACTGTTGAAAGGAGAAGTGCTGTGGAAGATGGTTCGGGAATTTGAAAGGCGACGATAGCGTCGCCACTGCCTCCGATGTAACCACTACCATTGGGAACTGTTCCGCCGAAATCTGAGGATTGAAGGAAGAAACTTGAGCCGCCTAAATTCACATAGTCCAGTCTCTGATCGAGACTGCTGCTGACAAGCGACAGGGTGGTAGTGATTCCAGTCAAGATGGGTGGTAAGGAAATGTCCTTCAGCAAAATGTCACTCTCCGTAACTTCGATCATGACCAGGCCAGGATTTGGCCCCGCTATATCATACTCCCATAAAGAGTTCGCCGGGGTGAAAACATACGCGGACGGTCCCGGTAAGGTTACTGTGATATTCCAATCCGTGAACGGTGTGTCATTCTCGGTGAACTCTCCCACTGTAGTCGTGATGGTTCCGGCCACGGTGAAGCCCTTGTCAAGCGGGTCAGCAAGAATCTCGTTAGGGTCAACTACCTGGTAATCAAAAGCAGCTTGCGCCGGAAGGCAAAGGACAGCCGCAATGACAACCGTTATTAGGTCTTTTTTTCTCATTTGAACTTATTTTGGGTGGTCGGATTCAAGCGGCCAGCGCAACTGGGTTGGTGGTTAATGTAGATTCGTCGGCGAAACATTAGAGATGTCAAGCACAACGTAGAGATGTGACATAGATGAGCGCCAGCGAAATCTATTGATCACAATCGACTGGATCTGACTCCTTTTCAAGTCTTTCCGCGATCCCAATTATGAGTGTTTGGACTGGATCACCAATCCAATTTTTAATAGTAGTCCCAATGATAACTCCGGTCATAATGCTTATGAGCATTAACATTGGTAAGATTGTTGAATACGCTAGGGCTTGAAGTTCTATTTTTCCTTCCAATTTTACTGGAATTGAAGCCATGGTATTTGCTGCGAAGCAGAAGGCGGCCATCATCAGTATGATTAGACATACGAAAACCCATTTCATTTTCTGAAACTGCTTTCGGTTTTTCTGAAGCCGATGTAGCGCTTTGGATTCTGCTTCAGTTAAATTCATTACTTTTCAGATCGTCGAGGACAGGCAACCCGTCTGACGAGTTCAAAGTCCTGTTGATTTTTAGAGTTTTACTGGAGGGTTATCGGGTTGTCCTGCTCCGACTTGCTCACGTCTCTTTTTCTTAATTCGCTTCGAGAAGGCGAAATCGTAAACCTCAGCTGTAAGACCAACCGAACGTGACACATACGATACAATCAGGGGAAACACCAGAGGAAGTGATACGACCCAGAGTAAACCAAAGATCCCCAAAAACCAACTGACGATAGATTCTTTACTGACCAACTCGGCAGTCAGCATCGCAAATGCTTTTCCGATTTGGTAAATGCCGCCGACGAAAAAGAAGAGCAGGAAGACTCTCCAAATGATTCGAAGACCGTTGATCCATTCTCTTTTTAAATTTTCCATTTTCTGTGAACAAGTTATTATGTCATTTGAGATAATATTCCCGTTAGGGCTTGTCAACGCCACTTTGGCGTAAGCATGCCAAGTCATTTTAATGACATATCAAGCCGATTGGGGTGATATGTCATTGAGATATTACCCCCTTGAACGAATACCTGAGAGCCGACCCATAGTCTGGCAGCGTAGCTTAGCGGCAAACCAACAGAATCACTATCTGCGACCTTTGCGTCTTTTACGGCCTCCCCCGCTCCCCGCTCCCCGCTCCCCGCTCCCCGCTCCCACTCCCCACTCCTCACTTTCACTCCTCACTCAGTAGGAAGCACTATATCACTCGCGAAGCGCCGCTTCGGTTTGACAATTAGGCCTACTAGTCGCTTCTCTATGCGCATGTCCAAACAAGGCGTAATACTACTCAATCTCGGCTCACCCGATTCCACTCAAGTCAGCGACGTGCGCAAATACCTCGGCGAGTTCCTGATGGACGGTCGCGTGCTCGACGCTCCTTTTGCGATTCGCTGGTTCCTAGTGAACTGCCTGATCCTGCCCAAGCGCCCAAAACAGTCCGCCGAGGCCTACTCAAAGATCTGGCTCGACGAAGGCTCACCACTCATCCTGACCTCGATCGCGCAGCAGAAGGCACTCGCCGAGCAAGTTGACGTGCCTGTCGCCCTCGGAATGCGCTACGGCAGCCCCTCCACCGAAGGCGCGCTCCAAGAGCTCCTCGACCAAGGCGTGGACGATGTCTTTATCGTGCCCATGTATCCGCACTACGCGATGTCCAGCTATGAGACTGCCGTGGTTCACTTGATGGAGTCGGTTCGCAAGCTCAAGCCTGACCTCAAAACCACGCTGATGCCTCCGTTCTATCAAGACCCCGACTACATCGCGGCTCTGGTCGAACGCTCCCGTGCCGACCTAGTAGAAGGCAGCTACGATAAACTTGTGTTCTCGTTCCACGGCATTCCGCAGCGTCACCTGGTGAAAGGCGACCCATCGCACAGCCACTGTATGACTACGCCGGATTGCTGCAACACCTGCCACCCCGCGCATGCCACATGCTACCGCCATCAGTGTGCCATGACAGTGGAAAAGTTCGTCGCCGCGCTGAACATACCGAAGGACAAATACATGATCACCTTCCAATCGCGCCTCGGCCGCGAGCCATGGTTGCATCCTTACACCGACCAGACGCTAGAGCAGCTCGCCGAAGAGGGACACAAGCGCGTCAAAGTGATCTGCGCCTCGTTCACTGCCGACTGCCTAGAGACCTTGGAAGAAATTGCGCAAGAAGGCCGCGACACTTTCATCGAAGCTGGCGGCGAAGACCTACATCAGATTCCTTGCGTCAACGAGCACCCGAAATTCATCGAGTTCTTGCGCAACAAGGTGACAGCGTGGCAGAGCGGTGCCTACGAAACGGCGCACGCCACACCGCCGGCCTACGTCGCTAAATAGCAACCACTGCCCCCTGAATGTTCGATGAACTAGCCATTACCGCCCGCGACGCGATCGCGATCGGAGCCTCAATTTATTTGAGCGCTTTCCTGCTCGGCATCTTCACCTTGCTACTGCGCAAGCCCTACCCACGCGCGTTAATGTTTACGTTGCTCGCGGGTGGTTTCATCATGCAGACCCTCGGGCTCAACCTACGCGGCGCAGAGATCAAAGGCTGCCCGCTGGGTAACATCTTTGAAATCTCGCAGTTCATCGCATGGTCACTAGTGCTGCTCTATTTCATCATCGGCCCGGCCTTTAAGCTGCGCCTACTCGGCTTCTTCACTGCGGGGCTCGCGGGCTTTCTCTCCAGCACCGCACTACTGATCCACGCTTGGGATAGCCCTTATCCTCCAGGCATCTTCGGCGGTAACCCGTGGATTGAGCTACACGCCGCACTCGCGATCTTCAGCTATGGCATCTTTGCCATCGTGTCAGTTGTCTCGTTCATGTTTTTGGTTCAACAACACGGCCTCAAGAAGAAGCAGTTCAAAGGCGTCTATCAATATCTGCCCTCCGTGCAGCAGCTCGATCTAATGGCCAAGCGCCTCCTTATCACTGGAGTGCTCGTGCTCAGCGCGGCCCTAATTTTTGGAGCCGTTTTTTGGATCAGTCACCCCGAGCGCGTGCCAGTGTTTAAGCTCAGCGCCACCTGCCTCGTATGGGCGGGCTACCTGACTGTCGTCGTTTTACGGATACAAAAGAAGCTCGTTACGCGCCGCCACGCCCTCGCAAGCATCGGACTCTTCATCTTCGCCCTCGCCTCGTTGTGGCCCGTCCAATCTGCACGTGACACAACGCACATCGACGAGCCCTCAGCGCAAGTATCTGAATGAGCGAAGTATTGCAGTCACTCTTTGTGCTCGGCAGCACGCACCATGAAGCTCCACTCGAAGTGCGCGAGCGTATGGCACTCACGCCTGCCGACGCCGCAGCGCTCCAACAAGAGCTACACGCGTTGGATGACATCCGCGAGTGCCTCGTCGTCAACACCTGCAACCGACTCGAAATTTACGGGCTGGCCAGCTCGCCCGATGTCGAGTCCACCATACGTGATCAGCTCTGCGCACGCAACGGCGTGAGCCGTGAGCTACTCGATGCACACTCCTTTTGGCACACCAACCTCGACGTGCTGCAACACGCCTTTGAAGTCTCCTCCGGGCTCGACTCACAAATGGTCGGCGAGACCGACATTCTAGGGCAAATGAAAACCGCCTATGCTGGCGCCCGCGAAGCAAAATGCACGGGCATCGTGCTTAATCGACTTTTCGAAAAAAGCTTTCAGGCCGCCAAATCGGCGCGCACGCAGACCGGCATCACCCGTGGTCAGGTCAGTATCGGCAACGTCGCCGTCGATCTAGCCAACCGTATCTTCGGACATCTACGCGACAGCCGCGTGCTCCTACTCGGAAGTGGCGATGTCGCCGAAAAGACTGCACAATCCCTCAAGAGCCGCGGCGTGGCCGACATCACCGTCGCCAGCCGCACCTATGAGAATGCACATGCCCTAGCCCACAGCCTCGGCGGTGCCGCGATTGAATTGAGCGATTTCGCAGCACAGCTCAAACGCTTCGACATCGTGATCAGCTCCACCGCCGCGCCCAGCCTATTGCTGAACTGCGACATGATTGCGACCGCGCTGAAGCAACGTCCTGATCGACCATTCTTCTTGATCGACGTGGCACTGCCACGCGACATCGACCCAGCTGCGGACCAGCTCGAAAACGTGTATCTCTACAACCTCGATGACCTCTCAGCCATCGCCAACGAAAACCTTGAGTTACGTAAAGCCGAGATCGAACGCGCTCGCACGATCCTAAAAGGCCATGCGTGGAATCTATGGCTGCAGCTCAGACGCCGCACCATGATGGCGGCGAGGTAAGACGATTGAACGCACAGATAAGAAGGCTTCGCCGATCTTCTACCTCAGACGCCCTAGCGGACTGGCGAAGCCATTTCGACCACCGAACCTCAGCCATTCCAGACCCCGAGCAGACAGGTAAGCACGGCTTCGCCGATCTTATACCTCATACACCGTAGCGGACTGGCGAAGCCATTTCGACCACCGAGCCGCAGCCATTCCAGACCCCGAGCACACAGGTAAGCACGGCTTCGCCGATCTTATACCTCATACACCGTAGCGGACTGGCGAAGCCATTTCGACCACCGAGCCGCAGCCATTCCAGAATCCGAGCACACAGGTAAGCACGGCTTCGCCGATCTTCGACCTCACACGCCGTAGCGGACTGGCCACGCCATTTCGACCACCGAGCCTCAGCTCCTCGGGCTAACGCACTACGAGCGTTACCAACCCGGTAATTAACGTCCGCAACTCCCGGGTATCCCTAGCATTGGTTCGATAGCCAACTGCCGACCTTCCCAACAAATGTGCAAGCTGCGGAACCGACATCCCTTGATGACGCACGCTCTCGCTCTGAGATCTAAGGATCTCGACGATCAATTCTGTGAACCTCACAAAATTCGCATCCACCGCCTCACGCGCGCCAGTCAGCGACCAGTCGAATAAATCACTCGCGCGGGGCGAGCGACCAATCAACTCAAACGGGCGCACGATCCATACATCAAACACGAGAATCAGCATCGAATCCAGCGACGAAAACTTCATCAAATCAGAGCGAATTTCAGCAATCGCACTCACGCCCCACTCACTGATAATACGGTTCAGCAACAGCTCTTTACTCTCAAATTCGACAAGCAGTTCCTCCGTTGACACCTCCGCGGCTGCCGCAACCGCTGACATAGACACTCCCTGAAAGCCATGCTGCAGGAACAACTTCCGTCCGACTTCTAGTATAATCAATCGCTTGCTTTCCATGGGGATGACTACGGAGATTCCATGTCATTTCGTCAATCGACGAATCACAGATTGGGGCGGCGCATCGATGAACCTAGAAAGTGCAGCGATATTGTCGCACATCGAGAGTTGTGATTTTCAGCTCAACTCATGGGGGAGGGACGAGCTTTACCCATAAGTTAGAATGTGTGAAAAGTTGGTGGTAAAAAGCTTATAGCTCCTTCCCTGCGAAGGGAAGGTGGATCGCGGAGCGAGACGGAAGGGTTTCGCGCAACATGAGCAGATTCTTTGGGCTAACATGCCGAAACCCCTCCGACCCCGCCCTTCGACGGGCTCAGGGTGGTGAGCTTGTCGAACCACAGACGGAGCCACCTCCCCTTCGCAGCATATCCTTCTACATATCTTTGCATTATCAAATCTACGTAACCCAGATTCATCAAAGGCATATTAATTGTAGCACCAAAGGTGCGGCCGATGTCAGCCTAGGGCAAAGCCCTAGAGGTGGAATGAACCATCCACCCAAAGCCCTGAAAGGGCGATCTAATCGAGCAAGTGTTTGGCCCATCCAATAGAACGCCCTTTCAGGGCTCGCTGTGTTTTTGGGGTTGAATACCCGGGGCTTTGCCCCAGGCTGACATCGGCCGCACCCTTGGTGCTACAATCATGCGAATACGCTCCACAGACTTGTGTATAAGGATATGCTTCGCAGGGGAGGAGCTCAAAGAACCGCGTTCATCGCGACAACAAGAAGATACAACATTATGGGTAAAGCTCAGGCTCCGCCTCGCCTTGCGGCGTGCTGGTGCTTGGTTAAGTGCTTTGGCTCTGTGCTGAGGTTCGGCGGACGAGGCAGAGCTCGTCTCTCCCCCCAAAAACAAAAAAAGCCGCCTCCCCGAAAGGAAGCGGCTTTGATTCAAAAATCGGAGTGACCTTATTTTACCGAAGGTGTGCTGCTTGGAGCTGCTGGCATTGGCGCTGCGGGTGCACCCATCCCTTGCCCCATCATCATGAGTCCCATGAGTGGCATCATCGCGCCTTGTAGGCTCTGGTCGAATTGTTCTTGAGTCTCGGCTGCTGCGATTTGAGTCAACACACCATCCATCATCGCGAGAACGCCCATGATCTGCGGTTTTTGAGCAGCAATATCTTCTGGAGACGTCGCTTCGAGTTCAGCAGTTGCTTCTGCAACCGATGAAGCCCAATCACTTGCCATATCAGCCGGCACCCAGCGCTCTTCAACCTTAGTGAATGTTTGCTCTACTGGTTCTTCACCAGGAACGGTCATCAACAAAGTCGCTTGTAGATCATCTGCATCTACCACGCTCACGACGGAGTTGACGTAATCTGAAAGCACGTATTCTTCTCCGGCCAGCACACCGAGCTCTTCGACATACCCAGCAAGCTTTGACACAGTCGTATCGAAAAATGCCTGACCATCAAAATTCAACAAGCCAGTCGAAGAGGCCAACTCGCTTTGAGTCAGCGTATTGATGACACCAACGACTGACGGCAGCGCCGCTTCGAGCTCAGCCATCTCCTCAGCCGAACGGCCTTTAAGGAAAGAAGTATTCAGGATAAAAGCCTGCTGCTGATCCACCACCTCAGCAAGACGGCCAATCGTCGCAAAGCTCTTATCGTAGACTTCAGCATCCACCTTGGTGCCCGCAAGCTTTACCAGAGTCGTTACATCAGTCTGGTAGCTCGCTGGCATGGCCTCCCAAAGAATACCGCCATTGCCTTGAGCAAATTCAGTGATGACCGTTTGGATCGCGGCATCCGGAGCTGCTGGAATCGTGTCTTCAGCTGGTTTGCTGCATGCGGTGATGACTAGAGCACTGGCAGTCAGGCCAAGCGCAACGTGTTTAGAAATCGAAGTTATCATATTATTTGGGTGGGTTTAAGTAAGAAACTAGATTCCAAGCGAAATGGGACAGGAATTCGACCCTAAAGTGTCAGATCCCACAGAAAACGAACGCCTGTTGATTCAGCAACTCTAGGAAGTCAAAAATATCAAAAAAATGATACGTTTTAGTGCAGCAAATTAAAGTATTTAACTGAAGGACAATCATTAATCCTAGATTCAGGAGTTAGAAGTTAGGAGTAGAAGTTAGTCCTTGGTAATAAAACGCTTACGAGAGAATTTGACGCCACCCACCGAGCGCAGCGACACTTTATTATGCCCTTGGGTGCAACCGAAGGGCGAAGCCATTTGGCAAATCGGAGATGCTTCATAAAACACTGAGATTCAGCTTCTGACTTCTAACGACTCTTTTAAGGTTAATGGAGAACTGGTTCCAATATGTCGTTTGATCGGCCTAATTATTTTAATCATATACGTCGTCAAACCATCAGTAGGAACAACCGGCTACGGCCGAAGTGATTTCGCCGAATCGCAGTGCCCCCTTTATTTAGCAACAAAGGCCGCTTCCCAAAAGAAGGCGAAGCAGGCATGCGCGTCGTGGCGTATATGAATGGTCACACTGAGGCGGACTTCATCAAGCGCATCAACAATCAGACCCAATAATACTAATACCACGTCTCAAGCTGATCATATCTGGTGTGGTGATCGCGCTCGCGCGTATACAACAGCGTGAAAGCCACTCACCCGAAGGACGGCCGCAAACGGCGTCACCACAACTTTCGACTAGGCCGCGCTTCACAGCCAAATATTGAACCAGCCCTTCAGCCCCAAAATAGCGAACGCGTGATATGCGCTATCCATCCAGCAGACGCGTGCGACGGTGTTGCTGCGGGAACTGTAGGGTAATCGCGGTGCCCTCGCCTTTGCGCGATTCGATGCCGAGCTGACCGCCGTGGTCGCGGATAATGCGTTGCACGATCATCATGCCGAGTCCGTGACCTTCCTTCTTGGTCGTGTAATACGGCTGCAAGATACGAGAGAGCTCATCTTCTGAAATGCCCGAGCCGGTATCGATGAATTGCAGATACACAAATTCGTCATCACTGCGCGCTAAAACTCGGAGCTTCCCACCTGCCTGCATCGCTTCCATCGCATTTTTGACCAGATTAAAAAAGACCTGCTTGATTTGGCCACGATCGCCAAGGATCGATGGAATGGTTTGGGCGACATCGACATTTACATCCAAGCGCCGGTTACTCAATTCGGCTTCCTGCACACGTAACACCTCGTCTAGGAGTTCGATCAAATCGAGCTCATTGAGTTCAGGTTGCTGCGGCCGCACCGCTTCGAGGAAATGGGTAATGATACCGTCGAGGCGCTTGACCTCGCCCTGACACACTTCGAGTGAGTCGGCCATACCACTGGCCTCCGCTCCGAGTTGTAGCTTTTTCAGTTTTCGTTCGATCAGCTGCAGATGAATCGTCAACGAGTTGAGCGGATTACCTAGCTCATGGGCGACGCCCGCAGAGAGACGCATGATCGAGGCAATGCGTTCGCTCTCGATCCGCTCTTCCATCGAAACTTTTTCTTCGGTCACATCAGAAAGCACGACGACCGTGCCGCCACTATCATGGTGCCCGACATTCGCGTCGATCGGCACCATATAGAGACGAACGAACCGATGCTCTGGATACGTCAGCTCGACCTCTCGGGACAGCACGGGCGAGGCTTTCGCCACCTTTTTATTTTTATCTAAATCAATTGAGCGCGCCAGATCTGGCACCATTTTCCACAGGCGGGTAGTGCCGATGTCATCCTCTTTCAAGCCAATCAGACTAAAGGCCGCCTCGTTGGCGTATTGCACCACCCCTTCGGAATCAATCACCAGGATCCCATCCTGAATCGTGTTAAACACGGTCTCCTGCAGCTTACGGTCGCGCGCGAGGCGCTGCACCAGAATACCCAGATTCACCGAATCGAGGTCATCGATACGGCCCAGGATTTTATCAAGTCCGGAGTTTTTCATTACTAAAATCTTAATCCTAATCTTACTCTTAATCCTAATCAATTCCGATCATCAGTCACCTTCATTGTAAGCTGCGGGGTCTTCATACACGCGCCCGCCTTCTTGACTGCGAATGAGTCCAACAATCATCGAAACAATCTCTTTCAGAATTATTTTCCCCTCCTCAGCGGTCGTCGCCCCTATTTTGTTGCGACGGGTCAAGACATCCAAAGCAGCGGCGCATTCCAAGGCGGAACCACGCGCAATATCAAAGAAACGGCAACGATCCTTTGCCGTGAACTTCCCATTTCCTTCGGCCAAATTCAGTGGTATCGAAGTAGACGCACGATCGATTTGATCATGCGCAGCGAGCCCTTTGGGTAAATCCGACAACAGCGTCTCTGCAAATTCGACAAAGTCTAAAGAACGCTGATAGACGTTTAACCTTTCGTGATCAAAGATAGTGGGCATTAGTGAAGTGGGATTAGGATTATGATTAGGATTATGATTAAGACCACTAAGCCATTGGCGTCACCAGCTGGATCAACTGCTTGGCGATCTCGGCTTTGGTGGCGGGGCCAATTTTAAGTGAGCTGCCGTCGGCGGCGATCAGCGTCACTTCATTGGTATCGGCGGCAAAGCCTGCGCCCGCCTCGCCCACTTTGTTGGCCACGATCCAATCGAGGTTTTTCTCTTCCAGCTTTTTACGGGCGTAGGCGTCGACGTTGTCCGTCTCTGCGGCAAAGCCGACCACCGTCTGCTGCGCCTTGCGCTCAGTCATCGTTTTTAAAATATCGATGGTGCGCTCAAATTCGATGGTCATTGAGGCATCGCCCTTCTTCTCCTTCTTGGCGTGTTGTGTGACTGGTCGAAAATCACTCACGGCCGCGGTCATGATCAACACATCACAGGCATCAAACAGAGCATCGACGTGGTGAAACATTTCCTCAGCACTGACAACTGGGTATAAAATAACATCCTCTGGCTCTTGCAGGGCGACCGGCCCAGCGACTAGATCGACCGTCCATCCGGCAGCTACAGCGGCTTCGGCGATGGCATAGCCCATTTTCCCGGTGGATGGATTGCTCAAAAAGCGCACCGGATCGATAAATTCACGGGTTGGGCCCGCAGTGATAAGACAACGAATAGAGCTTGCGTTCGACATAAGTCGGAAAAGCCTAGGCGAACATATGGCCGAACAGCAACCCAGCACCGCACCAAATTTGCAGAATTCTCCGATATCTGGAAAACCTCCCGTTAAGAAGGAGAATATGCTCCTCAACATTGGCTTCAACATCTTGTTGCCCATTATGGTGCTCAACAAGGGCAAGAAATATTTCGGCGAATACCTGGAGCCCTATTTTGAGAATGTCGCTGTCGGTATCCTGATCATCGCCATCCTCTTCCCGGTCTGCTATTTCATCTACGATTACTTCAAACGCTCGAAGTATAACGTCTTCTCCATCCTCGGTCTCATCAGCGTGCTACTCACTGGTGGCATCGGCATTCTGGAGATCCCCACCGAATGGTTCGCGGTGAAAGAAGCAGCAATTCCGCTACTGCTAGGCATCGCGGTCGTCGTGTCACTCAAGACGCCTTGGCCACTGATTCGCACACTGCTCTACAATCCGGAAATTCTGGATGTGGACAAGGTGCACAACGCACTCGTCGCACATGACAGCGAATCCGCCTTTGAAAAGCTCCTCACGAAGTGCACATGGCTCCTCGCCTTCTCTTTCCTACTCAGCGGTATTCTCAACTTCGTGCTCGCACGCTGGATCGTCGTCAGCCCAAGTGGCACGGATGCCTTTAATTCAGAGGTCAGTAAAATGATGGCTTGGAGCTGGCCCGTCATCGTCATCCCAAGCATGGCAATTATGATGGTCACACTCTGGATGCTACTCGGCGGCATTAAGCAAATGACGGGGCTAGAGCTGGAAGACATCCTGCACGGCGCACCACCGAAGGCGGACGCAAAGGGTAGCGATCAGGCTGAAGGGTAACACCGCTTCCCCAAATACTGGATCCGTGTTGCGCATTCTCTCGCAGCCTCGCGTCCGGCAGCGAACGGGCAAGCCCCCGGTTTGGCTTTGGATATGTATATTTAAGCGCCCGCTCCGCTTGAGAACGCTGAGCGCGCAGAGGCATGACACAGAGCATGTCAAAGATCCTCCCCAAATTCTCCGCGCACTCTGCGGTTAAACTTTTTACCTTTTTTAGTCAGTGGTTGCTATGATACGCAACGGCATTGCGCTTTAGCCCGTGTGCCGAGCCTCAGCGACCGCGCCCCTCCGACGCTCAGCGGCGCGCAGCTACCGGATACACAAAAAAACGGCAGCGCCCCGGGGAGCACTGCCGTTCATAAAATGATACCCTTTACGTTCTAGCGATCTTCCATCTTCACGTAATCACGCTTCGTGGAGCCTGTATAAATCTGACGAGGGCGGTGGATACGGCTCTTCGGGTTTTCTGCAATTTCCTTCCAGTTCGCAATCCAACCTGGCATACGACCAATCGCAAACATCACGGTAAACATCTCAACTGGGATACCGATAGCCTTCAAAATCAAGCCACTGTAGAAGTCGACATTCGGGTAGAGCTTACGGCTGACGAAATAATCATCTTCCAGTGCGGCTTGTTCGAGCTTACGAGCAATATCAAGCAGCGGGTCATTCATGCCCATGCTCTCAAGAATAGACTCAGCGCTCTTACCGAGAATCTTTGCACGCGGATCGTAGTTCTTATACACGCGGTGCCCGAAGCCCATAAGCTTCGCTTTACCTTCTTTCGCCGCTTGGATGAACCGAGAACCGTCATCGCCCGAGGCATGAATGTCTTCGAGCATCTTGATCACCGCCATATTGGCACCACCATGCGACGGGCCCCAGAGCGCGCAGACACCCGCCGAGACAGATGCAAAGAGATTCGCCCCACCAGAGGCAACCATGCGAACCGTCGAAGTAGAGCAATTTTGCTCGTGATCTGCATGCAGCATGAGGAATAGGTCGAGTGCCTTTCCTGCACCGTGATCATCCATCCACTCATTATAAGGCTCGGAGAACATCATGTGCAAAAAGTTGCCAGTGTAGCGCTTATCCGCAGGATAAACAAAGGGCAGCCCCATTTTCATACGATAGGTCATCGCCGCGATGGTGCGCACCTTAGAGATCAGTAACGCTGCGGTCTCGTCGAAGTGGGCGAGGTCTTGCTCACGGTCATTCGACGACATCTGAGGATAGTAAGCCCCTAAGGCATTGAGCATCGCCGAAAGAATCGCCATCGGATGTGCATTACTAGGGAATCCATCAAAGTGGCTGTGCATACCTGTGTGAATCGAGGCATTGCGGCGCACGTGATACTTAAAAGCCTTCAGGCGCTCGTCGTCGGGTAGCTCGCCATAAATAATCAGCATGGCAGCTTCGAGGAAAGCGGACTCCTCGGCAAGTTGCTCAATCGGATAACCACGGTGACGAAGGATGCCTTTCTCACCATCAATGAAGCTAATTTCGCTCATGCAAGAGCCGGTATTGCCATAGCCCTCATCAAACGTAATACAACCGCTCTTAGCGCGTAACGTCCTAGTATCGAGAGCCTTCTCTCCTTCGGTTCCTTCAATTATCGGGAACTCGAAATTCTCATCGCCGAGTCGGATAGTGCCTGTATTTTCCATATTAATAGGTAGTCGTCGTGTTAGATAGGTAGTTGTGCGAATTATCGTTAAATCAAAAGTCCTGAAGGTTCGTGCGCTAAAGTAGTTTCAAGAAATTGCGGTAAAGGTGTAATCCTTTTGCCTGACTTTTCTCGGGATGAAACTGTGTAGCATAACACTTACCAGAACGAATCCCGGAAACAAAACGACCACCGTAATCCGTCTCAAACAGCGCGAGACTCTTATCTTCGGGGTCAATATAGTAGCTATGCACGAAATAAAATTGATCCGTTCCACTCTCCAGGCCTTCGGTCAATGGGTCTTCGCCATCGAAGCTTACTGAATTCCAACCCATGTGTGGCACCTTAAGCGATGGATCGATCTGAAAGCGACGAACCCGCCCCTTAAAGACACCCAATGCTGGCGTGTCGCCCTCTTCGGAGTGTTCGAATAATGCCTGTAGCCCGAGGCAAATGCCGAAAAATGGCTTATCCGCAGCGATCCACTCGCGGATCGCATTATCAAATCCAGTCTCTTTGAGCAAGCGCATCGTATCCACGATCGCCCCTTGACCAGGAAATACCAAGGCATCGGCATCCTTGATTTCAGCTGGAGTGGAGACGAGTTGCGCATCCGCGCCAACATGCTCCCAAGCCCGCACAACACTACGCAAATTCCCCATACCGTAATCGATTACGGCAAGGCGTGGCTTATTATTTGAAGTAACTGCGCTCATAAGAAACGCAACAAGGTGCCAAAATTGAGATAGGATGCAAGCAGACAAGGGACACGTTTTGGAAAATCTCTTCATCTACTGGATGAACCATTTCGATTTCAACAAACCATTGATAACTAGGGCTAATCGAACCAAAAAGACCAACTAATGAAGTGGCGCTATTTGAGCCAACTCAACGATCACTCAACGCCATCGCCCGAATCGAAAGTCCACCGTTGAAACAAAGAGACATCCGTGCACAGGCGCATGCAACGATTCGTTCAAGGTGCCCTAGCGAAGTTAGCAGACGGAACAAATAAAATCCCATCTCTAATTCGTTTGACGGGCCGACTCTTTCTCAAAAAGTATAGAAAGAAGCCCCTTATTAAAGTCCACTTTCGAGAACGTTGCACTGCTCAGGGTTTTACCATCTAGGCTCAGCTCAAAGCCGGATGGAAAACTAAAGGTTAGATTCTCAATTGGGTCGTAGTAGCGAATCTCTACGTTTCGCGGTTCGTTATTGAGCTCAAAATCAATGGTGCGACGCACCTCACGACCGGACTCTGCATCGATATAATGAACGACGGGGAATCGAAAGCTCATACTATCTTCAAGCACATAAAAGCGTCGCCCTCCCCATGCCGCATCAGGCAGTCGCTTAAGCGCCTTTAGGTGCAGTTTACTCTCATAGAGCCAGCTTAAGATAGGGATCGTGCACTCGAGATGCATCATCGTTTCGTTGAGTGTTTTAAGCCCCGAGTTGGCCTCATCGATGATCGCTTGACTCTGATCAATCCAACTGGACTTTCCATTAAAACCGAATGTGATCCAGGAATCCAGCCCCTGCAATCGCAGTCGGTAGAAGTTGGGCTGCTTCGCCTGCATTCGTAAGCCCATACGCAAAGCACCTGTTGAATACTTCCCATCCAGACGATAACTCTTCACCTGAGAGAGGCCAGTCATCTGAAGATGAAACGCCAATATTTCCTCAATTTGTTCAGCTGGACTAGCTTCTCCAACCGAGCTATTCAATCGTTCCTGCTCTTTTTCGGCCGCTTGAAGTGCCTGAATCGCGGCAGCTTCTTTTCGAGGGAGATAGTAAAAATAATACGACGCTGCTGCCAGTGAAACAACCAATAGCAACAGCACACCGATGACAAAATACACGTCTTTCCTTGGAATTGGACTGCCAAGAATACGAAAGTCCTCAGATGGTTCCATGCTGGCGGTTCGTCAAAGTGAAAGCTTCTCCAAATATCCCTCAATCATCTATTAGGACGTCTGCGTCGCAGGACGACTGCGAATGTCAGCACGCAGAAGATTAGCGTGTATTGACTCGGTTCAGGAACAGCAGTCAGACCAAACCCCACAACGTTGTTCCCATCTGTGCCAAAAGTTAGATCTGCGTCATCCGTTTGAAGTGTTAAGGTATTCGTATCACTTGCTAACAAGGAATACACGCCGGTCAACGCAACGCTGCCGACATCTCCGGTATCCACTTCTCGAGTGGATCCTGCGACGATCGAGCTCGTGGTTCCGCCGTCTAAGAATAACTGATATTCGCCGGTGGTAGATGAGGTGCTTGTGGCAGTGACACTGGCAGCAACAAAGACATCCATATCCTCAGAGACCGCCAGATCCAGAGTGGCACCCGTTGAGCCTACAGTATATTGTTCGTAACTTTGTAAGTATGTGTCGGCATCAATCGATAAGGAGAGCGCAACCAAATCCACATCCAGAGTGGAGAAATTATCACCACTCACCAAACTCTGTGTCAGTCGAAATTCGTAGTCACCCGCAGCATCGAGATCAGCAAGTGCCGTGACTGCCGCAACTCCCTGATTCGTATCCAACTTACGAGAACTCGCGTTTCCTGCGACCTCCCAAAGACCAGTCTCAGCCGTGCGATATTCTAACTGCCAAGAGGCGTTCGAAGTGCCTGAACTCACCGTTTCAAAGGTCGCCATGATGAACACTTCAGCAGTTCCGCCGTGTATGTTAGCCACGTTCAGAGCCGTCGTTTTCGCGACTTCCTCAACGTTGCTTGTGACCGTATCCGTCGATGAAGTATAGGCGTGAGACAGGGTTTTCCCTCCAGATGTCAGCGGAATCGCTGTCAATGTCGAATGAGATAGGGTGGAAAGGCCAGGTTTATCACCTGTCGATTTAGCGTGTTGCAGGGTCATCGAACCTCCACTGGACACATTGACAACCCCGATCGCTGCCCCTGCTCCAGCTGCGGCACTCGACTTGATGATATGTCGATCACGCTCGATCCCAACAGGACTGCCGTTAGCGTCCAATTGATGCCGAGCGGTGAGTTCGTCTGAATTATTTTTTTTATTAGCTGAATAGCTAGAGATCATGAGCACATCTCCGGAATAGCTCGGCAAGGTCACACTGAGCCCCGTAACATCAACTAAAGTATCGCTATTCGTATCAGCATCAGCGCTGGTGATCGCATAACTAGCATCAAAAGTAACTGCTAGAGCAGCCTGCTGGATCGGCAGCACCCCAAACCCACACAGTATAAGTAACAAATTTCGCACAAACTCTAGCTTATGAATTAATATCGAAAAAATGTCAAGGGTCTAGCCCGCATGCCCCTAGCCGAGAAAGAGAGAACAAAAAAAGGCGCCCCAGTGATGGGACGCCTTTTGCGTTAAAAAATGTGCGTCTCGCTACAGCGAGAGCGTGCCCTTCGTGGACGGCAATGCTCCGCCGAGGCGAGGATCGACTGTGGTCGCCACGTCGAGCGCACGCGCAAAGCCCTTGAAAATCGCTTCGGCGATGTGGTGCGGCTCTTCGCCGTATTCCAGAGTGATGTGGAGGTTGCAGGCTGCGTCGTTGGCAAATGCTTGGAAAAACTCCTTCACGAGCACGATGCTGAAATCGCGCACCATTGGAAATTTGTAGTCCACATTATAGACGAAGGCCTGACGGTTCGAGAGATCGAGCACCACGCGGGCGAGCGACTCATCCATCGGCAAGAGGAAGAATCCGTAACGACGGATGCCACCCTTATCACCAAGCGCCTGCTTGACTGCCTGCCCGAGCACGATGCCGGTGTCCTCCACCATGTGATGATAATCAACATCGATATCGCCGGTTGCTTTGACCTTCAGGTCAAACAAGCCGTGCTTGGCAAAGAGCGTCAGCATGTGGTCGAAAAACGGGATGCCAGTGTCGATTTCAGACACGCCAGTGCCGTCGACATTCAGTTCGAGTTCGATCTGAGTCTCTTTAGTATTGCGAGTGATTTTTGCTATGCGTGGTTCAGCCATGATGTAACAGCGGTTATAAATGCCTCCATTTCAGCGTCAGTTCCTATGCTGACGCGGAGAAAAGAGCAAGTTAAAGGATGGTTTGGGAAATAGCGCACTAATACGCGCTTGCGCTTCAAATGCTCAAACAGCGAGGCTGCAACGTCTGCGCCCACCTCGCCTGCCGCATTTTTCGGCTCGGTAAACAATAAATTCGCTGCAGATGGATACGTGAACCAGCCCAGCGAATCGAGCTGAGCAAGTGTCGCTTCGCGAGTCGCGATCACCTTCTGGCGCTGCTCTTCGAAATAAGCAACATCCTCAAACGCGGCCTGTGCTGCAGCCTGAGCGACACGATCGACGTTGTAGGCATCACGCACACGGTCGAGCATCCCGATAATTCCTTCGCTCGCCATGCCGAAGCCGACACGCATGCCCGCCAGTCCATAAGACTTCGAGAACGTGCGCACCACGACGAGGTTTTCGTAATCCTGAATCAGCGCAACGGCACTCTCGCCGCCGAAATCCACATACGCCTCATCCACGACCAAGATGCCGTCAATCCGTTGCAAGATCGTCTCAATCGTTGCCAAAGGAAACGCGACGCCGGTCGGCGCATTGGGCGACGTCAGGAAAAACACGGGGGCATTCGCGGCCACAATCGCATCCACATCGAGCTCCATCGAGCGAGTAAACGGCACATCAATCGTGCCCTGCCCCGACATACCAGCCACGACCGGATAGAGCGAATAACTTGGCACCATGTGCCCCGCCCCTTCGGACGACACGTAACAACGCGTAATCAGGTCCAAAATATTGTCAGAGCCATTACCGATGATCACGTTTTTCGCCGTCAGGCCATAGCGCGCACCGATCACCGCACGTAGCTTCTGGCTCACAGGCTCTGGGTAGCGGCGCAACTGTGCCACCTCAGCGGCCACAGCCTCACCGACCTTCGGCGACGGAGGATACGGATTCTCGTTCGTGTTGAGTTTCACCCATCCCTGGCCCTGCGGTTGCTCACCGGGGACATAAGCGTGGAGTTCCTGAACGTGCTTCAAAGCACGAGCGTTGGCATCAAATGTTTTCTTCATGGCTGCGATCAGCACTCTTTGAAATCAGGATTGCGCACAAATGCACACAAATAATTCAAGAAAGCATTTATGAATCGATCATCTCAGAGCCCAAGAAGCGGTTTGCTTTCTAGTGCAATTCAGCTACCGCTCTAAACGCACAATTATCACTTCTGCCATGTTTAGCCGATTCACTCTTACTGCGCTAGCCGCACTCACCATCATTCCCGCTATAAATGCTGACGAAATCCTAATGAAAAATGGATCTCGACTGGTAGGTGACCTCGTTAGCGCTGAAGCCGACAAAGTCGTATTCGATACCCCCTTTGCTGGTAGAATCACCATCAAACAGGAGAACATCGAGCGCATTACCACCGAAGAGCCAGTCACGCTGATGATGGAAGACGGCACCGTGTATCGAGACCGTCAGATCATATCGACCGAAACAGCGATGCTGGTAGAGGCTGAGAATGAAAAAACAGTTATCTTCGCCGCCCAAGATATCGAAATGGTGAACCCTGAGCCATGGAAACTGGGCAAAGGCTACGACTGGACTGGTCGCATCTCACTCGCAATGGAATACGAACGTGGCAATTCCAACTCCGATGAATGGCACCTCCAGGCCAACTCGGTATGGCGTAGCCTAGTTGACCGCTACACACTCAAAGGTGACAAAGAGTATGAAGAATCCAAGAACGTCAAAAAGGAAGACAACTGGTTCGCCTACGGAAAATACGACCGCTTCTTAGAACCTGGCAGTCAGAACTACCGCGGCTTCCATCTCAGCTACGAATACGACGAATTTGCCGATCTCGACCTGCGTAGCATCTACGGCGTGCATGCGGGGCGCGATTTCTCTGATAATCCACACTTCACCCTGCAGATGGAACTCGGCCCGGCGTGGGTGGACGAACAATTCATCGAAGCCCCAAGCGACAGTTGGCTCGGTATCATGTGGACAGCCACCGCCACCAGCGACATCATTGGCTTTGGCTCTACGCTCTACCTCGACCACGACGGGATCTTCAACACCAGCGATCCACGCGACACGATACTCAACGCAACAGTCGGCATCAGATTCCCTATCGCAGGCGGATTCGAAACCGCATTGGAAGCCGAATTCGAGTATGACGGCGGCGCCGTGGAGAATGTCGATCAATTAGACGAGACCTACACACTCAACTTCGGCTACTCTTGGTAAGCCACTTCCCCTTTCAGACACATTTTAACACTACATATGAAACTAAAAACACTCACACCACTCCTCCTCATCGCCGCAGCTTCGGCACTGCTCTCTGGCTGCGCGAGCCCTGCCAAGACCGTTGTAGAAACAGGATTCCTAGACAACTATTCTCAGCTGCGTGATGGCGAAAAAGGCGAAGCGCGCTACGTCTACATCGACCATCGTTCAAATTTCACAAAATATACCAAGGTCAATATTATGCCCGTAACGATCTGGCGCAGTGACGACTCTGAAATGGATGAGCTACCTCCAGAAGTCGCTCAGAAGCTCGCCAACGATCTTCACACCGCAGTTTACAACGAGATCAGCAAGGACTACGAAATCGTCGATACCACAGGCCCAGACACACTGCTACTCCGCGTGGCACTGACCGAAGCAGTCGGTGCCAACAGCGTCATGAACACAGTCTCTACAGTCGTGCCCGTCGGGTTGGTTGTATCAGAAGCTGACAAAGTTATCTCTGGCAGCCACCCCTTCGTCGGCAAAGCGTCCATCGAAGTCGAACTGCTTGACTCCGACACGGGCGAACGCCTCGCTGCTGCAGTCGACGGACGTGATGGCTCCATCGGCTTTGGCGCGAAATGGACCCAAGTCGAAAAAGCCTTCAACTTCTGGGCAGAGAAAATGCGTGACCGCCTCAAGCGCCTGACCACCGCGAGCCGCCTCAAGCAAAACCTGCTTGATGTGAAACTCTAGTCCCACACAGATTTCTGTAACGAAAGACCCCGTTCGGCGCATGCTGAACGGGGTTTTCTTTTGACTCGCAAAAAAACGACGAAAAGTAGAATAACTGTCCAACTCTCAGATATATTCCAGACACTGACACGCCCCGAGACTCATAACAGTTACGATGCAAAACGAAGAACAGAAACGCCTCACCGAAAGCACCAACAAGCAAGTCGCGTGGAAAAAGTGGGGACCGTATCTCAGCGAACGCCAATGGGGCACGGTGCGCGAAGACTACAGCGCCGAAGGTAATGCGTGGGACTACTTCCCGCATGACCAGGCACGCTCACGTGCGTATCGACGCGGCGAAGACGGCCTCGCGGGGATCAGCGATGATCAGCAGCAACTCTGCTTCGCCTTAGCGCTGTGGAATGAAAACGACTCCATCCTAAAAGAACGCTTGTTCGGCTTGACCAACGAGCAGGGCAACCACGGCGAAGACGTCAAAGAATACTACTTCTACCTGGATAGCACACCCACGCATTCCTACATGAAGTATTTGTATAAATACCCACAGGCCGCCTATCCCTACAAGCAACTGCTGGAGAAAGGACAGCAACGCAGTCGCCTCGAGCCCGAATACGAACTGCTCGACACGGGAATCTTCGACGAAGATCGCTACTTCGATGTCACCGTCGAATATGCCAAAGCTGGCGACGAAGATCTGTTGATCAAAATTAGCGCCGTCAACCGTGGCCCAGAAAGCGCGAAACTACGTTTGCTGCCGACCCTCTGGTTTCGCAAAACCTGGCATAAGGCGCAAACGCCCCAGCCACGCCCCTATCTCTGCGGCTCTGAATTTGTCACCGCACACCACCCCAAACTCGGCGAGTTTCACCTCTTCTGCGAACATGCCGACGAGCTGCTCTATACTGAAAACGAGACCAACCACGCCCTGCTCTTTAACGGCACCAACAAGACACCCTACGTCAAAGACGGCATCAACGATACCATCGTCTCAGGCAGCGCAACCACCAACCCCGAGCACTTCGGCACCAAAGTTGCCGCCCACTACCGCAAGGAGATCGCCCCAGGCGCCACGGAAACGATCCGCCTGCGTCTGAGCAAAGGTCAAGTCATTCAACAAGACAACGCCTTCAACGAAGACTTTGAGGCGACCTTTGCTGCACGTATTCAGGAAGCGGATGCGTTCTACGACAACATGATCCCTGACAGCACGCCCGCAGCCGAGCGTCAGATCACACGTCAAGCCATCGCTGGCATGATGTGGACCAAGCAGTATTACGAATACAATGTGCAACGCTGGATAGACGAACGCAGCCACCTCGGCCTGCCGCCACGCAACAGCGACTGGGGGCACATGGTCAACTGCGACATCATCTCAATGCCCGACAAATGGGAATACCCTTGGTATGCGACTTGGGATCTAGGCTTCCACACCATCGCACTCGTGCTCGCCGACCCCGCCTTTGCCAAGGAGCAGCTCATGCTCTTTATGAGCGATCGCTACATGCACCCCAACGGGCAACTCCCCGCCTACGAGTGGAATTTCAGTGACGTGAACCCACCGGTGCACCCCTTTGCAGTGCTCACGGTTTACATGATCGATAAACAACAGCACGGCGGCGCAGGCGACACCGAATTCCTCGAAGCAGCCTTCAAAGAGCTCGAACGCAATTTCCAATGGTGGGTCGACCACAAAGACCCCTCCGGCAAAGGCCTCTTCGACGGAGGCTTTCTCGGGCTCGATAATATCGGCGTGTTTGACCGCAGCTCCGCCCTCCCGACAGGCGGCAAGTTAGAGCAATCTGACAGCACCTTCTGGATGGTGCTCTACTCACAATACATGCTGCGCATGGCCATCGAGTTGACCAACTCCAGCGAACACTACGAAGCGCAAGTCCTGAAATACTACGATCACTTCTTAAGAATTGCCAGTGGCATGGATCGCGTCGGCACATTCGATGATGAGATGTGGGACAGCGTCGACGGCTTTTTCTACGACGTGCTTCGCTACCCAGACGGCCATGGCACACGCCTCAAGGTGCGCTCACTCGTCGGCCTGCTGCCCATGTGCGCCAACAGTGTGATCGATTCAGACATCCTCGCTCACCTGCCCCAACTCCAACAACACTGCCGCGAAGTTTACGAGCGCCACGCCGCCACCGCTCAAAACGTCGCCTGCCCACAGACGGAGGGGATCAACGGTCGCCACCTGCTCGCCATTACCGACGAAACGAAGCTGCGACAAATACTCAGCAGAATGCTCGACGAGAATGAATTCCTGAGCCCCTACGGCATTCGCTCACTCTCCAAACACCACCAAGAGCACCCCTACACCTTCGACTGGGACGGCCAGACACACTCAGTGAGCTACCTACCAGGTGAATCTGACAGCGGCATGTTCGGCGGCAACTCCAACTGGCGCGGTCCCATCTGGATGCCGACCAACTTTTTAATCATCCGCGCACTGAGTAACTTCTACGCCTACTATGGCGACGACTTCAAAATCGAGTGCCCCACGGGCTCGGGTAATAGGATGACACTCTACGAAGTATCCTCCGAACTCTGCCACCGACTGACAAATATCTTCCTACGCAACGACGAAGGTAAACGCCCTGTCTATGGCGAAAGTGACAAATTCCAGAACGACCCGCACTGGCGCGACCACATTCTTTTCTACGAATACTTCCATGCCGACAACGGCACCGGGATCGGCGCTAGTCACCAGACTGGATGGACTGGGATGATCGCCACCATCATCACACTGATGCAAACAATCGACGCCGACCTAATCAGCAGTCAGGGCACCGGCGGAATCGCCGATCAAATGGCCAAAGTCAGCACCGGCACTGTGAATAAATAGAACGCTCACTCTTTCAAAAAGTTTTTCCGCATCCGCGCCTTGCTCTCTTGGTCAACCGTCATGGCCTCGGTGCTCAGCACCGAGGTCGGCAGCTTACAAGCGAATCGTTAGCGAACGGCCGTGGCCATCGAGCTTCTCTAACCGCGCGAAGGTCTCCACGACGGGAGCTGCATTGGCCAAGCTCTTGGCATCGTAGCGCAAAATACTGGAGCGGCGGATAAAGTCGGTTGCTTGCAAGCCACTGAAGAAGCGTCCCGCACGGCCAGTCGGCAGCGTGTGGCTCGGCCCTGCAGTGAAGTCTCCCAGCACGGTCGGCGTCATGTAACCCTGCAGAATTGCACCGGCAGTCACGATTTTCTTGGTCAACGCATCAATCGACTTGTCGGCGATCTGTAGCTCCAAGTGCTCAGGTGCAATGTAGTTCGACACCTGCGCCGCTTGATCGAGATTCTTGCAAGTGACCGCGAGGAAGCGAGTCGTCAGCACCTTCTCACACTTCGCCGCGTGGGTGCGCTCTGGCAATTGCTTGGCGAGCGACTTCTCTATCTTCTTGAGTAGCGCCTTGCTGGTGGTTGCTAAATAGATGATTTCCTTACCGCTGCCGTGTTCGGCCTGTGCGATGAGATCCGCAGCAACGTGATCTGCATTTGCACCTGCATCAGTGATAATCATCACTTCACTTGGGCCGGGTAGTAAATCGATCCCAACAGTGCCGAGCACCTGACGCTTCGCCTCCATAACAAAGGCATTACCAGGACCAAAAATCTTATCGACCGCAGGAATGGTTGCGGTGCCATAGGCCATCGCGCCAACGGCTTGCACGCCGCCGACTTTATACACTTCGTCAACACCCACCATCGCCAGCGCGGCCAACATTCCAGGGGCGATTGAGCCGTCTGCTGCGGGAGGCGTGCAAACGCAAATCTCAGGATTCTTCACCAGCTTCGCCAGCACGGCTGTCATGATGACCGTCGAGACGAGCGGCACATTACCACCCGGCACATAAAGCCCAACACGTTGGATCGGGTAAAAGCGCTCGCCGACGATACCGCCTTGCGCGTTCTTAGCCTTCCAATCCTTCGGCAGCGTCTTTTTGTGGAAATCTTTGACGAGTGCAATGGACTCCCGAATGGCTTTGCGATCCGCAACCGAGAGGCTCTTGACCGCGGCCTTCATCTCGGCGGGATCCACACGCAGCGCTTTGGCGCTGAGTTTTGCACCGTCGAACTTCTGGGTGTATTCGAGCACGGCGGTATCGCCGCGCGCCTTCACATCAGCCAGCACCGGAGTGACCACATCGGAGACATCACCCGTGGCGTTTGCATCCGCACAGAACGTGCGCAGCGCATTGAAGAATTTAGGCGAATCAGAGAATTCGAGAGTTTGCATAATAGCTAAAAGAAAATGGTTCGCGCCTGCTCCTGCAAGCCGCGTGCTTACTTTGTTTTTTGACCAGTCGGAATAGTGAAGATCCCACTCTGTAGTGGTGTATTTACCTGCACATTACTGATCACGACAGTGTGGAGCATTTTGTTATCCTGATAATACTCCACCCGCCTCGGAAATTTAATACCATCCACGATACGCTCGCCGACTTCGACACTTTCTACGCCTTGATCGGTAATCGTCGAAACGAGTGTATCGTCATTCACTGCAAAATAGCGTGTCGTAGTCTGTCCGTCGGGATACGAATACAACAGCTTATGAGAACGCACGCCGCGCCGCTGCTCGATACCCTTGTATGCGACCTGTTCGCCACTCTTAAAATCAGCACCAAAGAAACTGAATAGCTGACGCGTGCTAAAGGCCACGCGCTTTAATTCCTCTTCGGTCATCGTGCGCATTTGAGAACGCTTCGCCTCATCACTTAGATTGGAGCGAATGATACAGCCCGAATCGCCATCCAGGATAGTGGTTTCCACCAAATCATCCACCTTCACCTCCAAGCGCTGCGAACAAGGCTTGCGGGAAATAATAAGAATCGTCGCGCTAGGTAACTTCGATTCAGCCGGCTCGATCCAGCCTTCCATCTTCAGAGTGACGACACCCTTCAACGCCGCTTCCGTGCCGACGGTGGCACGAGCGCGGTTTACAATGGAGTTTACTTTCGACGACGCCCCAAATAGCGGAGCGGCCAGAGCAATCAAACAAATGCAGGATAATAACTTCATAACTGATAGGCTTCAGACCGAGATCGAGATGAAATGTTCAGATCAAAAACGTGCACCACGATGGCGCACGTCATCCGCGCTACTCCCACTCGATTGTGCTCGGTGGCTTCGAGCTAATGTCGAGCACGACACGATTGCAACCAGTCACTTCATTGATGATACGGCTAGAAATCTTACGAAGCACGTCATAAGGCACACGCGCCCAGTCCGCAGTCATCGCATCGAGACTCTCGACGATACGTAGCGCGACTACATTCTCGTAGGTGCGCTCGTCGCCCATAACGCCAACAGTCTTCACAGGAAGGAAGACACAGAAGGACTGCCAGACCTTGTAGTAAAGATCAGCGGCCATCATCTCTTCTTGAAGAATCGCATCCGCCTTACGCAGCACGACGAGATCCTCTTCCTTGATCGGCCCCATGACGCGCACGCCAAGACCGGGACCAGGGAACGGTTGACGCCAGACCACTTCCTTCGGCAAGCCGAGTTGTGAGCCGAGCTCGCGGACTTCGTCCTTAAACAATTCACGCAGCGGCTCAAGTAGCTTGAGGTTCATCTTCTCAGGGAGACCGCCGACATTGTGATGGCTCTTAATGAGTGCCGCAGGGTTACCGTCGATCGCGATGGACTCAATCACGTCTGGATACAGCGTGCCTTGAGCGAGGAAAGTGTAGTTGCCCTTCTCCTTTAGTTCGGTGACAGACTCGTCAAAGACTTCGACGAAGGAATTGCCAATGATCTTACGCTTGGTTTCCGGATCGGAAACACCCGCCAAACGATCAAGGAAGAACTTGGCCTTGTCAGCCACACGCACATCGAGATCGAAGTGATCGCCGTAAAGTTTTTCAACCTGCTCACGCTCGTGGAGGCGAAGCAGACCGTTGTCTACGAAGACACAAGTGAGCTGCTTACCGATCGCTTTATGAATCAGCGCAGCAGCGACAGAAGAATCGACCCCACCAGAAAGACCGAGAATCACACGCTCATCGCCGACCATATCTTTGATCTTCTGCACCGACTCTTCGATGTAATTGGCCATCGACCAATCCGACTCGCAGCCACAGATCTTAAAGAGGAAATTCGCGATCACCTCGGTGCCCATTTCGGAGTGTGCCACCTCGGGGTGAAACTGCATGCCGTAGAAATCACGCTTCGCATCTTGAATGGTCGCAAAAGGCGAATTCTCAGTCGAAGCGACCGCCTCGAAACCTTCCGGCAATTCCTCAATACGATCACCGTGCGAGTTCCACACGCGCAGCTCGTCTGGCATGCCCTCGAACAGCTTACCCTTGATGCCGATGCTCAAAGTGCCATGGCCGAATTCGCGCTCCTCACTCTTGCCGACGCGACCGCCGAGCATATGCGCCATGAGCTGCTCGCCGTAGCAAATGCCCAGCACAGGAAGCCCCATTTCAAAGACCTTCGCATCCGGACGCGGAGAGCCTTCGATCAATACCGACGACGGGCCACCCGAAAGGATAACACCTTTAACGCCCGCCTCTTTCAGCACGCTGGCCTGCGTGTTGTATGGATAGATGCGAGAGAGAACATTGGCCTCACGAATACGGCGGGCGATGACCTGCGTGTATTGTGAACCGAAATCGAGGACTGCGATATGATCTGGCATGATATGAAAAGCTGAAAAACTGAAAAACTGAAATTAAGAAATGCTGAAAACTAGAAATACACTTTTGCTAGAAGCGCAAGCGACCATTGGTAAACCCGCACTGAGGGCAATCGCATTCTTCACTGCCATGCGAACCAGTGTATATCTGGCTACATTTGATACAGTGGTAAATGACCTTCGAGCGCTGGGCCTCAAAGAGATGCTTATCCTTCCAGTCATAGTAAAACCACAAGCCAAAGAGCAGCGCAAAGCCGCTCCCCAGGTAAAGGAGGAAAAATATATCTACATCGAGTCCGATCACAGGGAGCAATTTGGGACAACTCGCGCTCGGCTCAAGTAAATTGAGACAAACACCTCAGAAGGTTATCAAAAAGAAGCTCATAAGGGAAGTGACACAGGCATTGCTACGCCATCTCCGGCAGACCTCCGTCCTGCCTGTGCATACGCGAGAGGAAACAGACAAGTATGTCTGTTTCACGTCCTCCCCCTACTCCACGTCCTCGCTCTTCTGCTCACGCAACTGCGCCATCAGCGCCGACGACTCGCGCTCGATCCCTTCGCGACACATCCGACTGGCTGGATAGATATCCTGCGCGGCCAAAAAGGCTGCCAAAGCGCCGGCATGCTGCGCTTCCGCGGATTGACGTTGTGCGCGATCCAGATAGACGACGAAGTCCGCGACTCGTGGTGCAAGCTCGGCACGCGCACGATTCATCGGCGCATCGTCTGCATCAAACTTCGCAGCCTCTGCCAATAGTTCCCATGCCACATAAGCATCTCCCTGCTTCAGGGCTTCTTCGCTCTGTGCGACCAGCAAATCAATGGTAGAGACCTGCTCGATCACCTCCATCAACAAGGGGCGTCGCGCCGAGTCCTCCGCAAGGGCAAAGCCCAAATCCATACGGCGATCATAAATCCCACGATGGTCACCGCGTTTATACAAGTCGTCGAAAATCTGCACACCTTGAGACCCCGCTGTCGCCAGCTTCGTAGTCTCTTGCTGAAATTCGCGGACCGATGGATTCGACGGCCAGATATCAATCGCCGTCTGCAACTCGGCTCGCGCCTTATCAATATCGCCTAAATTACGATACTGCGACGCGGCAAACACCGCCATATCACTCATACTCTTCGCAGTCTCGACACTCGAAAGGACGCGTGTCTTCGGAAAGTCTTTGGCAATCAAGGCAATGCGCTCAGCATATTGCTCCACCCCGTTGTAATCTTTCGCATCCGCCAGCTCGCCCGCTTCCATCATATCTCGATACAAATCCAGTAACGTGCGGCGTTGCTCGACCGGAATCGCATTCAGCGACGGCATAAACTCGCCAAGGAAAAAGGTCTCCTGCAAGCGCTCCAGAGCAATAATCGTGCGCTCCTCTGCATACGCAGTATTCACAGCATCCACACCTTTATTGACATCCGTGACCGCTTCGTTCGCGACGAAGGCCATCATATCAACGGTAAATACCATATCGGTATTCGGGAAAAAGGACTTCAACTCGCCCTTGCCCACTTCGAGTTGTTGCTGTGAACCTTTAAACATTAGCTGGTAAAAGCCAGAGAGCACCAAGGCATGTTGATAACGACGTTGCACGAGGAACGCCACGATTTGGCTCTGCATCTGCAACTTCGCCTGCATGCCAGTCAACGCAACTTGCCCTTCCATCGCGAGCAGCTTCGCCTCCGTTTCGGCTAAATCCAACGCGCGAAAAGCACCTTCTCCAGCCAAAGCGGCCGTATTCGAGCTGCCCTTCCCTTTTCCATCTTTCCCAGAAGTCATTCGCACAGATTCTTTCTGTTTCTGCTCCTGAATCTTATCCAAAATCATGGCGCGGTTCGCCACGACTTCTTGCTGGTAGCGACGCACGTCAGCCAGCTCACGTTGCGTGAGCGCCGTCCCACGCATTTCCTTACGAATGCGCCATGCGTTAAACACTTGATTCGCCACAATCGTGCTATTACCGCCATCACTATCGAAATTGGCCGCACGAAATAGCATCTCCCAAGTCTCGAAGATCGCATCCTCGCTATGATCGCCCATCGCTGACAAGCGATCCAAGATGTCGTCCATCAAGCGCGCATAATTCTCCTCTTCCTCAGTCGGCGAAGCTAAAAGAAAACGCTCAAACCGTGCTCGAAACGCACGTTGATCGGTCAAATTAAAGGTCTTCCCCTTCCAGGCGAAGCTACCGTTCTCGAAATCCATCGAGTCGCTCGATGGATCAAAGGCACGATTCGCCATTTCTAGGAAGGTATTGCTCTCAAACATCCCACCTGTCGGTGCAGACATACCTGCCGCAGCAGGTGCCGGGCCAGCAGGAGCTGCCGCAGGGGCATAGCCCTGAGCAAACGAAGTGACCTGAGCGGCCACCAGACAAAGACTAATACTTGCGCAAACTTTCAACATAGATCAGCCCTCCTTCTTCGATTCTGGCACGCATTTCATAACGCTGCCCAATATGTAAATTACCACCCACATCATCCGGCACAAACACCGGCAAGCGCGAACCACCGCTCTCAGGCACCACTGCCAAGATACGACCAACGCCCTTCTCCCACTGCACCTGCGAGTCAATCTGCGCGCGGATCGTGTAAGTATTGCCCAGGAAATCTCCTGGCTTCTTCATGTAACTCTCCGTCGGTAGCACTTCGAGATCAGAAAATTTGTCACCACACCCACTGGTCAGGGCGAGCGCGAGAAACGAAAAGATAACTGACACGCCGATCCATATCGACGTGGGCTTTCGGTGCATTGGGTAGTTCAACTGGGGCATAAGACCGTGTATCCGTATTTGATTAAAATTGTTTCAAAGAGGGTTAAGTCACACGTTTTTTGTGGCAACCCCAAAACACTAACGCCGCACCGACGCAGAAATGCACACATAGCACTCCTCCTGCCAAAATCGGGCTGGGGATCATCTCTGAGGATTCGAGTCGATACGCATCGTAAAAGCGCGAATCAATCATCGAGCCAAAATACCCGGCCCATCCCCAATACGCATTGATAAATGGGCGACAGACCCAGACCAACACTTCTGGCAACGCCAGCACCACCCCTGAGAGTGGCAGCTGAAAGCCGACCAAATACACCGACAGCAGCGACGCCTTATCCGCCGAACTAAAAATCGCGGAAAATGCCAAACACACCGCAGTCATCGACACACAGCTCAACATCAACACCAAGGCCTGCGGCAACAAGGGGCCAGGAAACTGACAAACATATTTCACAAACAGCGTCATCCATAGCCCCTGCCCAATCGCCACTGCTGACGTAAAAATCAGCTTACTCGTGGCATACGACCTAGGCCGCAACCCCGCGAAGCGCTCTTTCTCATACAGATTACGTTCGCCGGCGATCTCACGCGCGCCATTATTACTGCCCATCAGCGTCAGCAAAATCACTTGAAACAAAATCAAGCCCGTCACCAACGATGCCGACTCCAGCGCATCGATCCGGTAACGCAAATTCTCCTGCGCCTGCTCGACAAACCCGCTCGATCCACTCATCGCAAGCCCGCGTAGTTGTGGTAAGCCATCCATCGCAAAAATCGTCACCAGCAGCGGAAAGCCGATCGTAATGCCCAGCGTAAGCAACCAATAGCCCTTGTCTCGCTTGAACAGCAACGCTCGTCGCTTCAACAACGTCCAGATCTGATTTAGCGCACTAGGCAATGGCGGGGCCACTACTGGCGCAGCCTCAAAGCCAGCATTCGCCTCTTTCGCTTCATCTGTTTCGCTCCAGCGCTCACGCCAAGATTCGATCGGGTGCTCGTTCAATTTATCGTAGAGGTGCAGCGCATCCGGAATCTCAAAATACTCCAGTAGTGCCTCTAAAGACCCCTGAAACACCACCGCGCCTTCAAACACCACCGTGATCCAATCAAAGAAGTCCAACTTCGCCAGATTGTGAATAATGCAGAGAAAGGTCTTCTCACGCTCATCGCGCAAGCGCTGCAACATCGTCAGGATCTGATCTTCCGAACGCGGATCCAGCCCACTGGTCACCTCGTCGCACACCATACATTGCGGATCACCGACCAGTTCCAGACCAAGCCCAAGACGGCGCAACTGGCCTCCACTCAGACTGCCGACCCGCTTATCGCGGTGCATATCCAAACCAATACGCTTTAAAATTTCTTCCAGCCTCGATTCTTTCGCAGCAATATCAACGACGCACAAATCCAGCGCATACTTGAGCGCTTCCCCTACGCTTAAGCGCTCTTGAGCGATACTGAATTGCGGCACAAATGCCAATTTCCCACGCAACGCCTCGCTATTGGCCACTGGCTCGCCCGCCATAAACACTTCGCCCACTCGGGACGAGAGACCGAGCATCGCACGCACTAAAGTCGTCTTACCGCAGCCCGACGGACCAATCACCGCATTCAGTGCTTTGGGTTTAAAACGCGCGGTCGCACGATCTAAAATTCGTGTTCCGCCAGGAGTAAGTTCGACTGAGAGTTCTTTACAGGAGAGCATTAATTGAAAGGGTAATACGTCGCTTCATTCAAAAAGTTGCAACTCGCGGCCAAATGAAGTGAAACAAATAAACTTTGCACACGATAGAAAGGCCAGCACTTTGATCCCTATGAATACTTTATCGAAACAACTCTTCGCAGCTCTACTCCTCTGCTGCGTTGCATCCTCACTGAGCGCCGTATCCGTTAGTTCCAACGCCATCGCCAACAAGGCACTATTCGGCATTACCTTTCCTGCCGACAGCAAAGAGTATTATGGTAAAGAAGCCGCCATTCACTCGATTTCGAAGCAGGAATACATCACGTCAGGATTTCGCGTGGTCGAAATTAACATCGTAACCGCAGGCAGCGGCCTACTCCGCATCTACCACAGCCGCGCGCTCAAGCTCGGCGAGCTCCAAGCAGCGATGGACGATGGCGCAGCGGCCGCAGGCGTGCCCTCCACACTACAGCGCTCCCCCGTCCCCCCCGGCGTGCAGGAGATGGCAGACCGGGCAAGCGGCGTCGTCGAGGCGATGACCAGCGACACTGTGATGAAGGAATACCCACTCGCAACGCACGCACGCACCATCGAATATCGCGTGCAAACACGCAGCGAACTCCTCGACCTTTTTGACGAGCTACAAAAACACTGGCTCAAAGAACCTGCCTTCTATGAGAGTGGCCAAATCGTAGACGAAGACGAAGCCACCAGCAGTAAAATGGAGCCACGCAGCCTCGGCGGCACGCGTTTTATCGTGGAGTAGCACAGGAGTATGGACACTCCAGTCCATCAACAAAAAACACAGGGAACGTAGCGACGTCCCCCGCGCCGAGCACTAGCCGTGAAACAGACATTCCTGTCTGTCACAGTGCACAAGTCCCAAGCAACCACCCGCCTACTCCGCTTCGCAGAGTGTTTTGATTCCGCGTAGGTCTAGCTTTCCAGTCGCCAAAGCGGGGATCTCATCCACACGCTTGATCACCTTCGGCACCCAAAGGTTCGAATAGCCGGCCTCCGACAACTTCGCACGCACGTCCGACAGCTCCAGATCCATCACCGACAACAATACCAAAGCCTCGCCCTTAGCCGCGTCGGGACGAGAGCCCACCGCAAGCATCGGCACTTCCGAATTGAGCAAGCCAAAGGCTTCAACCAAAGCTTGTTCGACGGTGCCATGCGGCACCATCTCCCCTGCTATCTTAGAGAAACGCGACAGACGGCCTTCGATAAACAGGTAGCCCTCGTCATCAAACCGAGCCAGGTCGCCGGTAATAAACCAGCCATCATCCATCACCTCAGCAGTGCGTTCGGAATCATTCAAATAACCTCCGAAGATATTAGGCCCTTTCAACAACAACAGGCCCACATCAGTAACAGGCAACGGCTCCATGGTATCCGGATTTAGAATACGCGCAGCATGCCCAGGCATCAGTAAGCCAACCGACCCGCGCTTCGCGCCATTCGCCTCACTCTGCACATACGAAAACCCTTCAGGCGTATGCGGGAGATTGATACTCACCACAGGCGAAGTCTCAGTCAGGCCGTAACCTTCAAGATATAAACCACCAAAACGCTCTTCCCACAGCTCGGCAAAACCAGATGGGGTCTTTTCTGCACCAGTAATTGCATACTTTAGAGACTTCAACTTCTCTGGCGCAACATGCCGTATGTAAGGCTTAAAGAAAGTCGGCGTGCCGATCAGAATCGTCGCGGACTCTGCCTCAATGGCCTCAGCCACTTTCTTAAACTCTAACGGCGACGGAACTGTCACCACCGCGCAGCCACGTAATAATGGATACCACAGCGTAACGGTAAATCCAAAGCTATGAAAGATCGGTAAGTTCGCGATAATTTTGTCATCCACTGGCAACAGCCGAGTCGCATCAATTTGTAAACAATTCCCCAAAATGTTACGATGCGTCAGCACGACACCCTTGGGTTCACCAGAACTACCACTGGTGAACAGCAACCCCGCCTCGGTATCGCCACCAACGGAGGGCACCTTAAGCAATTTGGCCAAGACCTTCGCAGGCGTCGCCTTAATAGCAGTCAACATCGCAATGGTCTTTGCTTTGGGCAAGCGCTTCAACTCCTCGACCAGATCCACCACGCCTGCCTCTGGCCACGGAAAGTTCGGGATTTTCGCACGCATACGCTCCGTGCTCAAAATACAATCGATGTCCGCACGCGCCAAACAAGCCTCAGAACTGGCAGGCCCTAGCGTGAAGTTTAAATTCACCGGCACCTTTCCCGCAAACACCACTGCTAGGTTTGCGATATAACCACCGATGCCTGGTGGAAATAAAATCCCCACACGCTTCTTATTCGTCCACTCCAGCAAGCGACGTGACATCATCCAAGACAGCGCCAACAGAAACCCAGACTTCATCTCACGCCGTTTCAAAGTGCGATCAATGACGAGCACCCGGCTAGGGTGCTTCGCCAATGCGATAAAACTTTCCCACGCTAAATGACTGTTCAACTCAGGCCGCGCCTGAAATTCACCTTCGCCGAAGTCTAACAGTGTCAAATCACTCATGGGGGTAGTAAATGTCGCTTAGTAGTCGCCGTCCTCTTCTTCAAGCTCCGCCTCAGCTTTCCGCACTTCAAGAACAGCCTTCAATAAGTCTGCCTTCAGCTCCTCAAAACCTTCATCGGAAACGCAAGAAATGGCATGCACCTTGCCCTTAAACTTCTTCTTAAAGATCTTCAAGTTTTCGGCAGCATTCGGCTCATCCATCTTATTGGCAGCCACTAGCTCGGGCTTCTTGATCAAACCTGGCATGTAAAGTTTCAGCTCGTTAACCAAGACGCGGAAGTCAGAAATCGGCTCACGCCCATCCGTGCCTTCCATATCCAACATGATCAATAGCACCTTGCAGCGCTCCACGTGTTTAAGGAAACGGTGCCCAAGGCCACGATTTTCACTCGCGCCTTCGATCAGACCAGGAATATCCGCCACAGTAATCCGTTCGAATTGCTCGGGGAACTCCAACACACCGACCGTAGGAAACATAGTGGTGAACGGATACGCGCCGGTCTTCGGATGCGCATTGGTGATCATATTCAAAAAAGTCGATTTACCGGCGTTCGGAAATCCGATCAAACCGACGTCCGCAATCGTCTTCACGACCAGACGATATTCGCCCTCTTCACCTGGCTTACCGAGTGTGAACTGACGTGGCGCCTGATTGGTTGAAGACTTAAAGGCCTCATTGCCTTTACCGCCCCAACCGCCTTCGAGTAGCAGAACTTGCTCACCATGCTCTAACACCTCGGCTACGACTTCTTCGGTTTCTCGATCAATGACCACTGTGCCAACTGGCACCTTCAGAATGACATCTGCTCCATTCGCACCATGCTGATCGCTACCACGACCGGGCTCGCCGTTCTTAGCTTTCCAGCCCGGCTTATAGTGATAATCAGTCAAATCCGCGATATTGGTATCCGCAATGATATAGACAGCGCCACCACGTCCACCATTACCGCCATCAGGTCCTCCCTTGGGCTCGTATTTACCGCGCCGAAAACTAAAGCAGCCATCGCCACCATTACCTGCCTTGAAATTCACCTTTACCTCGTCGTAAAACATGCACCCTTCTCTTCCGACTCTCAGAGCATTGCAACCTCATTTAACTAAGCACCGCTCAAAGCAGCTTTATCCATAGACTTGACCCCCACCCACGACGGCCTTTTCTAGCCAGATGCCTACTAACGAAATAGTCGCCGTCATCGATGTTGGCAGCAATTCCATCAAGCTCCTCGTCGCAAAACCAGGCGCGACCGCAGGCAGCGTCGAAACCATTTTTACCGAGACGATTGAGACGCGTATCAGCAGCGGCATCAGTCAAGCGCTCCCCAGCCTCAGTGAGAGCTCAATGGCTGCTGGGTGCAACACGATCACCGAACTAGCCCGTCTCGCCCAAGGCTACCAACCGAAAACAATCCGAATCGTCGCAACCAGCGCCGTGCGCGATGCCACCAACGCGGTCCAGTTCATCGAGTTAGTCAACGATGCCACCGGCATTGAGATTCAGACGCTTTCCGGACACGAAGAAGCGACCTACATCGGGAAAGGCCTAGGCTGCGATCCGAAAATTTCAGGCACAAAGAGCTTCATCCAAATGGATATCGGCGGCGGCAGCCTCGAACTCATCCACTTTAACCACGGCACAATCGACCAGGCGCTCTCGTTACAGCTCGGAGCCGTGCGTCTCACCGAGCAATTCATCTCAGACCGCGATGCCGCAATCTCAGCCGAGACCGAAGCATCAATCGAAGCCCACGTCCGAGAGACACTCAAGGCCAGCGGCTTCAGTTTCGAGCCATGCGCCGCCCCATTGATCGTCACAGGAGGCGCATTCACCGTCACACGCGCAGTGCTCGCCTCACAGATCGGGCAGACAATCGATGATCGCTCGCCGGTATTGCACCAACAAGAAATCACTCAACTCAAATCCAAGCTCATGCAACTGCCGCTGCACGAACGCATGGCAGTGCCTCACCTTCCCGCAACGCGAGCCGACATCATACCCGCAGCATTAATCACGATAGACACCGTGCTCGATCACGCCGCCCGCGACACCGTCACGCACTCATTTTACAATCTACGCTACGGCATCGCCGCAGAGCTTCTCAGCTAAACACTCGCCGACGAAGACCTTGGATCACGGCAAGACCGCCCCAAGCCGAACCACGCATCTCATTCACCTTCGGAGGGTGCTTACGACCCCGCTCGTGTTGCCAAGCAGTTGTAAAGCCCCGAACGAACTCCGAAGAGCCGAGGATCGCACCATCCGTGAAATACCGAACTCGGCAGCGCAGCATGACTGATTTCGACAATTCCCCATCGTCTTCCTCTAGAACTTTTAGCGCTCGTTTACGCGTCATCTCAGACGAGCCGCCATCAGACGCATGCTTACCAAAGATAAGCATACGATGAGCGCTCAACGCCAAATCGGCCTTCTTCGCTCCCGAGTCATGCCACACTTGAATCAAGCCAGCCTTCGCGGCCGGCACTCCCGCAACCGCTTCCGCATAGCCACAGAACCGATAATCCTTCGGATCATTGACCAGCCCCGCTCGCACCGGGTTCAAGTCAATATAGGCGGCCATCGTTTGGAGAGGATTGCCCTCCCCCTCGACCAGCACTGACTTAAAGCGCTCCGCCCACAAAGTGCCATAGCGCTTATTTGTTCGATTATACCAGACAGAAAAGCGCTGCTTCACTGCCTTCATAAACTCAGAGACATCTCCCATCCGCGCCAATAATTTACGACGAATCAACACTGCCTCATCACCATCGGCCTGAAGGTCAGCCTTCATCAATTCAGCAGACGCCGCCTGATACTTAGTAGGCTTCGGATACAGCACCTGGTAGCGACGCATCAGTTCTCGGTCCGAAACTGCCCCTCCATCCGGCACACGCAGTAAGACATGAAAATGGTTCGACATGACACAGTATGTCATCACCTCCACACCACAGAAGTCAGCGACCTGCCAAATCATCTTTCGCAGCATTTCCTTTTCGCGATCATGAAAAAGCAACTCACCGTTCACAGTGCGTGTCATGCAGTGGTATACCGCACTACTGCCATCTCTTACTTTGATCCTTCGGCTTCGCATTCTTCAAAACAGCATACATCTAAAATTCATCCCAAATCAAGTTTATTTAGTCTGTCCCTGAATATTTGGATATCGATTGGGTTCACTTGGACATCGCCGAGCTACATGCATAAACCTAGATTCAGGAGTCAGAAGTTAGTCCTTGTTTATGAGACCCTTACGAACGTATTCGCTGCTGCCTACCGAGCGCAGCGACACTTTATTATGCCCTTGGGTGCAACCGAAGGGCGAAGCCATTTGGCGAATCGGAGATTCTTCAAATGGCACTGATATTCAGACCCTAACTACTCTTTTTAGCATAAAAAAGCCAGCACCACACATGACATGCGACGCTGGCTGATGAGAAACTAAAATCAGGCTACTTCTTACCTCGCTTATTGTGATCCGCCTTCTGTTGTGTGATCTTCGCACGGCGTTCTGGATGCTTCTTATCGAGCTTCGCGGCGTCTGGGCCCATCTTACGCAGACGTGCCTTGCGCTGTAGGTCATCACTCTGACGGTGTGCGTGCTCTGCGGCACCCTCCTCATCTTCGTAGCGGCGCTCTTTGCCAACTAGGTCGAAACGAACTGGGCAACCGCTGAGACGGAATTCGTGGATAATCGCCTTCTCCAAATAACGACGATACGCAGGATCGAGGCGCTCGATACGATTACAGAAGAAGCGAATACGTAGCGGACGTGAGCCGGTTTGAGTCGCGTAGAATACCTTGAAACGCTTGGTGCCAACAACCTTCGGAGAACGTGCTTCGAAGAGTGCTTCGAGCAGGCCATTCAACTTGCCTGTCGGGATCTTCATATCGAGCGTTGCAGAAATTGCCGCGGCAGTTTCGAGCATCGATTCAATACGAAAGCCAGTCTCTGCTGAAACAAAGAGCACAGGCGGATCTGGAAGGAAGAACATCTCCTTGCGAAGCGACTTCTCATACGACTCGAGGAAATGCTTGAGCGACTTGAAACCTTCGATCGGCTCACGCTCCCACTGCTCAATAATGAGATCCCACTTATTGACGACAATCACCAGCGCACGACCAGCGTCGAGCACCGAGCCAGCGAGCACCTGATCTTGCTTGGTCACACCTGCAACCGCATCTATCACAAGAAAGACAACGTCAGAGGACTCCATCGCATGCTGTGTGCGAACCGTGGAGAAAAACTCTACAGGACTATCCACTTTGCTCTTACCACGCAGACCTGCGGTGTCGGCCATGCGGAATTTCAAAATCTCGCCGTCCTTGTGCTTATAATCCAGGTCAAGCTCCACCGCATCACGGGTGGTGCCAGCGACGTCGCTCACGATCAAACGTGTCGAGTTAAGCAGGCGGTTACCGATAGAGGATTTACCCACATTCGGGCGCCCCATCAGAGAAATGCGAATACGCTTCGAATCAGCTGGCGCTCCTTCTTCAGGCTCTACCTTCTCACCAAGCTTTTCCTTCGTCGCAGCCAACAAATCAGAGATACCACGGCCGTGCTCCGCAGAGACTGTCATCGCATCGCCCAAGCCGAGGCGTAAAAACTCAAATGCATCGTCTTCGAGGTCTTCAGAGTCTGCCTTATTAGCAACAAGGATCACTTGCTTGCCAAAACGACGGAGCTTCGCGGCGACGATTTCATCCAACGCAGTGATGCCCTCACGGACATCTACTACGAACAACACAACGGACGATGCCTGAATTGCAAAGTCTACTTGCTGCTCGGCTGCATCTGAAATTTTCTTGGCAGTCATCTCGATCTCCATGCCGAGACCGCCAGTATCAAGGAGCACAAAATCGTCATCGACCTCGGCAGAGATCAGGTCACGCGTCACTCCGGGCATATCATGCACGATGGACAAGCGACGCCCACAAAGCCTGTTGAAAAGACGGCTTTTTCCGACATTGGGACGGCCAACGAGGGCCACGGTTCTGGATGAATCGATCATTTTTTAAAAGAGAGTTGAGCTCAGGAATTAGAGTTCAAGAAGCTAGGAATATAGTGAAACATGCGTTCCTGTCTACGCTTGAAGCGAGATAGAAGGAAGCACGACAAAGCAAAGCCGAGTTGGAATGCTCTAGTAATGAATAACTTACAAGGCTTATTTACGAACCTTATCGACGTAGCGCTCGATACGGTCGGTCGCCTCAATTAGTCGCTCATAGCTAGTAGAGAAACTCGCACGGGCAAAACCTGCGCCGCTCGGCCCGAAAGCGGTGCCTGGAACGATCGCAACTTCCTCCTCTTTGAGTAAGCCTTGGCAGAAGTCCATCGAGCTCATCCCCGTCGATTGAATCGACGGAAATGCGTAGAAAGACCCCTTCGGCGAGTGACAATCAAGCCCAGCTTCGTTGAAGCGGCGCACGACTAAGTCACGACGACGATGATATTGTTCCTTCATCTTCGCAACTGCAGGGCCACCGTTTTTCAACGCTTCGATCGCTGCTTCTTGCGAGAGAATCGGCGCACAGAGCATGCTGTATTGGTGCACCTTCATCATCGCTTCGATGAGTGGCGCAGGGCCGCAAGCGTAACCGATACGGAAACCAGTCATGGCAAATGCCTTCGAGAAACCATGCAGGAAGATCGTGCGCTCCTTCATACCAGGCAGTGTCGCGATACTCGTGTGCTCGCCTTCGAAAGTGAGCTCGGAGTAAATTTCGTCACTGATCACCAAGAGATCTTTCTCAATCGCAAACTTCGCGATGCGCTCCAACTTGGCACGCTCAGTCACGCCCCCCGTCGGATTCGTCGGAAAGTTCAGCATCAGCACCTTGCAACCTGGCTCCCAAGCAGCCTCAACCGCAGCGGGATCAATACCAAACTGATCCTTCGCTGAAGTGCCGATGGCAATGGGTTGCGCATGCGCGAGCACGATACTCGGGCTGTAAGAAACGTAGCACGGTTCGTGGTAGAGCACCTTGTCTCCAGGGTTGAGCACCGCGCGCAGCGCGATGTCCAGCGCCTCGGACACACCGACAGCGACGAGCACCTCGTTGTCTGGATTGTAGCTCAAATCGAAATTGGCTTCGACGTAAGTATTGATCTCACGGCGCAGGCGGATGAGGCCCATGTTATCCGTATAACTGGTCTTACCCTTTTCGAGTGCAAAGATCGCGGCTTCGCGAATATGCCAAGGCGTGACAAAGTCAGGTTCACCGATACCCAGTGAAATCGCCTGCGGCATGGCCGCAACAATCGCAAAGAAATCACGAATACCAGAACGAGGCAGACCCACCACGTGGTCTGCTATAAAGCGTTGGCTGCTGTCGCCCATTATGCACTTACAGCGGGTTTATCGCTGCCCTCGGTCGGAGATAAAAATAGGTGCCCCTGCTCTTTATAGGCACGCAGCATGAAGTGCGTCGCTGTAGATAGCACACCTTCGACACTCGCTAGGCGCTCAGAGACGAAAGATGCCACTGCACGCAAATCGCGCCCCGCAGCAATCACCAACAAATCATAAGAGCCAGACATCAAGTAGCAGGACTCGACCGCGTCGAAACGGCTGATACGAGCCGCCAAACGATCAAAACCGCCATCGCGCTCAGGGGTAATCCTCACTTCGATGACCGCTCGCACGAAATTCTCTTGGGCACGCTCAGGGTTGAGCACGGGGCGCCAACCAAGGAGCACCTCATCGGCTTCGAGGCGCTTTAATTCTGCGGCGACGTCGGCCTCGGACAGACCAAGCACCTGCGCCATTTGGGCAGTGTTAAGGCGTTCACCTTCAAGAAGTAGTTGCAAGACAGAACTCATAAGCGCGGCAGTAAAAGTGGTAACGTGCCAAAAGGCAAAAAACAAAAATGACTATTTTACAGCCGCTTAGCATGCATCCGAGGACATCGAGCGCTTCTTCAACTCGATCTCGACCTCACCAAGCAACACGCGTAATTCATGGACAAACCGGCCAGACACTTCACGTGCCGCTGATACATTCTCACGCTTCGCGACTGCCTCCAACTCAACGGCTAGAGACACGATATTGCTTGCACCGAACACCCCGGAAACCCCCTTTAAACTATGCGCCATGAAGGCGATTTGCTTCCAGTTCTTCTCACGAAGCGCACAGTCTAACTTATGCAAATCTTTCGGCAAAGTATCCGACAAAATCCCTGCAACGCTCAGCACATCTTCACGATCTTCCTCGTGCATCTCATCCAAGCGCTGCGAAAAACTCAAATCCAAGTCAGGCCCTGCCGCATCAGCCACCTCACGCTTATGCGCCTTAGCGATTTCCAGCACCTCTTTTAATCGCTCCACCCGGAAGGGCTTCGAAATATACTCATCCATACCATTCTCGAGGAACTTCTCTTCATCGCCCTTCATGGCATGCGCGGTCATCGCGACGATAAATACCGACGGACGCCCCTGATCGGCTTCGAACCGGCGAATCTCACGCGTCGCCTCACTGCCATCCATCACTGGCATTTGCACATCCATGAGCACACAGTCAAATTGCTTGGAAAGGACGAGGTCGACCGCTTGTTTGCCATCGGCAACGACGACGACTTGGTGCCCCAACTTCTCTAAACGACGACATGCAATCTGTTGATTCACCTGATTATCTTCGGCTAATAAAATATGAAGACGCTCCTCAACGGAGCCAATCAATTCTGGCAACTCGTCTGCACTTTCAAGCAACTGCTCACAGTTCGTATTCGCTTCAGGTGTTCGAGCACCTCGCACATTGAACGTCTCTAAAATAACTTCGATCAGTGTGCCGCGCTTCACCGGTTTCGACAGCGCACGCGCGATGCCTAATTCCTCCGCACGCTCCATCTCAGTGCGATTCAACGACGAAGACAGCAATAACATCTTCGTCCCCTTTAATTCGAGACGGCTCAACACCAGACTCGCCAAATCCAAACCAGTCAGACCTGGCATTTGCTGATCGAGCAACACGAGTTGATACGGATCATCCGCACGGCATGCGTTTTCTAGCATCGCAAGCGCTTCGAATCCCTCTCGGGCAATCGTGCTACGATAGCCCCAGCCTTTGCACATTTGTTGATAGATATCGCGATTAGTCGGGTTATCATCAACGATCAAGACACGTAACCCCGCCAACTCTGGGTTATACAGAATCGACTCTGCGCCAGAATGCGCGCTTTCTTGAAACGGGATTTCCAGCGTAAAAGTAGCCCCTACGCCGAGCTCACTTTCCACCCGAATCGAGCCTCCCATCAGATCTACAAGCTCCTTACAAATGGTAAGTCCCAGCCCCGTGCCGCCATATCGACGAGTCGTCGACATATCGGCTTGCGTAAAACTAAGGAAAATCGCGTCGAGCCGAGAGGGCGGTATCCCCACACCCGTATCAGAGACAGAGAAACGCACCCGAGCGCTACCTTCAACGCGGTTCAGCATCTCTGCTCTTAACGCGACCTCACCTGATTCTGTGAACTTCACCGCGTTACCTATCAAATTATATATAACCTGCTTCAGACGCATCGGGTCGCCCATCAAATAGTTTGGCAACTCGTCATCATACGTCACGATCAACTCAACCTGCTTTTGTCGCGCGACCCCGGTAAACTCTTGCGCCACGTCTTCCAATAGCGTTGCCAGATTAAACGAAAGCGTTTCCAAGTTTAACTGCCCGGCCTCAATCTTAGAGAAGTCTAGCACATCATTCACCAAGCTGAGCAAAGTATTACCACACTGCACCACCGTATCAGCATAGCCACGCTGCTCGGCATCGAGCGGCGTCTCTAGACAAAGCTCCGACGCACCGATGATTCCGTTAATTGGTGTGCGAATTTCGTGACTCATTGCCGCGAGGAACTCTCCCTTCGCACGACTCGCATCTCTGGCCTCCTGAATTGCGGCCAACAAATCCGACTCCGTCCGCTTCAAATCGCTGATATCGCGCGCCACACTCACCGAGCCCACGATCTCACCCGAGCCGCTGCGCACTGGAACGGTCGTCATCTGCAGCCAATGCATCGTGCCATTATTAAAAGTAAATCGAGATACTTTATTCACCAACGGCCGCCCCGACTCATAGACCTGACGATCCATATCAGCCACCCAATCCGCACTATCCTTCGAGACAAAAGCCGCAATCGTCAGTCCCGCAGGCGATGCCACCTCATCCGTAGCCACCGCAGCGCTAAACGCCTGATTGGTAATGATAAAGTGCCCCTGCGTATCGCGGAAGAAGACATACTCCAGAGTATTATCGAGCAGCACCTGTAGAATCTGCAACTCACTGCGACTACTGAAGCGCAGTGCCCCATCCACCGACGGATGCTCCAGCGTATAGAGCCACACTCGATTCGCATCGTCAGGATCTTGCTGTAACAACAACTCAACCGACCCGATCCCGTGCTTGTTCTGATACGGCACGACACGCCCCGACCAGGAGTGCCCAGCAGACAGCTCTTTCACCACATCAGCAAATCCCTGCCCTCGAGGAAACACGAATTTATCATCCACTACGGCTCCATCACAATGAGTGCCGACATAGTAGCGCTGCATGTGCTCGTTGGCATACAGCAACACACCCTCATCCTTTGAAAAGAGGGACACGCCCCAAGGAAAAGCCTGAGGGAGAGGCATACTGCCTATGTCTGAATGCGCAATTGACACTAGAAACGAAAGTAAAAACCCGTATCAAATGCCACCCTCCTCAGAAATTACAATAAAACAACGCCCCCATCTCTAAAAAGAAAGTAATATCAGCCCGTTTTAAGGTCTCTTTACAACCTCAGCGCAAAGACTTTACGAAACTAAGAACGCCTCGATCTGCCCCAGAACTGCCGCACCTCCATCTTCGAGTATATAGTGCCCATGCCCTTCATGCAGCTTCACATCAGCATTCGGGAAGATCTCACACCATCGCTTAAAGAAGTGCATATTGAAGCAAAAGTCCTTACCGCCCCATACGATCTGCACCGGTTTATCAGCCAGCTTTACAAGTCCAGCCTCCACCTCAGCCAAGGTTTTGTAGCTCGGATGCCCCTCATGCAGCGGTATGTCTTTCACGAAATTCCACACCGCCACGCGATCCGCCCAGCTGCGATACGGCCACAGCATGCCCGCCTTCACTGCAGGTGAGAGCGGAGTCTTAACCGACATCACGGCCGCCGGCCCGGCAAATCCATTGAGCCCGCGAATCACGGCCTCACCAATCAGCGGCACCTTGATCGACGCAATCCGCAGCGGAATACGCTTCGAACGGAACGCCCCGGTATTGAGTAGCACCAACTTTTCCAGTGCTTCAGGGCGACGCCCCGCCAGACCACAGCCAATCGCACCACCCCAATCGTGCACGATCAGGCTGAACTGCTCAATCGCGAGATGATCGATCAATCGCTCCACATCCTCAATGCGGCGCTTCAGCGTGTAAGGATAATCGCTCGGCTTATCCGAAAGCCCGCACCCCACATGGTCAGGCACGATGCAACGATAACCCGCCACAACCAATTGATTGATGACATTTCGATAATAAAACGACCACGTCGGATTACCATGCAGCATGAGCACCACAGGCCCCGTGCCCTCATCGAGATAGTGCATCTGCACCGGCCCATCGGACTTCGGCGTCGCTGGTTGATCAAACAAATTTCCGGCAAACGGATACTCGACCCGCACCTCAGGCGGTAATTGTGAGGCTCTTGAATTAATCATGCTTCGGCCACTCCACAGCCATCATCAAACTACTTAAACCACTGCCAATACCCAGCAGCGCCGTCTTTTGCCCAGCGACAAATACACCGTCCTCAATCGCACGTGCCAAAGTAATCGGGCACGAAACCGAGCCGACATTGCCGAGCGTTTCAAAAGTGGTATAATCTTTCGCCAGATCCAGCCCCAGCGCCTTAAACAACTCACGCGAATGCGCCTTGCCCACTTGGTGCGTGATCACGCAATCCGGCGTCTCCGCCGTCCAGCCCGTCGCTTCGACGAACCGCGCCCATGCACGCGTCGCCACACCGATGCCTGCCACCAGCAACTCCTCCGAGTCGGTCAACATCTCCAAGGCATCGCCCGCACTGTCGCCTTGGCACATTTCATTGGCGGAACTATCCGTCTCGACCACCGCCGCAGTCACTAACGGACACGATGCCGGAGCCAGCTCTTTACGGCAGAGCATCGCACCCACCGCGCCCGCACCAATCGTGAGGTTCGCAAAATACGGCTTTATCGTCTTCCGTGTCAGCTCAGGATTGAGCAACTGCTGTAGTGTATTCTCCACCAGTGGACGACCATTCTCACCCGACACCACCAGCGCACGCTCGATCTGCCCCGACTCAATCAAGCCCGCCGCCACGACCATGGCATTGAGAAACCCAAGGCACGCATTTGACACATCAAAAATCTGCGTCTTGCCCGGCAAATTCAATAAACCATGCACATAGGCCGCCGTCGCCGGCTCCAGACGATCACGGCACACCGACGAGTGAATCAACAAATCAATTTCTGAGCGATCAAAGGACGACTGAGCCAATACCGCCTCGCCCGCCTTTGCCGACGCCTCCGACGCGCGACTGCCCGCTGGCCAAAAACGACGCTCTTTAATGCCCGTCATCAGCTCCAAGCGCCCCTCCGGCAAACGCAAGCGCTCGTAGACCGGCGCCAGCTTCGCCTCCACGTCCGCCGAGGTCCACACCTCATCCGGCAGCGCATAGGCTAGCGATTCGATAGCTACATTCTTAAAATTCATGTCCCTATGGGATACGGGAAGCAGGACACGGGACACGAGTCTATTTTCTCCTAGATCCAGATTTCAGCGGTAGAATCTGAGAATTCAAGATGTAGCAGCCCTCGATCCGTTACAGTTTGGCCATACCTCAAGCGTGAGCATAGAGGAGCGTCAGCGGAATCGATTACGCACGATCGACCGGATCGGGGGAGCCTTTCAGACTAGGTGATATGATGGTTCTGCCACAATCTGGGCATCGGTCAGAAATCATGACTAACCTAATCGTGTGTAAGTGCATCCGAGTCTCGCAAAAAGGGCAAACAGGCAGGTTTCCTATCATTTCATTTCGCATTTTCTTCAATTTAGGAACCGCCCAGAAACCTACAAATACTAGGTATAGAATACATAAGTATACAGTCGGATTTTCTAGGTCTGAAGTGCTTCGGTAGCTAACTTCACTCCATGCGGCCAGTGTAATAACTGGGAAGATCAAAGCCATTCCTTTTACCACGTATGGGAGGAGCCGCTTGAGTGACATCTTAGGATTTCTAATTCCATCGAGCCTTTGACTGTAGGCTCTGAATTCTTCTGGTGTGAACATATTGATTTCTTTTCCCAAACCCCGAGCCTCTAGTAGTTGGTTGCGCAGGTGCTTCGCGCCCGAGTGAACTGCTTCTTGAGCTTGCTCAGCGCGGCCAACCGATAGCACGTAGAGGATATACGATAGATGAGCGCCAGCGGAATCGATGGTCTACTCCGTCGAGTTGGACAGAGGTTTGATTCGAAGAGCATAGGCGGGCTTCCAGCTTCCATCTGCACCTTTAAGGCTGAACACCCAAACTGTCTTTAAGCCCGAAGATTCAACTTCCTGAGGAAACTCAAATCTGTTGTAACCATCCATCCCTGATTTGTTCACACCCGTGACGCTGGTTTGAATGCCTTTGTTTTCGCTTTGATACCGCTGGCTGAACCAATCAAAGTGGATATCAGCCTTGTAGAGTGAGCCATCAAATTTCGGGTCAGTCAAAACCACGCTACTGAAATACTGCCTTTCCTTTCTTCCATCGATTCGTGAACTGAACACGACGCGTTCGGATGGCAGCGAAACGACTTCTGCAGTCCCCGAAAACTCAAAGTCGCAGTTAACTTTGAAGTCATGCCTCGATATTCCGAGTTGCTTTTCAATTAAGTGCAGACGCTTAGCTTCTAACGTCAGCACATCGTTACTAACATATTCAACGATGATGGATTGCGAAAAAGCCACCAGTGGGAGTGCTAGGAATAGTAGGATAATTTTCTTCATTATTATTATTTTTGCGCCCAACAATGAGGACAGGCAACCGACAGTGGGGCTCGCAGTCCTATCGTTTTTTAGAACCTCACAGACGGATTATCGGGTTGTCCTAGTCCGAGTGGCTCGACTCAATTCACGGTTGTTTTTTTGATATACACGACCCTTCCATTGATCGTGAAAAATGGTTCTAGATTAGATTTATCAGGTAGGTTGAGCACAATTATTCGAAGTTCTCTTTCTCCGATTTTTTGTGTTTTTGAAAGCGTGAGATTTCCTCTGTTAACTTTAATTTTAGGATCGCTTCGATATCGCCACCTTGTGGTGAAATAATGATATGAATCATCAGATCCTTCATAAAAATGCCCGACAAACGTCGGAGATGAGTTGATAGAAAAAGTGCTGTTAAGATCTGCCTTGGAGATTTCTGTTCGCCCTGTTGAAAATCCTACAAGGAGTAAAGATAGACCTGCGACTAGCATGCTGTATTTCATTATTTGGGGCCGAACGTGGAGGTCTGGCGCCCCTCCTGTGAGATTAAATTTTCAAGTGATTCTCGGATTTTCGGGCGGGTTACATGGGGTTGACCTGTGCCGTCTGGTTCGACCTGCTCGATTACAATGTTGCCGCCATCTCTTAGCGCGACCTCCATTTTCTTTTTATCTAATGGAAATAGTATATCTGGGTGCTGTTTGTTGTCTGTGACCGGAATTAAGATAATGCTGCTATCGTGATGAATTCTAAATCTTATCTCTCCGCTTCGTTTAGACTTCTTCCCAATCGTGAAAGATGTCCAAGATATCTGTATTTTCTTCTTTTTTCCGTAATCATCTAACAAATCCTTAATGTTTATTCTTTGGATCATAGGATCGGTTATGCCCACAGCTGTAATTGTTATTTTTAATTCTGTATTATCAGTAATTCCACACGCTGAAAGAGCTGAAAAAATAAAAATTGTTAATATGGAGAAATATTTCATTTCCGACGAACAAGTCATTATTGCATGTTACGCTATCATCCTAACCCAAATCAGGTCAAACGATATTCTGAATGAGATAATTCAACTGCTCCAATGCACTATCATTCCAGTTAGGGTGATAGTGCATTTTACGATATGATTCTAGTGAGCACTTAAATTCGGATGCTGCAAACGAAGCTGAATCAGTTGAAAGCATGAAAGTTCACTGGCGCCTCGCAGTCGCCTCATTGTTCTACGCGTCTTTTATCTGCTGTTTCAATTGCTTGGCCGCCATCTGCGGTTTAATACCAACATGCGACTAAAACTGGTAAAAAGGTTTAACCGCAGAGATCGCTGAGTGCGCCGAGGAGAAGGGGAGGGCTGCGTGAAATGCTCTGCGTCAGCTCTCAGCGTGCTCTGCGATCTCTAGCGTAGCGGGCGGTTAACAAATACAGCTGAAAAGTATTCACAGTGGTCTTCCCTTCGATGGCTACATACTACCAGAAAATATCAAAGGATAGTATAATATATTACTAGTTGAAGTCACAGAGTCGATTAGGCTCGGCGGCATCGCGCAAGCGACGGCCCGACTCAGATCAAACATTGATCGATTGGGCCTGTGACCTAAAGCGAACGGACGTATTCCATCAGATCACTAAAGTCCTCAGGGCTGAGCGACTGAGTCTTGCCATGGCGGCCCAAGGGGTCGTGCTCTTTGAAGATCGATTCGAGTGTCGCGGCGCGACCATCATGCAAGTAGGGGCGCGTGCGCCAGACTTCGCGTAGCGTGGGAGTATCGAATTTCTGATCTGTTTCACGCCCTAGGCCTGTGGCGATATTGTGCAGCTCCATATCCGTGAAATACTCACCGCTGTGACAGCGAATGCATTTCGCCTGTTCAAACACGAGCTTCCCCCGCAGGGCGCTTGCTGATAATTCGCCGTTCTCTAGCGCAGGGCTAGGGATCTGCGGCAACTCCATTAAGAATTGATCAATAGCGAGTGCATCTGTTTCCGGTAAGGTTGCCATCAAGAAATGAATACCGGCACGGACAGAGACTTCCGCCCCTGGTCGGCACCCCGTGACCGTCGTCGGTGGCGTGCGATGCGCATACAGCATATTCTTCGCCTGCTTCGGGTTACCAAAGCCATCGTTGAGCAGATCCCAATTGATCCCATCGGTTCGGGTGTCGGGGTGGCAACTGGCACAGCTCATCCAGTTCTGGTAGCAGTAACTCGCATCATTAAACAAGAACTCACCGCGCCGCTCTTCAGTCATTGAGAGCGCTCCACTCAAGGGCATGACCTCAACTCGGTTACCTTGATCCAAATGTATGCACTCGACCGTATCCGAAAAATACTGCGCCACATAGAGTTTATTACCAGCGAGGAATAGATCGCGACTGCCTTTGCCCTGAAGTGAGATGACTGTCTTCAGGCCACTCAAGAAAGAGAGATTATAAGCCAAGGCGGCACGCTGCTCCGCAGTCAACGATTCTAAGTGCTGAACCAGTGCCTCACCATCAATTTGAATGACACTATGAATCCCGGCGCAAGCGACGAAGATATCACCAGTGTCGGCACACGCAATCCCCCAGGGGTTGGCGGCACCGCGATCCACATCGTCGAGTAGCACGGTCGCATAAAAAGACTCGCTCTGCGTATCGATCAGGCAGAGTGCATTCGTATTAATCCACCCACGCTCTAACTGCGTCGCAGGCACGCGATGACGCGCGAGTAACGATGCAGTAAGAATGTAGCGACCATCGGCCGTCAGCGCAATATCACGAATGCCGGTAATACCATCGGGCAGAACAATGGTTTTGATCAGTTGGTCGGTTGCGGTATCAATCACGCTGACCTCGCAGGACACGATATCTCCGTCAGCACGCACGTTGGGCAAATGATTCGCCACATACAGACGGCTCTGGTCTTTAGAGAGTTGAGCGGCGATAGGCTCACGCGGCACCGCGATACGCTGAACCAGCTGTCCACCTTGAAACACTGCCACCTCATCTTCGAACCGATTGCAGACATAAAGCTTATCCGCAAGCGGAACGATTGCGCTCGGCGTGTGGCCAGAGGTCAAGGTCTCACGAATCGTAAAATCGGCTCGATTCACTTGATAGAGTCGCCCCATCGGATCGGCCGTGCCCACCCAAAAAGCCGAAGTATCCGTGGCCAAGCTCAACGATTCTGGAGGTGCGTCGAGGGGCAAGCGAGCCAGCACATCGCCATCGGTGGAGAGCTTCAGAATCTGCTGCGCGTGCTTTGCAGTCACATAGAGTTCGCCATCGACTTCGAGCACTGCGGTAGGCGCAACGGCAATCGATTCACCCAACGCATGCAGAGGCAGCAAGCCTATGACACCTAGAAATGCGAAGGCTGAAGCAACTCTAAGCATCCAGCTCTTAGTTAACACGTTGCCCATGGTCATCGATTTTTTCACCAGATTGAATTGCTGCGCGGCGCTTCAATTCCTCTGCCCAAAACTCGGCCGAAGTTTCAATACGTTGCCGATCTTCTTCGGCAGGGACAAAGCCAGGAAGATCCCCACGAGGCGTCTTTTTTAAGCGATCCGCTCCGCCTCGAATAATCTCTAAGGCTTCTTGATAAGCCGACGAGCCCCGATCCAATTGACTTAAAATCGGGCTCAGTTCGGGGCGGTCAAAAGAGACTAATACCGGCATACCATGGCGTAATCTCACTTTCAGCCCAGCGAGCTCTAATAGGCGCGCCAGCTCCTTATTACTCAAAGGCACGCGGCCTGCCGGACTGTTACGATAGGCACTCGCATAAGTGGGATAGTAAGGCGCATTCAAATCAATCCAAGTGACCACGCGCTCATAGGCACTCGGGCTGATTTCGACATCATAATGCCCCTCTTCGAGAACTTTGATCAATCGACTTTGGGTCGAGCCCCAAGACTTCGCTTCGAGCACATCATTTGGCCCGCCACCAACAGTATTGAGCATGCCCTTTTTATGCAGCTCCATGTAGGATGTATTAAACACTAAGGTCAGATCACGAGAGAGATTGAGCGACTCACCAGCCTCTTTGCCATAGTCATGGCATTCGATGCAATACATATCAAATACTGGCTGAACATCCCGCAGATAGTTAAAATCGCGGATCTCCCCAAGCCACCCGTCCATTGGGCTCGGTGCACGCTTAAAAGCCATCGAGGTATAAGACGGATCTGTCTGTGGCGCATCGTAGCGATCTTCGTGGCAACCGATGCAACCGTTCATCTCACCGGGTTGCGCGATCACGCCACTACGCATCGACTGTAGCATCCGTTTGTTCTCATCTAGAACCTGAAAGTAGACGAATAGATCTGCAGGGACTTCAAAAAAGGCAGAGCCATCGGCTTCCACCGGCACCGTGCCCAAGATCTTCTTATTGTCGAAATCGTGCCAATTCATCGCCGGAGCTTGAGCGCCCTGCCCTCCCCATGACTGCGGCGTCCAGGTAAGTTTCGGCGGGTTTTCGATGACACGTAGATACTTCACGTCGCCCGGTTCCACACCTTCCATGTGTGTGCCTTCGTAAACATTGGTCACATAGAAATAGCCACGATCTTTACTGTAATCGACGCGTCTGGGCAGGTTGCGGGGCTCTGGATGCGGACGCATGAGAAATGGATCAAAGGCACCCAACTCTCCCTGCGAGGCATACACCGAAATTTCATTACCAAAGGTATCCACGAGATAAATCTGGCTACTCGCACCCGAATCCGAGCGGCTCACTAGGAAAAAATTCGAATCGATGGCGTAGGGGTCTTCATACTTCGGGTTGACTTTCCTAAAGACATCGAAGCCCCCGCTGCCCCCATACTGACTCGATTCATCCTTGACCAGATCGATCGCAGAAGCGGGCCACATCTGAACGATCGGCTCACGCCCCTCCAAGCCCTTGTTACGATCCAGAATGGCCAAGGCTCCCCAAGGACGGTCGTGACAGGAAGAGAATACGCAAATCACTTGATCCGTGCCGGGGATCGGCCGCGCATTCAAAATCGCATGCGGTGTGCTTTGCCCATAATACAGGCGATGATTGGTGCCATCGGGGTTCGACAGCCACAGCCCTTGCCCGCCGCCGAAATTCCGATCCACATACTCCCATCGATTGTAAAGGATCGTGCCATCGGCAAGCTGCACCCCGTGCCCTTCAAACTCGATGCTCTTACCGATTTGGGCAATGTTCGTGCCGTCCTGATTCATCGTATACAAGTTCGCCATAATATGACGATTGCAGGCACAAAACTTCGGATCACGGGTCGAGCTAAAGCCAATCTTGCCACCACTCATGTAAAATGGATCGATATCGCTGACAGCACTTTGAAAGGTCAGTTGCTTGGGCTGGCAACTTGAGTCCATTTCATAAATTTTATAGTCAGTGTCTGCGCCGGTTCGCATAGAGAACAGAATGCGCTTCGCATCAAAGCTCACTTCGATGTCACGCAGCACACCTTCGGTCGCAAATAAGGTCTGTTGCTCGCCGTCAGAGAGGCGCACACTACCGATCTGGCAACCGAGGACCGCATTGACACTTCTATGGTTAATCTCGCCAGTCTGAAAGATCGTGCCGGTATTATGATGGTCTTTGGGATATTGCTTACGCTCAACGAAAACCAAGGGGTATTTCTGTAAATCTGGATGCGCCAAGAGCGCTTCGCGCTGCACATCAACAAAGGCTTGGTCAAACGCAGCACCCTCAACCGCGTGAAGTTTGCCAATATCCTCAAGTAAGCGAGCGTCATCCGTATAACTGTCGGGATACGTTGCAGACAAATGCCGAACCGCAGCCTCCAAGCTGTCTAACTTCGCCTGATTCGCATCCGCAGCACTAGCAGACAACGAGAAGAATAGCGCGCCTACCATGGCGATGCACTTTATGGGGTAAATTTGCTTCATAACAAAAAACACATCATGGTGTTAATAGAAACAATCCAAGTCACCCCAACGATGACGTAAAGCTTATTTAGCCAGTTCGGTGAATGACCCCCATAAAGATCGACCTCGCTACAGCATTTTTGCGTCATGGCACGCCCGTCCCCTCTCTTTAACGATGCCCCAAAAAATGCGGTAAGATCGCGAATGCCCCATAGTTTGAAACGCAGATTTCAGGCATGCGGTTAAAATCCTCAGAGAAGCGGATTACAAGCAGCTAGAATCTAACCACTCTGCACAAATCGAAGAGTCCCACTAAAATCAATTAACCCCATCGAAGCACCGAAACCAATAGCACTACCCTATGGTATCTTCAGACGGCTCACTCAATGAACCTTGGCAGTCACCTCACGTAGCGTCAGCTGACGTGGCGCATCAGGGTTCGATCGAGCTTCGCTGCTAGCTGAAAATACAATATAATTCTCATCGTATATCAGTTTTTGATCTGCGATCACAGGAGTGTCATTGATCTGTATGTCCAAGGTTTTGTTCGGATGCAGTGTGATCGTCACGCTTGTCCCGCTAACAATCGGATCAGTTAATTTGCCAGTGCTGGTCTGACCGTTTAGGTAAAAGGTGCAGTCCCTTTCACCGTAATTAAGGATGAGTGCGCAGTCACCGAGGAAACCGTCTTTCCGAGACTCTTGATTCGCGATGAGGCGAAAACTGGAAGAGACCCCAATGGTGGATTCTCCAAATGTATAGCTGTAAGTGATGGTTTTGCCGCTTGCTGAAATGGGCGCCCAATCCTGATTATAACTCGCCCAAACCATCGCTATATCGCTGGGCCCTGCGCGTCCCCAATCTCCTGTCTTGAGCTCGATATCGATCGAATCCCCTTCTTGTGCCTTTATTTTTGAGCGCCAGGCTCTCGCTTTGCCGTTCGTATTTCTAGTAAATAACTTGGGATTGAGACGCCCATCATCGCCGCCATGCGTGGACTGACTCTTTACCTTGGGAAAAAGCGATACCGCAGATTCACTGGCGACCAAGCACGGTTGGTTCGACAGCACGGCCCAAGAGAACAGCAATAGGAAACCTTTTACTCGTTTTGACATACTTCGTTTCTTAGGTTGCAGAATTTCTCCGTTCAAGAGCAAAAAAGGAGAATGCACTGACGGAGTCAGGTCATCATCCTTTTGTTGCCCCCGTCCACAATCAGCACCCGCTACCGCTTCTCAGGGCGCATTGCCAAGCTAACCACCTCTTTATCAAAGTAGTTGCGATCCATACCGGCATTCACGACGAGGCCTTGACCGTTGATACCGCTCGATGCAGGACTCAGCAAGAAGACTGCGGTGTTCGCGACTTCTTGCGTGGTGAGATTCTGCTTACGAAAGGTCAATTTCTCGGCGTAGAGATAGCTCTCCAAGTAACCGGGTATGCCTGCGGACGCGCTAGTCTTGAGCGGACCGGCATTGACGGTATTGAAGCGCACACGGGTATCCGCCCCAAAGGACTTTGCCAAATTATAAGACGAAGTTTCCAGCGCCGCTTTGATCGGAGCCATGTAGCCGTAGTTCTCAGCGGTCACATCGGTGGATGAGATGCCGATGGAAACCACGGAGGCCTCATTCTTCAAATACGGCTTAAACGCGCCTGCCACTTCGACCAATGAAAAGGCAGAGATCGCAGTGGCTTGCAAAAAGTCCTTACGCACCGTCTCGTGAAACGGCTTAAAGCCCTCGGAGTAGTTCGCAAATGCGATGGAGTGCACAATGCCGTCCAGTTCGCCATAATCCGCGCCGACTTGCTCGGCGAGTGCGGTGATCTGCTCCGGAAACTCGACATCACATATGTAGGCCTTTCGGTCGCCGAGGAGCTTCTCTAGGCTCTCCAAACGCGCTTCCGAGCGCACACTGTGAATGACTTCAGCGCCTTCAGCCTCGAGCGATTTAGTAATCGCCCATGCCACGCTCTTACGATTCGCCACCCCCATTACGAGGAAGCGCTTGCCTGCCAATGCTAAGAAACTCACTTACCAGCCTCCGGTTCGAGCATTGCCAACGCGAATTCAATCGTAAGCGCTGGTTTGCCGTTTTTCAGCACTTTGCCCTTCATGAAGAAGAACTTACTGACCTTCTCCTTCATCGTCACTTCGATAACAACGTCATCGCCCGGCTTCACCATCTGCTTAAAGCGCGCATCAGAGATACGAGACAGCACTGGCGTCACGTCGGCCAATGAACGGCCTTCTTTTTCGATTTGCTTGGCGAGATAGATCGCGCCGGCCTGGAAACATGCTTCGCACAGTAATACGCCCGGCATGATCGGGTTGCCTGGGTAGTGCCCTTCGAACTGAGGCTCTTCCATACGAATAGTGCGCTTACAAGTGGCGCCGTCCTCGCGAACTTCGACGATCTCGTCGATAAAGAGAAAAGGCGGGCGGTGAGGAATAGTGCGTAGAATTTCGTCCATGCCAGCGAGTGAATGACTTAAGCCGCGAAATGCACGCTAAAACATCCACCACCCGCGCGATGGATGCTGCCTCTTTTTCGTCACGATGCTTCTGGAACAGGCCACCAACGAGGCCGACTCCAGCGCCGATGGCAGCACCTTAAATAGAGCTTTATCAGTAATATACACATGAAGAAGAATGGGGAGCGCTCTTAGAGAAATGTAAAAATCCATGCACAGGCTCGCAAATCCGTAGACCTACCCCCCTTCAGATGAATCACTGACAATAAATAAAGACACCTAATCGTCATAGAAAACGCCCATCTGAGCATCGATTTTCGCTTTGACAAACGTAGTAGAGTAGCATCCTCTCTCGGTGTCAGATCGCCCGTATCACTTGGCAAACCAATCAACAACCAAACACTACTATGACTTACAAAACACTTACAGCAATTGCAGCAGCAACGCTTCTCGCTTCAGCAGCGAATGCAGAATGGCACTACGGAGTTGGCACAGCAGTCGGCGCAACCAGCTATGATGGCGATGCTAAATTCGACGACGCTAAACTTGACGTCGACTACGACAGCAGCGACATCGAAAAAGCTTTCGGCGGTTCTGCGTTCGCAACCAACGGCACATGGGTCTTCAGCCTCAGCGGTAGCTCCGTTGAATATGAGTCCAAGGACACGGTGAAAAACACACCAGCTCCTATCGGCCGCACAAAAAACACATTCGAGCAATCCGGCGCTGAGTTCACCGTTGGTTATGTCGTTTACAAAGAAAACGACCTAACTATCACTCCATTTGCTGGTGTTCGTTACACGAAGCAAGAGTGGACCATTAAGAATAACATCTTCAACAATGATGACGACGCAGATTGGACTGACGGTGTATTCGGTGTAAAGGTAGACTATAAGATCAACGACGAATGGACATGGAATAACTCCGCTTCTTACGCGGCTGGTGATTCCGAAGGCTGCTCGGCATTCCAAACAGGTGTGTCTTGGAAGTTTGCAGAGCACTGGGTAACAGGTGCCTTCGTTAAGTATGCACACGACGAATTCGAAGAAGACGATTTCGGCGGCTCGAAATACAAATACGACACAGACGTCACCACACTCGGTCTCTCGATCGCATACGTTTGGTAAGTCTCGTTTAAACGATACATTTCTCAAAGCCACGGCCTCCTCAAGGAGCCGTGGCTTTTTCGTGGAATAATACCATTCCTAAACAAAAATGCATATAATACCATCCTTTCACATTTTCTGGTAGTATGTAGCCATCGAAGGGAAAACCACTGTGAATACTTTTCAGCTGTATTTGTAGACCGCCCGCTACGCTAGAGATCGCGGAGCACGCAGAGAGCTGACGCAGCTGTATCTCACCTAGGCCTCGCCATCGCCTCAGCGCACTCCGCGATCTCTGCAGTTAAACTTTTTACTAGTTTTAGTCAGTGCTTGGTATAATCACACACGATTATACGTAAAACCGGATAATCAGTAAACATGGCGACACACACACCGAACACGCTTCTACCCCTTCGCCAATTCGAACAACTTCTTATCGATCTTGTTCGCAGTGATCACGCCGTAGTTCATCGTGCCGAGCCAGCCAGACATGATGATTCCAACGGAACCAGCGTGATAGAGGCCTTCGATTTGATCGGATAATTCCATCGAGACCTTGAGGCCTTCGAACTTGGTGCCAAAGGAGGTGCCTTGCATCGACTTGGTGTAATGATTCACCGTGCGCGGCGTCGCCGCTTCGATGTGATCAATCTTATCACGCACTCCAGGAATGAATGTCTCCAAGCTACTCACACACTCTTCACACATACGCGCCTTCTCGGCCTCGTATTGTTCATCAGTAAGATCTGCCCACTCGTCCCAACGCGCATTCAGCGACGCGACGACCGTGTAGCGCTCGTCCTTTAGATGTGGACGCGTTTCTGGATAATACACCGAGAAAGTGTGGCTGCTGGTATGAATCGAAGTCAGCTCGCCGATGGTGTATTCGGGCGCGCGCGATGTAAAGACGAGGTCACCGATATTCGGAATCGTTTCGCCCTTTTTGATGCCCATATACACTTGGCAAGAGCTGGTGTTGTTACGCACCGCCTTGGCTTCTTTAACGAAGTCTTCGGAGAATTTATCTTCGCCAACGAGATACTCGATCGTGTTACGCACATTGGCATTGGAGAGCACTGCCTTGCAACGCACCGTGCGGATTGGAAACTCTTCGCCGCCAGTGTTTTGGCTGCGAATACGCACGCCCACCACTTTGCCGTCTTCCACATCAATGCCTTCGACCAGCGCACACTTACGCACTTCGCAGCCATTGTGCTTCAACTCGGCGACCATCTTCTTGATCAAGGTATCCGTGCCGCCCTGGAAGGTGAACACGCCCTTGCTCATAAAGTTGGAGAACACGATGCCGTAGGTGATCGCTGGATCATCGATATGCGAGCCGTTCGCATAAGAGATCGGCTCCATCAACAGACGGTGCACATCTGTGCGACCAGGGAAAAACTCTTCAAACATTTCACCCGTGGTCTGGGTGTTGTCGTCGTAGAAGTTCATTGCGCGCAGGTGGTCGTAGAACCCTTCGACCTTTTCACGTTCGACCTTGAAGTCGTTAACCAGAATGTTGGTAAAATCTTCGCGCTCGAACGTCGTCCACACATTCATCTGCGGATTGATAAAGCGCACATCCTTGAGCTGGTGAATCGAGTCGGCGATTTCCTTGGTCCAGTATTTACGGCAAGACTTCACCATACCGAAAGGAAAGCCGTGCAACGAGATATCGAAGATGTGCCCACCTGGACGCTTGAACCACGTAGCCAAGCCGCCAAATTGGTAATGATGCTCAAGCAATAGGACACGGTGTCCGTTCTTCGCTAGATAGTTCGCGCCCGTCAATCCACCTAAGCCGGAGCCGATGACGACGACGTCATATTCTTCTTCGATACCTTCGAGCCAATCTTTTGCCATAATCTTATAAAAAGTTAGTAGCCAGCATTCAGAAGTGGCGCAAGGACAGCCACCTCTGCATTCCAGCGGGTAGCGGGCTAAGAGAGCGACACCTGACGGATATTTCAACCCGCAAAATCAAAAAAATCAGTGCGAACCGTGGTCACTTAAAAGCCTTTGACACTTTCGGGGGCACTCGAATTGCGATCATCATCTCGAGCAATCGCAAATTTAGCATCCATCTCAGCATCCACAAAGAGCAGGCCGCGGCTCACATTCTTAGCTCGGACCGCACCATCATTGCGAAGCATCTGATAACCGAAGGCTGATAATTCTTTTTTGTCCGCACTACTAGTAGGCACATCAGCTCCAACTGCTCGCTCTGCTTTATCAACTTTTCTCCAACGCTGCCCATTCCCTTGTAAGTGCAATAGCAGGTTCATCTCCTGTTCTGTCATCTTCGGACTGCGTTGGTAAATTTCGATCACAGACTTACCATTGACATACACCACGTGTAAATCCCATCCCGGCAACATACGCTTCGCATTAAACTTACTGCGCAGCGCCTTACTATCTTCCGACGATGATTTATGGTAAACCTGCACATCCACATCCGATACGATATAGTCCAAGAACCCCTCATACTCCATACCATCACGTCGAGCTTCAATAATCGCTTCATCCCGATAGGCCAAACCACCACTACTCAGCAAGCGCTTCTCTAGCATCGACTTAGACTCGCCGATACGTGCTTCAGCCGTAGAGCTGAATGCGGTCAAAACCAACCCAGCGCACACGGCACTGAGAACGAAGGAAGCTTTGGGATATTTCATGATTGAGGTAAAGCGTTGTTGTAAGCTCACTACTCGAGGCAAACAAGCCAGAATCGAATGAAAAATAAATTCTATAACGCCTTCGACCTCGAGCGCTTTCCAGATACCCCCGTCGCGGACTCTGACTATCGCAACGCCTTCCAAATCGAGCGCGACCGAATCATTTTCTCCTACCCCTTCCGTCGACTCCAGTCCAAGACTCAAGTCTTCCAATCCGGCGAATACGATTTCTACCGCACACGACTCACCCACTCCATTGAAGTGGCAAAAATCGGCCGCTCCATCTGCGAATACCTGCGTGCCAGCTCCAACCAACTCAACGACCGCTTCTACATCGATGCCGACCTAACTGAAGCCGTCGGCCTCGCGCACGACATGGGGCACCCGCCCTTCGGCCACATTGGCGAGCGTAAACTCAACGAGCTCATGCATGAGCACGGTGGATTCGAGGGCAACGGCCAGACCCTGCGCATTCTCACCGAACTCATCTACGAACGCCCCGGCGCGACCAAAGGGATCGCTCCCACCCGCGCCTTTCTCGACGGCGTTATGAAATACAAAGCCCTACACCACGAGTGCATCGGCCAGAAGGCAGACGGCTCGCCAGACTACCCCGAACACCACTTCATCTACGACGAGCAAGCCAACTGGCGCAGCACGATTTTTGGCGGCAACGAAATCCCTGCAGAGCTGAACAACCCCAAAGCGCTCAACTCCTTTAAGAGCATCGAATGCCAGATCATGGACTGGGCAGACGACACCGCCTACTCGCTCAACGATATCGTCGACGGCATCCACGCCCGCTATATTAATGTCGGCAGCATCACCGAATGGGCAGCCACGCAAGATCTCAACGCAGACGAAACCGCGCTCATAGAGAAGCTCTGCCAAGTCATCCGCGAAGACCGCTACGAGTCCCACTTCGGCGCACGCATTGGCCGTTTCGTCCATGGTTGCACACTCACCCCGCGCAGCGGCTTCCTTAGCGATCGCACCAACCGCCACGCCTTCGACCTCACCATCGCGGCCGATGTCAAAGCTGAGAGCAAACTCTACAAACGCATCGCCCTCGACCTGATTTTCCGCTCCCCACAGCTCCAACAGATCGAGTTCAAAGGTGGCCATATTCTGGAGAAGCTGTTCCGAGCACTCTGCGAGCACTGCGGCAACGATGACGGCCACGGCCTACGCATCCTCCCCGTGCAAGTTCAAGAGTTGCTTAAGCACGAAACGACCACCGCCGGACGCCATCGCCGCCTATGCGATTTCACAGCAGGCCTCACCGACAGCCTCGCAGTGCGCACCTATAAGCGACTCTACGATCCAGACTTCGGCTCAATCGCCGAGCTCCTGTAACATCGACCTATTAGAAAACAAACGGTCTGCAAGAGGCTTCACTTATAAGTGCAGCAACTCAAAGCAGCCGCACCAGTTCCGGAAATCTTCTAAGCGTATGATCCAGCGATATTAAAGAAATATCGCCGCAAAAACCACGACGTCCAAAGACCGAGCAACCGACGAATATTACTAGAAAAAACACTACATCTAGTTCTTATTCGAACAATGCCTACAATATCTAGTTGCCCTGCCGAAGAAGATTTCAAACTCCAACCCGCTGATTTACAGCCTGTTGTCGTCAAGCGTGACGGCACTTATGTGCCCTTCTCGACCGAACGAATCGTTCAAGCCATCTACAAAGCAGGCCTCGCTGTGCAGATGGATGACTTACCCTACGCCGAAGAGATCGGCTACAAAATCAGCGCCGAATTCAATGGCCGCTACCAAGCCTGCATCACCGAAATCCAGACCGCCGTTGAAAACGCGCTGATGGAAGGTTCTTACAAGCAACTCGCTCGTAAATACATCGAATATCGGCACGATCGTGACCAAGCCCGCGAAAAGAAGAGCCAGCTCAACCGCGAGATCGAAGGCCTCGTTGAACAAAGCGACGACAGCCTGCTCAATGAAAACGCCAACAAAGACGCCAAAGTCATCCCGACCCAGCGCGACCTGCTCGCCGGTATCATAGCCAAGCACTATGCCAAGCGCTACCTCTTGCCCAAAGAAGTCTCGATCGCTCACGACCTCGGCCAGCTCCATTTCCACGACCTCGATTACGCGCCCTTCTTCCCCATGTTCAACTGTATGTTGATCGACCTGCGCGGGATGCTCACGCAAGGCTTCAAAATGGGCAACGCCGAGATCGAGCAGCCAAAGTCCATCGCAACGGCCACCGCTGTCACTGCGCAGATTATCGCCCAAGTCGCCAGTCACATTTACGGCGGCACCACGATCAACCGAATCGACGAAGTGCTAGCGCCCTACGTCACCGCCAGCTACGAGAAGCACCTCGCCACCGCGGAGCAGTGGAACATTGCCGACGCCGAAGCATTCGCCAAAGCGCAAATCACCAAAGAGTGCAACGACGCCTTCCAGTCCCTCGAATACGAAGTCAACACACTCCACACCGCCAACGGCCAGACTCCGTTTGTCACCTTCGGCTTCGGGCTCGGCGAAAGCTGGGAGTCCAAGCTCATCCAGCAGTCCATCCTCAACATTCGCATCCAAGGTCTAGGCAAAAAGCACAAGACCGCGATTTTCCCGAAGCTCGTCTTCGCAGTCAAAGACGGCCTCAACCACAAGAAGAGCGACCCGAACTACGACATCAAGCAACTCGCTCTCGAATGCGCCACCAAGCGCATGTATCCAGACATTCTCAACTACGAGCAAGTCGTCAAAGTCACCGGCTCCTTCAAGACACCAATGGGCTGTCGCAGCTTCCTCTCCGCCCATGAGAATGAAGACGGCGAAGAACACGACGGCCGCAATAATCTCGGCGTCGTCAGCCTCAACCTGCCGCGCATCGCCCTCGAAGCCAAAGGCGACGAATGCCGCTTCTTCACCATTCTCGACGAGCGCCTCAAGCTCGCAAAGAAGGCACTCGATGCCCGTATTTCGCGTCTCGACAACGTCTGCGCCCGCGTCGCGCCGATCCTCTACATGGAAGGTGCCTGCGGCGTGCGCCTCAACCCCGACGACAAAGTATCCGACATTTTCAAGAACGGCCGCGCCTCCATCAGCCTCGGCTACATCGGTCTGCACGAAACGGTCAACGCCCTCTTCGGCAACGACACCCACGTTTACGATAGCGAAACACTACAGCGCCACGCCCTGCGCATCATACAGGTGCTACGCGCTGCCACCGAACGATGGAAAGATGAAACTGGCTACGGCTTCAGCCTCTACAGCACGCCCAGCGAAAATCTCTGCGACCGCTTCTGCCGTATCGACGCCAAGGAATTCGGTATCATCGCAGGCGTCACCGACAAAGGCTACTACACCAACAGCTTCCACCTCGACGTAGAGAAGAAGGTCAACCCCTTCGACAAGATCGACTTTGAGATGCCCTACCCCGCCATCGCCAACGGCGGCTTCATTTGCTACGGCGAATATCCCAACATGCAGCAAAACGTCGAAGCACTCGAAGACGTTTGGGACTACAGCTACACCCGCGTGCCTTACTACGGCACGAACACGCCGATCGACGAATGCTACGACTGCAACTACACAGGCGAATTCAGCTGCACACCGAAAGGCTTCACCTGCCCACAATGCGGCAACTTCGACCCCAAACGCGTCTCCGTCACTCGCCGCGTCTGCGGCTACCTAGGCAGCCCCGACGCCCGCCCCTTCAACGCCGGCAAACAGGAAGAAGTCCTACGCCGCGTGAAACACTTGTAAGAGACTTGAGAGCTGAGGGCTGAAACCTGAGAACCCACCGCGAAGCTCTCGCCCCAACTCTTAATTCGTAATTCCTAATTCTCAATTCCCCCGTGAACTATCAAAAATACTTCGACGTCGACGTGGTCAACGGCCCCGGCACGCGCTGCACGCTGTTTGTGTCTGGTTGTGCGCACGGATGCAAAGGTTGCTACAATCAATCCACCTGGAGCCCAAACTCGGGGCACCCGTTTACCGATGAGCTAGCCGATCGAATCATCGCCGACCTCAGTGACACCCGCATCCGACGACGAGGGCTCTCGCTCAGCGGCGGCGATCCGCTCTTTCCTGGAAATTGCGAATCCGTGCTCGCGCTCTGCCAACGCGTCAAAGCCGAGTGCCCCGGCAAAGACATCTGGCTATGGACCGGCTACCTCGCCGAGAACCTAACCGAGCCACAACGCGCGATCGTCGACCTAGTCGACGTCCTGATTGACGGCCCCTTCGTGCAAGACCTAGCCGACCGAAACCTAGCCCACCGCGGCTCGTCGAATCAGCGGATCATTCACACAAGTGACACAGACATTCCTGTCTGTCACAGCGGAGTCAGCCCGATCAGAGTCGCCTCTCACACGTAACAGACAAGAATGTCTGTATCACTTCATCGCTCACTCCCTAAAATAGAGCCAATACGCCCCCTCTCGCAACCCAGCCTTCACAGGGTTCTCACGAATATAGCGTAAGAAATAGGCATACTCTTTTTCGCTTCGCACGATACGGTCATACGACTCATCCATCCAAAACACACCAGCTCGCCCGAGCGTCGTATTCGCCAACCGAGCACTCGCACCCTTAATCCCCTTCAACAATACAGCCAACTGATGCTCGCCCAGAGGCTCCATCACCGCATGCACATGATTCGGCATAATCACCGCCGAATGCAAACGCACACGCACTCCATCAAAGCGCAGCAAGCAATCCCGCACCTCCGCACGCACGTCTGGCCGAGCTAAATCGCACTGACCATACCCAGCATCCAGCCATGCTTGCACCTGCTTCGTAAACCGAGTCGCATACTCCCGTCGCACTTCAACGCTCCATGGCTCGGGATGCTGTAGCAACCATTCCTCGCGCACAGCCTTCAGTTGAGTCACCTTCTCTTGAGGCAACGAATCAGCGAGTCGAAACGTCACCCAATACACCGCACCATCACGCGTCCAATGAGGTAAATTCCGCGAGCGAATCTTCACTTCAGTATTCAACGACTCAACAGCCATCCCCCACAGCTAGCGACATCTCCCCAAATAGCAAACGTGACACAGACATTCTTCCCGAAAGTGATACAGACATTCCTGTCTGTCACAGCGGAGTCAGCCCGATCAGAGTCACGACTCTGACGTAACAGACAAGAATGTCTGTGCCACTTCACTTCACTTCACTTCACTTCACTTCACTTCACTTCACCCCTTCCCCCTATAACATTGCCAAGCCCCGCATCGCTCGCACTCTGTCTCAGCGATGAATGAAGCGTCCCCCACACAGAACCGTTCGAGCAACCTCTGGAAGGCCATTGGCCCTGGCATCTTAGTGGCCTGTGCCGCCGTGGGTGGCTCACATCTGGTCTGGTCCACACGTGCTGGCGCTGAATTTGGCTGGTCGCTGCTCTGGCTCGTCCTCCTCGCAAACTTACTCAAGTTCCCGTTCTTTCTCTACGGGCAACGCTACACCGCAGCCACTGGTGAGAGTTTACTCGCGGGCTATAAACGCAATGGCATCGGCTATGTCTGGATCTTCGCCGCCATCAATGTGCTCACCGGCACCATCAATATCGCAGGTGTCGGGATGCTCAGCGGCGCGCTTCTATCCGGCTACGGACTCTCTTCCGTCGCAATGTCACACCTCACCGTGGCAATCATCATCATCTGCGCTCTACTCTTACTGTTCGGCCACTACAAGCTACTCGATGGGCTGGCAAAGGTCATCATCTCGGTGCTCGCGATCGGCACCCTCGCTGCCGTTGCAGTTGCGATTCCAAATCAAACGGCACCGGCAGCCGATTTTGTCGCAAGCAGCCCTTACCAGTGGGCATCCTTTGCATTCATCATCAGCCTGCTCGGATGGATGCCTGCACCAATCGACCTCTCTGCCTGGTCTTCGCTTTGGATGTTTAGCCGCAAAGAACAAACTGGGCACTTCGCCACTGTCAAAGAATCCTCCATCGATTTCTACATCGGCTATGGCTCGGCAGTCGTGCTCGCTGTCCTCTTCGTCGGCCTCGGCGCGCTCGTGATGCACGGCACAGGCGAGGCATTTTCGGCCAGCGGTATCGGCTTCTCCAAGCAACTCGTCGACCTCTACACCCAAACAATTGGCAGCTGGTCACACTATTTAATTTTAACTGCAGCCTTTATCACCATGTTCAGCACCACGCTGACCTGCCTCGATGGATATCCACGCTCGTTAGCTGCGTGCTGCAGCCTGATCGGCGACCTCGATCCAAAACGCTTCAGCAAAATTCACTGCATCTGGATCAGCGTATCAGCCATAGCCGCCTCAGTCGTTGTTCTATTTTTCGTCCAAAACTTGCTGCAACTACTCAGCTTTGCCGCAGTCGTCTCCTTCCTCACCTCGCCCGTGCTCGCGTATATCAACTTCAAAGTGATGAGCGGCGACAACGTGCCAGTCGATCAACGCCCCAGCATATGGCTACGTGTCCTCAGCTGGAGCGGCCTGGCCTTCTTCATCATTATGACAGTCGGCTACCTTTACGTGAAATTCTTTCACACCGCGTAAGCCACACGCACATACATTGCTGAATTTCCCGGCAATCACAATATACCATTGACAGTATATACCACAAGTGGAATATATATTGCACAATGGAAGCCTCAGACATCTACAAATGCATCGCTGATCCACAGCGACTCCGTATCATCAACCTCCTAAATGCAGGCCCGCTCTGCGTGTGCCACTTGCAGGAGATCCTCGAGGCCACGCAGGTTAAAATGTCCAAGCAACTCGCCGGCATGAAGCAACTCGGCATCATCGAAGCCAAACGCGAAGGCACTTGGATGATTTACAGCCTGATCCTACCAATCGACGGACTGCTAAAATCGAACCTCTCCTACTTACTCAAAGCTGATTGCGTCGAGTGTAACCAACTTCAACAAGACCTCATCACACGTCAAAAAATCGTCGACGCTCTCGCCCAGAGCACCAGCGATTGTCCAAAATCCGTCTGTGGCGATACCGCCTGCTGCTAGCCATTAAGTGAAACAGACATTCTTGTCTGTCACAGCAGAGTCAGCCACCCAGAGTCACCACTCCACCGCAAACAGACAAGAATGTCTGTGTCACTTCCGAACTAACGCCATGAACGAACAGAACCAATCCACCAACAACCTGAAACCAGAAACTAAGACAGGTTTCTTCACCCGTATGTTCACTAAGTTGGACAATAGCATGAAAGCAAAAGCCGACGAAAAGGCCAAGAACAGCTGCTGCTCGGGCGACGACGGCAAAGGCGGCAAGTGCTGCTAGTTACGAAGTGAGACAGACATTCCTGTCTGTCATCGCGACTTAAAAGGACAGACAAGAATGTCTGTCTCACTCCCAGAGAGGCTTCACCCACATGCTCACCGAACTCATCAATCTCGTCGTTTACGAATGGATCGGGATGGACGCCGAATCGAAATTCGCCGGCGCCGTTCACTTCTTTCTCTACGACACCATCAAGATCTTTCTGCTACTGGCAGCCATGATCTTTGTGATCGGGGTGCTGCGCACATGGCTGCCCGAACAGAAGCTCAAGCAATGGATGAGCCGCGGTGGCATCTGGGGCAACTTGGTCGCCGCGCTGTTTGGAGCCATTACGCCCTTCTGCTCCTGCTCCTCCATCCCCATCTTCATTAGCCTACTACGAGCCGGCGTGCCGCTGGGCGTGACTTTTTCGTTTCTGATTACCTCACCGATTATCAACGAATATCTCGTGGTGCTTATGGCAGGTTCCTTCGGCATCCCAATCACGATCGCCTATGTCGGAAGTGGCCTATTCATCGGCACCGTGGCCGGAGCCTTGCTGGGTAAGATGCGCCTCGAAAAAAACTTAGAGCAAGACATCATCAACGCCGCTGAATCTGAAAGCGGTCCAACAGACTATACTTTGACCGGACGACTCCGCTACGGTTGGAACGAATCGATCAGCGTGATCAAGCAGATCTGGATTTGGGTTTTAGTCGGTGTCGGCATCGGAGCCTTCATCCACAACTACGTGCCACAGGAAATGATCCACGCATTGATGGAAAAGACTGGAATATTCTCGGTCCCCATCGCCACCACACTCGGCGTGCCCATGTATGGTAGCTGCGCCGCCATCGTGCCGATCGCGGTCGTGCTCTTCCAAAAAGGAATCCCCATCGGCACTGCGCTCGCCTTTATGATGGCCATGGCTGCTCTCAGTTTGCCCGAAGCGATCATGCTGCGACGGACGATGAACCTAAAGCTCATCGGCATCTATTTCGGCATCACCACACTCGCCATCATCTTTACCGGCTACCTGCTCAACGCGTTGGCTCAGTATCTTTAGCGGGAGGGACGAGCTCCGCCTCGTCCTTACTGAGGCTACGTGCTTAGGCTCGGCGGACGGCGCGGAGGCCATCCCTCCCAAGAACTTTAACAACTTTCAACGAACAACCAACAACTCAATGTCCAAACCAAAAGTCCTCATCCTCTGCACTGGCAACTCGTGCCGCAGTCATATGGCCGAAGCCATTTTACGCGCTGCCGCTGGCGACATCTTCGAGGTGTTCAGCGCTGGCTCTAAACCTAAAGGCGCTGTCCACCCGCTCGCACTACAAGCCATTGAAGAGCTCGGCATCAGCACCGAAGGCCACACCTCCGACCACCTCGATCAATATCTTGATAAGGGCATCACCACAGTGATCACGGTCTGCGGCAATGCCGATAAAGTCTGCCCAACGTTCCCGGAACAAGTGAATCGCTACCACTGGGGCGTTGAAGATCCCCCTCACGCACGACGCGAAGGTGAAAGCGAAATCGACGCCTTCCGCCGCATCCGCGACGGCATTAAACTCGTCTTCGAAGCCTATGCCTTCGGCTACCGCGAAGCATTGAACGCGGCACGCGCGTCTTCCCCTGCTGAATAATTACAATCCGTTCAGTCACAAATAATGAACAAACAGGAAAATAGAATGGCTAAGAAAAAAGTATTAATCAATGGGTTTGGTAGAATGGGACGTCTCTTTTTTAGAGCCGCCTTTGGTAATGATGAATTTGATATTGTTGCGATTAATGAACTGAAAGGTGGCGCCTCTACGGCGGCTCACTTACTGGAATTTGATTCGGTTCACGGGAAGTGGGGAACTGGAAAGATTTCAGTCGCAGGCGAAACGATCAGTGTCGATGGCCAGGAGATTCGGTTCAGCAATGCTGCAACACCCGAAGACATTGATGTGACGGGAATCGATATCGTGGTCGAATGCTCAGGGAAATTTAAAGATGAAGCCTCGCTCCAACCCTATTACGATCATGGGGTGCCTAAAGTGCTCGTCTCTGCACCCGTAAAAGGACGTGCCTTCAATGTCGTTTATGGCGTCAATGATGACCAGTATGATCCAGAGGCACACGATCTAGTAACATCCGCATCCTGCACCACCAACTGCCTGGCTCCTGTCGTAAAGGTGATTAAAGAAAAACTGGGAATTGTGCATGGCGTGATCACTACGATCCACGACATTACCAATACGCAGACGATTATTGATGCGCCGCATAAAGACTTGCGCCGCGCCCGCGCCTGCTCTCAGTCACTGATCCCGACCACCACCGGATCGGCTACCGCGATTACAATGATCTACCCTGAACTGAAGGGCAAATTGAACGGCTTGGCGGTGCGCGTTCCTCTACTGAATGCTTCAATCACCGATTGTGTGTTTGAAGTCGCACGTAAAACCACCGCTGAAGAAGTCAATGCGCTGCTAAAAGAGGCTTCGGAAACCTATCTCAAAGATATTTTGGGGTATGAAGAACGTCCGTTGGTATCGGTTGATTTTAAAGATGATATCCGCTCTTCGATTATTGATGCGCCTTCCACCATGGTAAATGATGGAACACAGCTAAAAATTATCGCGTGGTATGACAACGAAATCGGTTATGTGAACCGCATGGCTGATTTCTGTGCAAAAATTGCGCGACTTAGCAAATGAATCAGCTCCGCTCCTACGCGGTGGTTACCGGAGCCTATTGGTCGTTTATGCTGACCGATGGGGCTCTGCGTATGCTGGTCCTACTCTATTTTCATGAGTTAGGCTATGCACCGACCACGCTCGCATTTCTGTTTCTATTTTATGAGTTCTTCGGCATCATCACCAATCTATTTGGTGGATGGGGCGCCCAGCGCTTTGGACTGAAATCGACCCTCATCGGGGGACTCGCCCTTCAGCCAATCGCGCTGATTGGGCTGACCTTCATGAATCCCGAATGGGCACCTAAAATAGCGATCCCCTTTGTGATGGGGATTCAAGCACTCTCAGGGATCTCCAAAGACCTCACCAAAATGAGTGCAAAAACGGCGATCAAATACTTGATCCCCAAAGACCAACCTTCCTCACTCTTTAAGTGGGTCGCTATATTAACAGGATCTAAAAACGCCATTAAAGGTGCTGGTTTTTTTGTAGGTGGATACCTCCTGTATAAACTAGGCTTTGATTGCGCGCTTTGGGTGCTTGCCGCAATCATCCTACTCGCGCTCGTGTCTTCGCTGCTCTTTTTACCCAAAGAGATTGGCGTTACAAAAGTAAAGAGCAAGTTGCAGGGGCTGTTTGACCAAAAAAGAGAGATTAAAATTCTCTCAGCCGCCCGCGTATTCCTCTTTGGCGCCCGCGATATCTGGTTTGTGGTCGCCATCCCTGTGTTTCTGACAACCACGTTTGAATGGAGTTTCACTCAAGTCGGGTCCTTTATGGCCTGCTGGGTCATCGGCTATGGCGCAGTGCAAGCCTGTGCCCCCGCCATTCTGAAACGATTCACCAAAGGTCATGCCCCCGGCGGCAAAGCAGCGCTCACGATCTCATTCATGCTGACTGCAATCATGACCCTGATCGCTGTCTTGTTTTCTCAAAATATCGCACCGCATATTACCATCGTCGGAGGCCTCCTTCTTTTTGGTGCCGTATTTGCACTGAACTCAAGCGTGCATTCTTTCTTAGTCCTTGATTATGCCGATGATGATAAAGCAGCGGTGAATGTGGGATTTTATTATATGGCCAATGCGATGGGGCGTTTAATCGGAACCCTCTTCTCTGGGCTCCTCTTCCAATGGGGCGGCATACTATGGGCTCTGATCGGTTCAGCTCTCTTTCTTGCACTCACCTCAGGCATCACTCTTTTGCTTCCCACAAGAAAGCATTAGGAAAATAAGCAACAGGCGACTATCATGAAAGAACAAGACAACCCACCTGCTGGAATCAGCTTCTTTGAAAAGAACCTCACCGTATGGGTGGCGCTCTGCATGGTTGCTGGCGTGCTGATCGGAAAATTCCTACCACAAATCCCCGAGGTGCTCTCCCGATTTGAATACGCCAAAGTTTCAATACCGATCGCGGGTTTAATCTGGCTGATGATCTACCCGATGATGATGAAGGTCGACTTCACCAGTTTGAAGAACGTCCGTAAGGAGCCAACAGGGCTGTATGTCACTTGGGTAGTGAACTGGCTTATCAAGCCGTTCACCATGTTCGGCATCACTTGGTTGTTCTTTCATGTCTTATTTAGTGCATTCATCGATCCGGCACTGGCCAAAGACTATGTCGCCGGAGCCGTTATCCTCGGCGCTGCGCCCTGCACCGCCATGGTGTTCGTATGGAGTCACCTCACACGCGGCAACCCAGCCTACACCGTTGTTCAAGTCGCCACGAACGATCTCATCATCCTCGTCGCATTCGTGCCCATCGTGGTGTTTCTTCTCGGTATCACTGGAGTGAGCATCCCTTGGGACACGCTCTTCCTCTCGGTCATACTGTTCGTCGTCATTCCGCTCACGAGCGGCATCTGGACACGCCACTACGTCATCCAGAAACATGGCGACCAGTATTTCCATGAACGCTTTTTGCCAAAGTTTAATAATATCACGATTGTGGGCTTACTCCTCACGCTCGTGCTCATTTTTTCCTTTCAGGGCGGCATCATTCTTGAGAACCCCTTCCATATCTTACTCATCTCGATCCCTCTGATCCTGCAAACGGTTCTGATTTTCTTTATCGCCTACCTCGCAAGCCGAAAGCTTTGCCTTCGCCATGATGTTGCGGCACCCGCTGGAATGATCGGCGCATCTAACTTCTTTGAGTTAGCCGTGGCTGTGGCCATTACTATCTTTGGAGCTTCATCGCCCGTTGTGCTGGTTACGATTGTCGGGGTGCTCGTCGAAGTGCCAGTAATGCTGGCGCTCGTTAAAATTGCCAATAAAACAAAGCATTGGTTCCCTGCAAAGTAAACTCGCGTAAACTAATATCTGTCTCGTTATGGAAAACATCATCCCACTCATCAGTTCTGGAACAGAAGGCCCACTCGGCATCAAGCACCTCCCACGCCTTTGGCTGAAGACCCTGCTCGCGGCCTCCGGGAACCTGCCCGCAGGCTATAAGGACATCCGTCCCGGCTTCGATTTCATGGTGCTCGAAGGACTACAAATAGAACCAGACGCCGCTCGTGCGTTCATCATGGAGTCACGCCCCTCATATTTAGAATTTGAGGCATGGATTCGCGAACAGGAAGGTGCGGATCTCTCTCCGCAAAACATCAGCAAAGTGAATAGCATCGTCACTGAGCGTAAAAAAGCCGAAGGCTCGCGCAGTAAAATGCTGGCCGAAAATGGCCTGCCCGAAGACTCGCCGATCGAAGATTCCATCATGCTCAACAATCTCGACGACTGGAGGAGTATCCACCAACAGATCGTTTAAGGATCAATAGCCACCATGAAAACCATACAAATCCTCGGCACGGGTTGTGCCAAATGCAACAAACTGGCGGAAGCCACCAAGCAAGCGGCCGACGCACTCGGCTTAGACTACGAAATCGAAAAAATCACTGAGATGATGCGCTTCGCCGACTTCGGAGTCATGATCACTCCAGCCATGGTGGTCGATGGCGAAGTCAAAGTTGCGGGTAAAGTCCCCACTCAAGAAGCACTGAAAAGCATGCTCCAATAGTCATGAGAAAACTCCTGCAAACGATCCTCATCACCTTCGCCGTTGGCTCCATGGCTTATTCGATTTGGACTCGCAACCAGGAGCCTGCATCACAAACAATCACTGTTCCAGCCACAGCCGAACTCACTCAAAGCACCCAAGTTCCTGCGTCATCCACCGCACTAACGATCCTCATCACTTACTTCACCACCGATGTGCGCTGCACATCCTGTCTGAACATCGAGACGCTCACACGTGCAGCGGTCGAAGAGTCCTTCGCGCAGGAGCTCGCGGCGGGGCGCGTGCGCTTTCAGACGCTGAACCTAGACCGACCTGAGAACGAGCACTTCACGAGCGACTACGACATCGCATTTAAAACCGTCGTCATCAGCGAAGAAACGTCAGAGGAAGTGATTCGTTGGGAAAAGCGCGATGATGTGTGGAAACTGCTCGACCAACCGGAAGCATTTAAAGCTTACATCACCTCTTCCGTGCGGGAGTTCCTGAGACCTCAATCATCCTAAAAAGAGTAGTTAGAAGGTAGTAGTCAGAAGGTAGTCTCAGATCATCAATTATATTGTCAGTCTCTGACACAGAAACGCTAACTCCTACCTCCTGACTTCTAACTCCTGAATCTAAGATCATGACAAACGAACTCATTGCGGCAACCACGGCGCTGTGGTTGGGCATTCTCACATCCATCAGCCCTTGCCCCTTAGCGACGAATGTCGCGGCCGTCTCCTTGCTGGCACGCAAGGCACACAACAAACGCCGCGCATGTGCCGGAGCCATCGCCTACACCCTCGGGCGCGTAGTGGTTTACATGGGGCTAGCCACCATCCTGATGACTGGCCTCACCTCGATGCCAACACTCTCCAGCTTTCTGCGTAATGAAATCGTCCCCCTCATCGGCCCCATTCTGATCCTTGCCGGCATGGCGGTCGTCGGACTGCTACCGATCCCCGCAAACTTCAGATTAGGGAATGCTCAATTCGCGGATAAATTGACCCGCTATGGGATCTTGGGCGAATTCTGCCTCGGCGGGCTCTTTGCGCTGTCTTTTTGCCCCGTATCAGCGGCCTTATTCTTCGGCTCACTAATGCCGATCGCAATGACATCCAACTTCCCACCGCTTCTAGTTGCCAGTTACGGGCTTGGCACCGCACTCCCTGTCGGCGTCATCGCACTACTACTGGCACTGAGCGCAGCCAAAGCCAGTAAGGCACTGCAACGAATTCAACACTTACAAAATGCGGCAGTCAACCTCACCGGAGCCATCCTGATTGGCGTCGGCATCTGGCTCACACTCTCGGACACACTCCACATTCTATAAGTTTGCTCATACGCAATCAGTTCAGCTATTACTGAACAAAGTGAACTCACCACTGACTAAGAGCCGCTCAAGTCATTTCTGAATTTGCCATTCAAAAGACTTCACTTAACCTTCACGACTATGAACACACTTAAAGCCCTTTTACTCATTGCAACAGCACTCTTCCTCGGAGGCTGCGCAAGCACTCCAAAATCGATCGCAGGGAACTACGCACTGCTCTCACTGACAGGCTCAGACGCCACGATCGACGAGCCTATCATTATGCACGTGCGCGATACCAGTATCGCGGGCTCTGGCCCCGTCAACCAATGGCAGGCACCCATCGAAGATGACGAAATCGGGCAAATGATCACAACGCGCCGTGCGGGTCCTCCCAACATGATGCAATTTGAGTCCGATCTGATCGGCGCACTCGAAGGCTCCGAATTTGAACTCGACGGGCGCGGCAAGCTTACCTTCACGAAGAAGCGTAAAGTAACTGCCGTCTTCCAATACGTCGATGTCGAGCCAGAGACTTCGGCTTCCAAAGAATAGTAGCTGCCTCCACGAGCACATGCATTTATTCAAAATCAGTATTCTCGCCATCGCTCTAGCCCTGCTAAGCGGCTGTGCCACAAACAGTTCACCCGTCACTGGACTCTACGCGCTCAAATCCCTGACGAATTCGGGGATCGGCATTAATGTAACCGCCACGTTAAAACTGAACGAGAAATACCTACTGTTCGCTGGCCAACAAAATACGCTGAGCGCACCAGTGGATAAAAACGTAGTCGGAGCATTCACCCTGATTCAGAACTCAGGGAAGCCACTCGACCAATTTGCACGCATACTACTGCAAAGCCTAGAGGGCTCCACGCTCACCAACGCCTCGAACGGCAATCTGCTATTCATTAAAAATGATAAGACAGTGGCGACGTTTGCCCCAATCCCCATGCCAGACAGCGCAGCAACTCCCACAGGAAAATAAACAAGGCTCTGCATTCGATTCAAAAAAAAGGCGGCTCAACTGAGTCGCCTTTTTTTGGATGCCAATTTGTCGTGCTAGCGGCGTGCGTCGCTGCGCCCCATCAAATTCGGAACGAAGGCAACGCATGCTGCGCACGATGCACGCCGCTACCAGCAATCGTTCTTTATCAAGCTCAATCTTAGTAAGACTAGGCACCGCCGCTACCCAACAGGCGCGAACAACTTCTCTACGTATTTCGCAATCAGATCGTATTCCAAATTCACACGATCTCCGACCTTCTTAGTATGTAGATTTGTGACTTCCATGGTGTGTGGGATCAGCCAAATCGCAAAGCCTTCCTCATCCACTTCCGAGACTGTAAGCGATATACCATCCACAGTAATACACCCCTTGCTCACGATATATTTCAGCTTATCGGCATCTGGTTTAATTCGGAAAAAGAAATCCTTACCGCGCGGCTCGATCGCCTCGATCACTCCCGTGCCATCGACGTGCCCCGAGACAAAATGCCCGCCCATACGTGTGCTCGGCAACAAGGCGCGCTCAAGGTTCACCTTACCACCAGGCCCAACGCCATCAATCGACGTCAAGCGCTTCGTCTCGCCGAGTAAGTCAAACTCGATACGCCCAGCATCAAATGCGACCGCAGTCAGGCAGCAACCATTGACCGCAACGCTATCGCCCATCTGCAAATCCTTAGTCACCACTTCAGCGGCCAATACCAAACGCCATGAATTTTGCTGTTCTTCGAAGGAAACCACCGTTCCCGTTTCTTCTACGATTCCTGTAAACATAGCTGCTAATAAATCGAATCCCCCGTATTTGTCGCCAAAAAAGCCACGCTCCGATAAAAACAACCGACAGGACCTATATTCAGGAGTTAGACGGAGGTCTGCCGTAGATGGCGTAGCAAGTAAGGAGTCAGACGGAGGTCTGCGGCACGACTGAGCTCGCCGAAGTCCGTAGATGGCGCAGCAAGTTAGTCTTTGGTAATGAGTTCCTTAGAGCTTTGTCGATCGGCGCCTACCGAGCGCAGCGACACTTTATTATGCCCTTGGGTGCAACCGAAGGGCGCAGCCAAGGGCATAATACACTGATCTTCAGCTCCTAACTACTGCCTTCTACCTTCTAACTACTCTTTTAAGGATACGACGTCCGCCTGCGTCTAGATTGACAACTCACAAAGAATTCAGAGGCTTGGACTCTTCGTTTCAGCGACCGTTCATCACATGATCATCCGTTTTATAATCAGACCCGTGCTCGCCCTATTGATGCTCATCGCATGCTTAGCGGCCACGCCTTATATACTTGATTGGGTGACACAACTCACCTCCCCCGACGGCAATGCCGCAGAGACATTTAGCCGAGTGGAAGTCCTGCAGAAGGTGCAGGCACTCTACGAAAGCAAGCCACTGTCCGAAATGACGATGGACGACCTGCAATCCTTGATCAACAGCGAGGAAACCGAGCAACTTTCAGATAAAAAGAAAGCAGAGCTGAGCCACATGCTCACCGAAGAGCTCGAACTCAGCCCAGAAGAGATCATAAGCCTCGGGACATTTTACCAGAAATATCTCGAACACACCGAAGTAGAAGAGGACGCATCCATGGCTGACACCCCAGACTCCAGTATTCGAGAGTCCACCGGCCTCAAACCTGCGAAAGGGCTGTAGATAAATGGAGAGAAGATGCACCTCGTCAATTCCTGCAAAAGCCTGCCCCAGTCACCGCTAAGACACCTGCGAGACGTCGATATATTAGATATTTCTAAAAATCTAATAAAACTGGCCTTGACAGAAACCGCTGGAGTCGGCTTTTTCTCGGCTTCCCGTTTTTTACGGGACGATCTTTTTGTAAATTGCATCGATTTATGTCGCATGTTTCACATGAAAATGTCGCGAGAATGATCTAATTTCCCTCGGGAAACACCGTTTATGAAGCTTCCTCTGGAAGCTTTTTTTGTCGCTATTTACATTTTATCAGCAACCCCTGTCGCATTTAGCAAGGCAGCGCTTTAACACTGACGACAAACAAGTTGCACGACATAAGAAACTCATAGAGTTCGCACATATCATCATTTTCTGTCGCATTTCACATAAAGTCGGAAGGCAAAAACTACCGACTTTTCGTCCATGATGAATATCAGTATTTTCCATATCACTGAGGGATTTAAAACGGGAGCCTCAAACTGAAAACATCTCCCTTTTTGAGATAGAATTATTTGACGCAGATTATGTTGATCTGGCAGATTGCCTAATTATTATTAGGCAATTCACTAAACGATCCGCGACATTACAAATATGACCTACGAATTAAAATTAATCGACGGCTCTTGGTCGAAAGACCTCAGTGCCCATGAAGTGGCCGAACAGATCAGACAAGGGAAAGCTACGATCAGCTCTGATGGCCGCAGAACTGGATCGGACAGCATCTTCCCCATACACCACTGGATTTCGGGAGTCGTGTTACTTGCCGAAGAAGTGGCTAAGCATAGCCCTTTGCCCTTCCCCGAAGAAGACGCGGAGACGACCGCTGCCAACATGAAGATCTTCCTCGAATTCCACTCAGCGAAAGAACAGCGATCTAGTGAAGATGAATTCATTCCAGCCATCGATTACCTACAAAAACCCTCGCTAGTTAGAACCTCGATTATTGGCGCGTATTTAAATCTGATTCGCTCGAAAGAAAAAGGTCCAGCGATTTACCTCTTCGCCAACTGCTATGCGGAGACGTCCTGGTTAGCTAGTCGAGAACAACTTGCGGCATGGAATCCCGTAATGACAGACGAGGAAATCAACGATTATCTGCTCAACCCGACCGCCAAGCAAAAGGCAGATAGCCAAGCGGCGGTGGAAGCGAAAACGAACGCTCTTCTCGGAAGAGGGATGTTGCTCAGACATTTCTACGAACAAGTGGGACGTTTTGCTTAAGAAGTATCAGATTATAGAAATAACCGAAACCGGATCGAATCTACACTTTCGCAATCATACGAGCTTCCTGTAGTGCAGATACGGTGTCACCAGCGATTAGGAAATCCTTGATAGATTTACCTTTAAAGAAGTCCAAGCCAGTGATCATCAGTATCAACAGGTCTATCGGATCCTTAGTGACCACTTCGAGAATTCGCAAAATATCCTGCATCACTGGTTGTAGTTGCCCCGTTTTATCCAATTGCCAAGCCGGGAAGACATAGCGGTTGCCTTTTCTTAAGCCTAGAATCTTCCCCTTTGATCGATAATTGGAGACTGTCACACGACTGAGGCCAATTCGCTTCACGAGTTCGCTGGGGTCTAATGATGCGTGCAACTCTGCCTGAACGTCGCTCATATCTCGGTCAACAGAAGGCAATGAATCGCCCGAGCCAATCTTCGCCATAGTCCCTATCGAAGGATCTGTATCTTCAGGCACAAGATCCCGATGCCCAGAGCGACTTAACAACTCAAGCTCCCCGCCAGATTTCCTGGCTGCAATTCGGATCACCTTCCCACCACGAGCGGGTTTAAATTCTACAGTGAAGTCACCGTCATCCATCCCTAAAGTGGCCTCCAATATTGCATCGGCAAGTGAGGTCTCTGATCGTTTACGATTCGTCATGGTCTGACAATAGAAGCAGATCCTCTGGATTTGTCAAAGTTAACGAAATTTACAAGTTTTCCATTAAAAAAGCCCCAAAGGCACCCCCGCTCTGAAGCGAGAAGAGGTGCCTCCTTTTTAGTGATTTAGGTGCCTTTTTCCATTCCGACTAACCTTTCTATCGTAGCTCTGGTGTGTCCCTGAAAACTCAACCTTGAACGAACCATTCTCCTTCCTGCAGAGGATTGCCCGTTCACCTGGGCTCAAAATAAAACTGACACAAAGACCGCAATTCACGGGAGTATGCAGCTTCCGGCCACCCAATTTCACGAAACTGGTGCCAGTATTGAGCTTTGAATGAATGAGTTTTAGTTTGTTCTGAGCATGTGAGGAGAGTTTCAGCCGTGGCTTACACATCAACGACCTCCCGTTGTGCCCCGGTGACAGAGCGACTGCGCAATTCGAAGCGCTCAGAGTCATAACGAATATCAGCCCAAGCCGCAGAGACACCGACATCAGTAATTGGTTTACTGTAGCGATGACCGTTCGCACCATCGACGAAACACCCATTCGGCCCAATCATCGCGTATGAATTAATCATCCATTCTGCACGTTCAACGACGATATCAGTGCCATCAAATGCAAGATCTTGATGTCTCATGACAAACGCATCAAACTCACAATCAGTCACTGACCAGTCGTCGTAAGAGTCGGTATTTTGACCAACCACATGCGTGACTTGGAAGATTTTCCATTTCTTCGGGTTAGTTTTCTGAATTAGCTCATGAAGGCTTTCATCATGATTTAAGCGGTTCACCACTGTATTGATCTTTAAATCAATGCCGGCGGCATGAATTTTCTGACACAAGCGAATCCAGTCATCCAAATTAGGAATAAGCTTGGTCCCATTGAAGAACCCATAGCGACCAACCTCCCGTATCGTTGATGGACGCAGGCTATCGATGCTCAAGCCGATCATATCCAAGTCACCATACTGATCAATGCCTGCACGGATCATCTTGAGCCCATTGCTCACGATTGAAGTCCGCAATCCGCATTGTTTCGCATGTTCAATCAGAAGCGGGAGCTCTTTGATGATCGTGGGCTCTCCACCAACGAAGTTGATTCTTCGTTGAGTTCCATTGTTGGGTTCCTCTGCAATCATAGAGATGATTCTGAGGAACTGTTCGAAGCGAACTGAGCCTGTCAGTTCACTGTATTCTGCAAAGCAGAATTTGCATTTGGCATTACACAATTTCGTGAAATGCAGGTTTACCGTTTGCGGTAGGACAATTGTCGTAGTCATGGCGTAGTTTCTCCGTGCGGCAAAGAGTCGACCTCTCTGCCTGGGTTCTTATACATGGCGGCCTTTGCAGGCTATGAGTGGGGAGACGCATTCCCCGATACACCAAAAAGTTTATGAAAGTATCATGTTGATCACAGAATCAACACGGTCTGCATATCTAAGTTCATCACGACGAGTGCGTGTGGCCGAGCTGGGATCTACATCTAGGCTCATCGCTGTTCGCTGCCCCAGCCTGAGCCACCAGAAAGCGATCAATAGGCCTTTGATCGGATCAGATTCATCTGAATTCTTCTGGCGACGCACTGACTTATAGGCGTCGGCAGCAGCCGCACAAACACTCTCATTTGGGTCGTTTTTACGAATAAAATTAAGTGTCTTGTGCACGCTGCCACCGAGATCTAATCCGATCTCAGATAATGCCTTCGCGTATGCCTGCCTCCAGATCGGATTTGGCTCTGTGCATTGCGCATTTTGATAACGATTACTCTCGCAAGTTTCGCCTTTACGTAAACGTAAGCTCTTCCAGCAATACTCAGCCATCGTTTTGCGAAGCGAGTATGTAACCTCTTCAACTTCTTCATCGCTGAATACCTTAGAATTACTAGAAAACATTCTTTTCTGCTGCCGTGCGTATGGCAGGCGCAGACAATTACTGATAATAACCGAGAGGAACCAGTGAACAGGATTCTCAGAATTCTCAATACCAGATAATGAACTCCCGGCTCCGTATTCGAGCTTCTCACCGCTACAGGGCTCCTGTGATTTTCGGAACGCTTGGATCAGGATGCGTAGAAGCTTCTCCGGCTCGTGGGTGATGAGCAACCGCTGGGCCTGATATGACTTGTCGATATCCGACAACGTAGGATCTGCCCCGGGAAATAGCCAAATCTGTGCAAGCAAGCGATCTGCGACTTGCAGTTTAACTGTTAATTCAGCGAAATCGCGCATCGTCCTGTGGCAAATTATTTCAAGCAGATCAGCAACCTCTGCCACCTCAAGATGAAGCTTACGCTCAAGAAATGCAGCCTGAATCCGTTGAAGCTCAAGTAACCATGCCTCTCGACCAGGAAGCTCAAACTCAACCTCTTCTTGACTGGATTCATCATCAACAAGCTGAACGTCGTTCAAGTTGTCCTGAAGCCGAATGTAACATTTTCCCGTCCTCTCCAGCAAATACTTAAGAACATGCAATTCGGAAGCATCCTCAATTTCTCTTAGCTTTAACTCAAGCGCGACGAACCACTGCGCCTGATGGGGAGAATAACACCACCGTTCATGCAAAGAGCGTTCAACACCATACTGATTAAACACATCAACTGGATAGTCACGCTCCACTCGCCCCTGCTGGATCACTTCAAGCAATACTTGAAGCGAATCTCGAATGTAAACATCAAGCAGATCTGTCTCGCAATCGGACTCTAAGAAGCTCTTTCGCAAATAGATGCTAAGCATAAGGAACTCTTTACAATCATCATTGGACTTGAATTTTTCTGCTCGTAGCCGTTGCCAATCCATCAAGCTCCAGCAATAACGTTCGGCATCACCCCACGCCCTATCAGTTTTGCGGTCAAAGCCCGAGGGGCGGTGATACGCCAAGCCTTTTGCTTCAGCTAACCAACCAGCTCCAATTAGTTGTTCATGATAAAAAGCGAGACGTCTCAGATATTCAGTGTAGCTCTCTAGAGTTTTCGTCGCAAAACGCTGCCAGTCCCAGCATTCATCCAATAAGGCAACCGGAGCAAACCTTGGGATACTTTCACGATCAGCGTTACTTAGCTCCAACCAAGCGCGAACGAGTAACTCAAAAGGCGAATCGCCATAAAGCTCAAGCGCTACTTCGTAATCATGCCGATATAGCTGTTTCAGTCCGATTGAGAAGTGTAAAAAATGGAGAGGCCTTGATCGAAAGATATGCGTTTTCACCGCGATCCCCAAAGGTGTAGGTAGGATGACCCGATATAGCTGCCGATACTCTTCATCAGAGCCATTCTCAATGGCATCTTTAAGCTTATCGCGGAATTCGTCACCACGTTTAAACAGCCGACGCTCATAAGGACAGTGCTGTATGAAATGTGCGAGTTGCTCTTCAGCAGTGGTTCCTTTGCTTAGAGAGGCACGTAAAACCTCTTCGAACTTCGCGAGGTCATTCTTGCGGACTTCAGATTTGAAACCATCTAAGAGGCAGTCTTTAAGTGGGCCGTCAAGTGAAGCCTCTTCGAGGACTCGTTCAATCGTATCGGACGCAGAGTGATCATTTAATTGGGTATCACTGAACCCGTGTGTAAGGTCTGACATGTTTGTATCCTTTCATAGAATTTAACTGGAAGTGAAATACTGGATAAAGTCAGTTGTCGCCGACCTGGAAAAAATGAATCCCGCGAGATTCGGTAGCCACCAGTGAGTTGCAACATGATCACGTCAGGCTTTTAATCAAGAGGAAATATAAATTATGCCGAAAAAGAAGACAGCCAAACCAAAGCCGCCTTGCTTTCGACCGATGATACGCCGAGGCAATCTCACTGAAGCCGAGGACTGGATAAAGACCGGCAAGCCACTCCGCTCCAAATCATCGCACAATTCTAGGCAAACCCGTAGTATGCTGGAGTTTGCAACTGAAGTTGGGTTCTACTCTTTAATAGAATTGCTGCTCAAACGTGTGAAATGGACGGAGGAGGAACTTGGAGATGCCATATTTAAGGCATCAAGAGAGGGACGTGCGGATCTTATTTCCCTACTATTAGATCATAATGCTCCATGGGAGTGTGCTGAATTGGATGAAGTGATTGCCATCATGGATGAGGATCTCATTCGCCGTTTCCTCGCCCTGGGGATGCGCTTTGACATGCATGACGCGTTTTTTAACGCGCTCGACTGTAAACGAGCCCGACCACTCCTCCGAATTTACAAAGCATTCCGCCCCGAGTATCCTGAGATGGAGGATCAGATTGCCAAAGCTCTCGTAAGCGCAGTGAAGGAGAAGCGTGTCTGGTGGACAATCATGCTGCGGTGGGCGGGAGCCGACCCAAATCGTGAAGTTCCAGATGGCATCACTGGGTCTGTCGAAGAAGATACTTATACCACCACGGCGATACAAGAGGCCTATAGCCAAGGTGATTTAGAGTTTATTGAGACCATTAAGATTGATTCAAAAGGAGTCGACCGATCGCGATTGTTGGAAGGTCTAAGTTTTAGGCATGAGCCTGAAATCCTTGAGCGGATCGTCAAAAAGATGACACCTGACCAATTGAATTATTCGGATTCACAGTCCTGCCCGAACCTTGAATATTTCGTCAGGTCGGAGTTCTATGATTTTGGTTGGTATCGCAACAAGGACAAAGAACAGGAGCAGTCACTTACTTGCATGCGAATGTTGCTCGATGCCGGAGCACGTTGGAACCCCAGTGATGATTCCTTTCGTAGCACAAGGAAGGGATTATGC